>CBFIDI010000049.1:0-9451 GCA_965661355.1 Rickettsiales bacterium | reverse complement strand
ATAATATTACAACTCAGAGTTCATCAGTTTCGTCTAAGAAAATTATTAAAATTCAAGCCGTTATTTTTCCATTTTTCTAAATATTAAAAATCTAGTTAATAATTACCGACTTAAAGTAAGAAAACTTAATTAAATTAATATTTTATTCAACTATATTTTAAGAATATAATAAAAGCCCCTAATTTTAAGATCTTATTTATAATGAAATTCATCCTTAAACAATAATTTTAGATTAATAATTTTATTAAAAAAACATGTCTTGGTAACAGATATTTTTAGATTTTAACGATTAATTCATCATACAAACCATTATTGACAAACTTATTTTTAACTAAGTAATTTATCTTTAATAATAATTTTCAATAATATCTTACATTTTTCATCTTGAAAGCTACCTAAAACAAAATATTTTTAGCAAATAATTAATAAAAAAATCAACTTAATATAAAATATATAACTTTAAAGCCAAAAGAAAGGATACGGACACTTAAAATTTATAAATACTTTCTAATGTGACGATATCATTCATTTTTTATAATAATTTATCTTCGTGAAGCTTTTTAGCAAATAATAATAAATAATAAAGTTTAAATATTGCAATCTTTTCTAGAACCTAATCAATATTTAAAGTCACATCTTGAAGCTATTTGACAAAAATTATTGACGCAAAATTAACAAAAAACAGCAAATTATTTAATATTTTAGCAATAAAGATGTTGTTTTAATCTATCTATATTTGCTTTTGATCAGTCTATCTAAGATACAAAATGTTGCAAAACGCTACATTTTTGATATTTTATTGTAAATTTAATAGATTTAATATATATTATCTTGTAGATAATCTAAATTTATGATATACTAGACCTTAAGTAAGACTTGTAAGTTCTGACACCTCCAGAATTAAAAAACCTAATGATTGCTTTAGTCATAAAAAAACCAACACACGCAACAAACCTATCTTTTAATAGATTAGCAATTATATTTTACAAGTCTTACCTTCTCCAAAAATAACCAACTTCTATTTCAATTACAAACCTTCAACCTTTCCTATTGCGGCAAATGATTTTAAACTATTGCTACAAAATAATTTATTAGAAATATTTAAGATATCTTGTTTGGTTACATTTTTTACCTTATCTAAAATATCTTTCTCGTCCAATATTTTGTTGTGCGACAATATATTGGATCCAATTTTTTGCATTCTTGAAGAAGAACTCTCTTTTGCCATTAAAAAGGAAGATTCAAGTTGTTTTTTAGCTCTTTTTAATTCTTGCGCCGAAATATCAGTGCAAATTTTCTCTATTTCATTTTCCGAGGCTTGCAATAATTGAGAAACCTTATCTTGAGAGGTAGCAGCATAAATTGCAAAAACTCCACAATCTTGGTAAGACATATTAAATGCTTGAATATTATAGGCTAAACCCTTAACTTCTCTTACAGATTGAAAAAGTCGCGAAGACATTCCTCCGCCTAAAATTGACGAGAGAATTTTAACCTTGTAATAATCATCATCAATATATGAAATCCCATCAAATCCCAAAATTAAATTTACCTGCTCAAGATCCTTTTCTTTGAGAATTTTGCCGCCAACATATTTAGCTTTTGTCGGCTTTTTCACTTTTTGCGTACCTAAATTATTGAAATATTTTTCGCCCCATTTTTCTAACTTTTCCTGCTTAATATTTCCCGCAGCGGCAAGGGCTATATTAGAATAATTATAGTTGTTATTTGTATATTGAATAAAATCTTGGCGCGAAAACTTTTCTATATTGCTTATCGGCCCTAAAATAGACCTTCCTATCGCCTGATTAGGATATGCGGTTTCTTGAAAATAATCAAATATTATATCATCGGGCGCATCGTTTGTCATCGCTATTTCTTGCAAGATAACTCCACGCTCTCTTTCTAGCTCTTTTTCATCAAAAATTGAATTTTGAACAATGTCAGCAAGAAACTCAACAGCAAATTCAGCATCTTTTTTTAAAACCTTAGCATAATAAACTGTTTTTTCTCTTGAGGTGTAAGCGTTAATTTTACCACCAATATTTTCAAAATCTTCAGCAATTTGCTTAGCATTTCTAGTTTTTGTACCTTTAAAAGCCATATGCTCTAAAAAATGAGAAATTCCGTTATTAGATTTTTCTTCATTTCTACTTCCCGAGCCAACAAAAACTCCAACAGAGACAGTTTCAACATCTTTCATTTCGTCGCAACATATTCTTAAACCACTTTTTGCAGTATATATTTCATTATTTTTCATGAATAATATTTTTTGTTAATTTTAAAATAAATCGTAAATATCAAGAAAGTTAAAATAAAAATAACCCCTAGAGAAAAGCTCAATTTTAGATATGTTTAAAATTGGCAAATAAAATTATTTTTCTAGATCTTTTAAAAACAAGTCTATTAAATCTTTGTCAATTCCGGGCATGCAAATAACATGAGTCATGTTATCTTCGCTAGCAAGTTGCCATTTTTTGCATATTTTATCGCTTGGCCTATCAAAAACCACAGTAATAGAATTTTTATTTTGCCACGCATTAAGACCAAGGTCATTGAGTTTACCCTTAAGATAATCAGCTATTTTCATTGAATTTAACGCCCTTTCTTTCATTTTTTTTGGGCCCATTTTTTTAATTGCATACCATAAAAAAATTGGGCTATGGCCATTTCTAGAGCCCGTAATCGTTGTGTCTACGGTGCCAATATAAGGAATTGTTTGACCAATTCTGTCGCGATATGATTTTTTTACAACAACAACGCCACAGGGAATTGGCGAACCAATAAATTTATGGCCCGAAATTGCTACCGAGTCAGATCCGGCGGCAAAGTCAAATTTTGGCTCAGACTTCAATAATGCCAAATAAGTTCCGCTAAGAGCGGCGTCTGCGTGGATATAAAAATTTCTGATTGCTGATTTTTTTAGAGCTAGTTTAATTTTACCAATATCATCTTTTGCCTCGGTCATTGTAGTGCCAATATTAGCAAAAATTATCGCCGGCTTATCGCGATGCTCGTGTACAGCGTCGTGCAAATCATCATAGTCAATCTCGCCATTGTCTTGCGACCTTATGGTTATTGAATTCATGTTAAGTAAATGAATATTCTTCTGAACGCTGTAATGAGTACTTTCCGAAAAATAAACCATCGCGCTCGGATAAAGCTCTCTGGCAAGATAAAGAGCGTATAAATTACCTTCTGAACCGCCATTTGTAACGTATCCCCAAAAATTATCTTTAGGGGCGTTGAATATATCGGCAAAAAATTCAACAACTTCGCGCTCTATTGACCTTGAATTTAGATCGTAAGTTGACTCTACCAGAGGGTCACCAAGATTATTAAGCGGATATTTCAAAAGCTCGTAAAGATCGCTGTAATCAAAATCTTTAGCTATAGGATATCCTAACATTTGACCAGATCTAGACTTAACTTTTTCAATATAATTTTCGATAAATTTTGTATATTCTTCTTTTGTCATATCAGTTTTAAATAATTACGCTAAATGCTAAATTGTAACAAGTTTTATGTAAAATGTAAAGTTTATAGTTCAGGCGAAAATTTCTTTCTAACGCTTTAATTAAATGAATTTGACGCTTTGTAGCGAAGAATTATTATAATACTAAATCCCATCTTCAAGCGCCAATTTATCCATCCGTAATTTAATCGCTAAATCCATAACCAAAAAACCTAACATAGAGTTGCTATCGGATAAGTTTTTGCTAATAAATTTATTAATCAAATTATTTAGCCCTTAATTAATATTTAAAGATGAGATTTGGTATAAAATATGAAAATAAATAAATTTTATATAATTTTTAGACAATTTACCCTTAATTTTCGAGTTTTTGTAACAATTTTATTAAAAAACACATCTTTAAAATTTATAATTTGTCATTAGAGTAATATTACCTGATTTTACAGAAATTTTGACGATGATTTTAATGATTAAATATTGACGCATAAATGGTTAGTTTTGAAGTTAAATAGCCATAAATGCAAAATCTCTATCTTTAAATACTGATTTATTAGTCATGGCTTATTAACACCTTTAATTTACTTGTTATAATTTTTGCTTGATAACAAATTTATTAATCAAATTATTTATTTGAGATTTTGATACAATTCTAAGTTCAACCTTCAAAAAGCGCATAAACACTTCGTTTATATTGGCAAAAAATCATTATAAAAATCTAGAAATATATGGCGTTATTATTGGTAATTTTTTACTAAAAATATCTTATCTTTATATAACTTTAAAGATTTAAAATAATATAAAATTAACAAAGGATTTTATTTGCCTATACAAAATTTTGAAAAAACAGCATCCAAAACATCATCAACATTTATTCTTCCTGTTATTTTTGCAATTTCATTAGCGCAATGCCTTAATTCTTCACTCGCAAGCTCTATATTCATTTCAAGGTTAAAATTTTCAAGAGCCTCAAAAGCGCTTTCTAAAGACTTTCTATGTCTTTGCCTAGTAATTAAAAAATTGCAATCATCAGGAATAATTTTTTTAACTTTGCTTTTAATAAGTTTGTTTAGTTTATCAAGATTAGTTTTTTCTTTTAATGAAATTGCAACATCAAACTCTTTACTGTCTTGGTTTTTAGCGATATCTAATTTATTAAAAATTTTTATAACCTCTCCCGAAAAGTCAGAATTATATAAATCATTTAAAATTTCTTTATTAAAGTTGCAAGCCAAATCATCAACATATAAAACTAAATCAGACTTTTTGGCTCTTAAAATCGCTCTTTTAATTCCTTCTTTTTCAATTATATTTTCGCTTTTTCTTATTCCCGCAGTATCAATTAGCCTAACCGCAACTCCGGCAATGTCAAGATTGGCCTCCAATATATCGCGAGTTGTACCAGCAATATCAGAAATTATAGCCATATGACTATTAGTTAAATAATTTATCAGACTTGACTTACCTACATTGGGTGCGCCAATTATAACCAACTCTAAGCCTTCTTTAATTTTCTGCCCCCTTTTTTTATCTTCAAGATGGGTTCTTATTTCATTTTTAAGCCTTAAAACTTTTTCATTGACCAGATCTATAATTTTTTTAGGTAAATCCTCGTCCGGAAAATCAATAATGCTTTCAATTAACGCAAGAATTTCAATAATTTTATCTCTTAGCTCATCATATATTTTTGCAAATTGTCCCGAAATTTGTTTTATAGCCTGTTTATGCTGTAAACTTGTTTCAGATTTTATCAGATCGATTATTGCTTCTGCCTGAATTAGGTCTAATTTATTATTTAAAAATGCAATTTTCGAAAATTCTCCAGGCTCGGCCAATCTAACCGATTGAATTTGCATCAAAATTTCAGAGATTTTATTGTAAATATAAATTGAAGCATGAATAGAAATTTCTACAATATCTTGCCCCGTAAAGCTATGTGGCGCCTTAAAATAGACAGCCAAAGCTTCGTCAATTATTTGATTATTATGTTTAATTTTAACAAATTGCACCATATTTGGCCTTACTAAAATAAAGCCAAGCTTTTGCGCGCATTCCATAGATTTTTCTCCGGAAATTCTAATCGTTACTATCGAAGATCCAGAAAAAGTTGAAGTCGGAGCAAAAATTGTTGTCATAATATTTACTGTAAATTAACTCTATATAATTATATTACCAAATCTAAATCTTTGAAGTAATTTTCAAGAATAAAACTCAATTGAAAAAAGTAAATTTGTTAGTTGTATTTCGGGGGTTTTAAAAAATAGTCTTTTGGGTAAAATAATTTTTCAACATAATTTGTAAGCAAAAAAATCACATATATCATAAAATTTACATATCATGATCTACAGCAGAAATTACCACTTGAAAGTGAATATTTTTTTCAAGTCATTGTTGTTTTATTTAATTATATGTAATTTTTGCTATTTACCAAGGTAAAAATAATATATTGCTTGCTTTTGTAAAAAATTAACGCAATATTCTTGTTAAATCTAATTTTTATATTTTAGGGAAAAACCGCCGAAAACTCAAGGCCAGACCTTTCGTCAATTCCGCTCATAATATTCATATTTTGCACAGCCTGACCAGAAGCACCTTTGCACAAATTATCTATTACTGAAGTTATAATAACTTTATTATTTTTATGCGCTTTATGAATGGAGATATTGCAAAAGTTAGTAGAAATAACATCGGATATTTTAGCATTTTCAACAATATTAACAAAATATTCATCTTCGAACCTAGTTTTTAAGCAATTTTTAACATCATCAATCGAAAAACTATCATTTAAATCAACATAAATTGTTGATAATATTCCGCGATTAATTGGTATTAAATGTGGAGTAAACTCAATTTGAACCTCCTGATTACTAACCTTTGATAGCTCTTGTTCAATTTCGCCAATATGTCTATGGCCACCAATCGAGTAAGCCTTGAAAGAGTGACTTGTTTCGCAAAATAATAATTCTTGCTTCAAAGACCGCCCTGCTCCGCTAATTCCAGATTTTGAATCTGAAATTATAGAATTAGCGTCAATCAAAGAATTTTCAAGCAACGCAATTAATGGAAGTAAAATAGAAGTCGGATAGCAACCCGGACAAGCGACCAATTGTGAGCTTTTTATATTGTTACGATTAAATTCAGATAAACCATAAACCGCCTTCTTTTGTAACTCAGGAGCTAAATGATCATTGTTGTACCATTTTTTATATTCCTTAATATTTTCAAGCCTAAAATCAGCCGAAAGATCAATTATTTTTAACTTCGGATATTTTACCGCTAGTTCTTTTATAATTTCTTGCGAAGTGGCATGTGGAAGACACAAAAAAGCAAAATTTATTTTTTCAAAATTAACCTCTTCAATTGTGCATAATTTGGGCAAATTAAGATGGTTCAAATGCGGATAAATATCTTGAATATTTTGACCAGAATTAGAATGTGCAGTTAAAGCAACAATTTCGCAGCTTTTATGATTATGTAAAATCCTAACTAATTCTACCCCCGTATAACCCGAAGCCCCAATAATAGCAGTTTTAATTTTATTCATTTTTATATTTAAGTTATATCTTATATGTTTAATAATATAATATTTTTGTTTATTTAAAATATTTTGTCAATTCTAGCTTTTGCACTTATCAGCAATTTGCGAAACTCTGCTTTCCCAAAATTCTTGTATTAGAAAATTGGGTTTATATTTATCAGTTACGCTAAAATCTATCTTGCAAGGAAACTCATTAATGAAATATGAATTTGAAAAATTTTGCGCAAAAAAGAATAGCATATTGTCAAAAAAAGAATCTTTATAAACAAATAAAACGGGCAATTTCTTATTTTTATTAGTAAAAAATACAGATTTGCGGAACTTTTTTATCTCTTCTATTTTAGGGTCAAGAAATGTCCAATTTTTTTTAAACTTAGCCTTCAAATCATAATTAATATTTCTTTGCTGCGAATTCATAATGTAAGAAATGTCACCCTTATAAAATCCATTTTCTATTTTTGTGAATTGGTCAATTTTATTGTATGGTAGTTTAAAATTTTTCATAATATGTTTATAACCATAAAAAGCGCCGCGTCTATTCCAGTGGGTATCAGTTTTATGATATAAAATTTCATTATCGTTACTTTTTGCCAAAATCAATATCTTCCTCAAGTCTAAAATCGGAAAATTGGGAGATTTTTTCTTTAACACATGAATTAACTTATCTATTCTGTGGTTTTCTTTAGAATATTTTATATATTTTGGCAAAAATTCAGGATAAATACTAGATTTATCAGCAGAAATCGCCAACATATAATTAATATTTCTTTTTTTAGCTTGGCGCCAATTTTCTATTAGATTTTCAGCTAAGATGTCGACTTTTTTATCTGAAATTTTTGCCAAACCTTGAAAATCTAGCAAGGAATCTTTGTTATCAAAATATAGCCAGCCTTCAATGCCAATAACAGCCCTTTCGTCAGGTGATTCATTAAAAATATTATCCATAATAAATCCGTTAAGACTAATTAAGCTTTTTCTAAGGCCGTAATTGTCATTGTAAAATTTTTCGAATTTTTCAAAGTAATATTTAATCTGAGAGATTTTTTTAGGAAATTCCGGCTTTTTCACCGCTTTTCTTTTTTCAAAAATCTGCTTAACCGGAGAAAAGTCAAAATAATTATCGGCCGTTGGCAAAAATAATAAAATAAAAAATATTATCGAAATTGTGATATTTTTTTTCATTTCTTTCATCCTTGCGCAATCCGAAAATATTTTATAAAATAACGCTTTTAATCTAACTGATCGACAACATCGTCAGTAAAAAAATAATTGCCAGAAACAGATTGAACGTCGTCACAATCTTCGAGATTGTCGACTAATCTCATTATTTTTTGCGCCTTATCAACCTTGTCAACTTCTATTTCATCTTTTGCTTTCCAGTCTATTTTTGAAGAAGCTGGGTCTTCAAATTTTTCTATCATATTGTCCCTAACAAGTGCAAAATCTTGAATTGAAGTATAAATATAATGATATTCCTCGTCAAGCTCGACATCACTTGCCCCCGCCTCTATTGCAGCTTCAAATAGCTTTTCGCCATCAACCTTTTTAGCATCATAAACAATTACACCAACATGGTCAAACATAAAATTTACCGAACCATTTTCACCCAAAGATCCTCCGGCCTTAGACAAAATACTCCTAACTTCACCCGCAGTTCTGTTGCGATTATCTGTTAACGCTTCAATAATTAATGCTACCCCGCCTGGTCCATAGCCCTCATAACGCATTTCTTCATAATTATCACCATCAGCTCCGCTAGCAACTTTTTTTATCGCCGCGTCAATTCTGTCTTTTGGCAAGTTATTTGACCTAGCTTCAATTACTGCATTTTTTAACCTTGGGTTAAAGCTAAGATCTGGCTGACCAGTTTTAGCAGCAACAGTTATTTCGCGCAATAATTTAGTAAAAAGCTTCCCGCGCTTTTTATCCTGAGCTCCTTTTCTATGCTTTATATTTGCAAATTTCGAATGTCCTGCCATTTTAAACTTTAATTTATAATTGTATATTTACCTTTGCCACACACAATTTCGCATAAAGCCTCTTCACTTTTAATTGAAAAAACTATTATTGGCAAAGAATTATCTTTAGCTAAAGTTATAGCGGTTTGATCCATAACTTTTAAATCTTGCTTTAAAACATCCATATAGCTAATTTTATCATAGCGTACTGCGTTTTTGTCTTTTTTTGGATCCGACGAGTAAACTCCATCAACCTGAGTTCCTTTTAAAATTGCATCACAATTCATTTCAACCGCGCGCAACACTGATGCGGTGTCGGTTGTAAAAAACGGATTTCCAGTCCCTGCTGCAAAAATTACAATTCTTTTTCTTTCAAGGTGCCTAGCATCTCTTCTTTTAACATACGGCTCGCAAATTGTATTCATTTGAATAGCGGATTGCATTCTAGTTTTAAGGTCCATTTTTTCAAGCGCATCTTGCAAA
>CBFIDI010000048.1:0-9614 GCA_965661355.1 Rickettsiales bacterium | reverse complement strand
AGCGAGCGAGCTAAGAATGAAGGTTTTTCATAAAGAAAATGATGCTTGGAAAATTTCTGATAATGGTGGGGAAGGTTTTGTAACAAAGGACCACCCTGAAGCCAAAAAAGACAGGCAAGATAATTCGATAGATAGCTTTATAGAAAAGAATGGTCTTGGATCACAAGCAACGCTTTCACTTTTTGATGACAGAAACAGGGTTGGTGGCGATTATGGCGCGGCAAGTTCTGGTATTGGTAAAATAATTTTAGATTGCAATTCAAAGGCAACAATACATGATGTGATGCAAGCCCTTGGCCGCGATAGAACTCCGCCAGAATTAAGATTGGACGATGATGGATTAGGAAAAATTAAAACCACCATTCTTTGTCAAGATAAAAAAGAATATACAAGGGAAGAATTTGTTGGAAAAATAGTAAAGAATACAAAAAAATATGATTTATCATTTACTAAGGCCTTGTTGAAAGCTAAAATTGCAGATAAAAGTTATAAAACTAAAAGCGAGATAGTAAGGGACAAAGAGTTCCTTGGAGGTTTAGAAAATTTAGATACAGAGATTTTACCTAAACTTGATGAAAGAGAGGGAAATTTGTTGCGGCGTAGAAAGAATCAGGTGAACAAGACCGAAGGTATAGAGGAAATAGAGGAGGTTAAGCCAAAATTACCAGATATTGCTAATATGATAAATGATTTTTCTGAATCTTATTATGTTAATAAAGTTAAAGCGATGTTAGGTAGCAAAGATAGACTTTTTGTTGCGTCAAGTGAAGAATTAGCTGAAGCGCAGAAAAGTCTTATGGATAAGATTAAAGATTTTACGGGAAAATTTATTCAAGCCTGGAAGGGAAGAGTTGATAATTGTGATAGTGGAGTAGCAAGTAAAGGTGCAAGTAAGGAAGAAAGTCTCGGCGATGAATTCGAAAATAGTGCGAAGAAAGAAATTTCAAAAATAGCTGAAAAACAAGATCTTGACCCTCAATTGGAATTATATAATTTTGGCAATGTAAAAAATGCTTTTCAAATTGTTATGAAAGAAATTGACCGAGAAATTAGCACGGAAAGTAGGAAGCAAAGATCTCAATCTGCTAATTCTGGTTTTAACTTTAGTAGAACTCGGGCTAGACCACCAGCTAAGGAGAAAACAAGTGGGCAGTCGCTTAGATTTACACATAGAGCTCAAGTCAAAACGCCGTCATCTGAAACGTCAAAAGCGACAGCTGAACCGTGGGGCAGGAAGAGGAATTCTCTTGCGCCATTAAACCCCTCAAAATAGAAGTCAAAGGGGCGGAGTAAGTGAAATAGTCATTAAAACAATTGAAAATTCTCTAGTTTTAAGTTTTATGGTTGCACTATTAACAATTAAAGTTGGGGCCCAATATTATTATTGATTTACAATATATTGAAAAAGGTTGTTAAATAATTGGTCAAAAAGCCATGGAGCGCCGAGAGTTCGGTGTATTATGCCAAACCCCATCTTTAAACACTAATTTATCCGTCCGTAATTTAATTATTAAATCCACCACCAAAAACGCAACATAGCGTTGCTATTCCTTGTTTTGATAATAAATTTATTAATCAAACTATTTAGCCCTTAATTAATATTTAAAGATGGGGCTTGGTATAAAATTAAAATAAATTGACAATTTAATTTTGCAATTGATCAATGATGGATTAAAATTATTGTAAAAAATGAATAATATCACCTAATATTATATTGTGAGTATAAATAGCTAAAAAAATTATTTGGTTTTTAAAAAGAAAGAATTGCAATGAATTAATTATTTGCATTATATTTAATGATTAATGCCAAAATCTAGCTTTAAACATTAACTTATCTGAAATAGTTCACTATTTGCGTTAAATTAATCACCAAAAACTTAGCATGGCCCTGTCATTTATTTTTATTAATTAAGTTTATATTTAAATGCGTAGCGCGCTGTAAAATATAAAACTGAGCAAGAAGAATTTAAAATTTTTCTTGCTTATTTCATCAATAAAATATATCTTATAAGTCATTGAAAAAACTTAATAAACAACAATAAATACAACAAAAATGAGAATTAGTAAAATCATTATAAGTTCAGGATATAAATCTGTTATTGCTTTTGCGCCCGAAGACGAAACTCAAAGAGGGTTTGATGAATCGACTCAAAGTATTGCTAGGTTTAGAAATTTTAATGTTAGGACTGCGGAAGCTTTAAGGGCGGCTAAAACCAAGATGGATTTATTGAAAGCTCAGAATTCAGAATTACAAAATCAAATCTCACAATTGCAATCTAAACTACAAGAAGTTGAAAGAGTCAAGAGTAGCAGCGAGGAGAGTTCGCAAGCAGAAATTGCAAGGTTAACAGAGCAAAATATTAAATTGCAAAGGAGCAATGAGGATAAGGATGGAAGATTAGAAATTTTGAGTGCTGAATATCGAGACCACGAAGAAAAAATCGTGAATTTGGAAAGAGAGTTAAGTGAAATAAGTGAAAGCAATGCAAATCTTCAAAAAAAAGTTAGTAGTACTGTAGAATTAAATTCGCAACTGGAAGAACATATTTTACTTGCCAAGTCAGAGAAGGAAGGAGTAGAGACTGAACTTGAAAAAGCTAAAGAAAATATTTCTAGGCTTAATCAGGAAAATGAAAGCTCTGAGCAGAGTGTAAATGATTTTAGGGCTCAAGTTGATGAGCTTAAGAAAGAGCTTCAACAAAAAAAAGACTTAATTAGTGATAAAGATGCTGAGCATGAAATCCAGATGAAAGAATTATTGGGTGACAGCGATAATATTGAGCAATTTCATCAAGGGCAAATTGAGTTAAAAAAAGAAAATGAAGAATTGAGGCGTGGGTTTGAAGAGTTGAGTGATAAAAATACAAAACTTGAAAGTGACATTGCAGATTATCTCGCAAGAATTCAAGATCTTGAGGAAGACCTTAGGAAATATGAATTAAGTAACACCGTAAAAGAGGATGAAAATGTTCAGTTAGTTGCTGAGTTAGAAGAAGTTTATATTACATTGGGTGAAAAGGATAGAGAAATCAAAAGATTAACAGAATATAACTCTGAATTATCAAGAGAAAAATATAGAGTTGAAGGGATGTTGATGCAATTAAACGAACAAATAAGGGGATTGCAGACGGATAGTAGTGAAATGGATGGTTTGCTTGAGGTGTTTGAGAAACAGGTTGGTGATGATGATATAAGGTCTCCTGATAGCAGATTAACAGGTACGCATAATGTTTCTGGGCTTTCTTCGACGAGAAGCACAGGGGGCATTGATATATAAGTATTGCGATAAAAATAACCCTAATAATTTGTAAAATAAAATTAATATATTATATAACTCAATTTAACTAATAGTTATATTTTGATATAATTTAAGGCAAGTTACTGTCTTTTATGATGTAAATTTGTTATTAATTTATGGGCTAACTATAATATCCATTAAAACCCTACTTTAAGATATTTATTTATTTATTAAAGTAGTCAACTTCAAAGAAAATACTTCAAAACAATTTTAAATGCCAAGAATTTTAAATTACAATTCATTAATTCAAGAATATATTAAGATTTACCTAGAATATAGCTCTGATTTTGAAGTTAAGCTTAAATTGGCAAAAGATGAATTTGAGCAGCAAGATGAAGGTAAAGCCGATATTTTGGCGGATATTATTCCCGTGGTTCACTTTGAAATATTGGAGAATTTGAGTAAATTATATCAAAGGCAAGCAGGAAATTTGCAAGATAAAGAGGTTGATATAAAGTCGATGTTTTTAAATTCTTCAAAAATTTACCTTGAATATTCTAGAAATATCTTAGGTATTTTAGAAAAACACTCTATTGTCAAAAGCCTTCAAGATATTCGAAGTGGCCCTAGTAAAGATAAAATAATTTCTTATTTAAAAGAAAGGTTAAATAAATTTTCTGAAATATTAAAATCTTACTCCGCTGATCATCAAAAAATATCTGACAAAGGAAGTTTAGTTAAAGAAGATCTGGGTTCTTTAGAAAGAACGTATTTATCATTAAATTTAATAGGTTCGCCTGAATCTATGTCTGGTTTTAATTTAATAATGTCTGACTTTAGTAAAGACTTAGAGTTAGAACGGGTAAACTCAGAGCTGGAAGAGAAGGAAGATATGTTTCAGCAAGCTGTTGCCAAAATATATAGTCTGGAAAATCATGTTAAGTCTCAATCAGACGATGATAAAGCTAGAATTAAAGGATTTCTCAAAAAAATTAAATTGTATAATTCTAAAATAGTAGAATTAAAAGAAGAAAATTCTCAATTAAAGATAGGGTTAGAAAATTTAAAAAAAGAATTAGAAGGGTTGAGAGACGGCTCGGGGTTAAGTGAATTGGAGGCGGAAAAAGAGAAATTACAAAATGATATTAAAGTAGCGGAAAATAATTTTTCACAATCAACAACCTTATTAAAAGAGAAGGAAGGTAATTTGGTCATATTGCAAAGGGCAATAGAAGAAGTAGATTTAGATTTAGATGGTATCGAACAACTTATTAGTGATATAAGTGGTATTGAAGTTGAAGGATATCATGATGAAAAAAATGACTCAGGTCTTTCTACTAGAGGGTTTCCAGGCCGGGAAGATGAAGTTGCTCAAGAAATAAGTCAATATAAAAAGGCGCAAATTGAAAAGGGTGAAGAAAAAAGAAAATTGCCACAGCCTTTTGCGGCAAAAAGCGGAAATTCCGCTTTGGTGGCTGGGTCAAAAACATTACCGCGCCCACCTGTATCAACGCAAGCAACTGGTGCTTCGGCCGCAACAAGAATGCCTTTTATTGCAAAGCCCAATCGAGGTCAAAGAAGATTACCTTCTGCTCCTGTAATTTTACCAGATATATCAGGTGGTAATTCAGGTAAAGATTTTAGCCGATAAATAGGCTAAGTTAAATTAGTTGGTAAAAATATTTTTAGAAATAAAGATTATTTAAAAAAATCAATTAATAAAGCTATTTTATAAATTCAATTATAAATTCAAATAGATTGTCAATTAATATCTCTGATTTCTGACCAGTTTTTCTGTCGATAACTTCTGCTTTTCCCTCTTTTAAACTGCGTGGACCAATCCCTATATGAATAGGAATTCCAATTAAATTTGCATTTGCAAATTTTTGTCCAGCACCAACATCTCTGTCGTCATATATAACTTCGATGTTTTTTTCTTGCAATTGCGCATAAATTTCTTCGCAAAATTTGTTACATTCTTCATTTTTGCTTTTAATATTTATTAGTGCAATTTGAAAGGGCGCAACCTCTTTTGGCCAAATAATTCCGTTTTCGTCATTGCTGCTTTCAATAATTGCGGCCACAAGACGTGAAACTCCAATTCCGTAGGAGCCCATATTTGGATAGATATCTTTGCCGTCTGGGCCGGAAACTTTGGCATTCATAATTTGTGAATATTTGGTGCCAAAGTTAAAAATATGAGCCACTTCTATACCTCTTTTTTCGGCTAAATCTTCTTTTTTGAGTGGACAGGTTTTTTCATCATATAATTCATCGGCAACGCCGTAAATTTTCTGCATTTCTTCAAAGTTAATTTCATCTTGCTGAATTAATTCATCAAACTTTTTGTCATAGTAAACAGCGCTTTCACCATTTTTGGCTAAAATATGAAATTCATGTGATAATTTTCCGCCAATTGCCCCATTATCTGCACGAAGAGCTATTGCTTTTAGGCCTAATTTTTTAAATATGCGAAAATAAGTCTCGTATATTGAATTATATGTTTTTGCTGCGTTTTTGTGATCAATATCGAATGAATAGCCATCTTTCATTAAAAATTCTCGACCCCTCATAACTCCGAAGCGCGGGCGAATTTCGTCGCGAAATTTCCAATTAATTTGATATAAAAATTTGGGCAAGTCTTTATAGCTTTTAATATTTTTACGAAAAATATCGGTTACAACTTCTTCGGCGGTTGGGCCATAAAGAAAATCGCGATTATGCCTATCTTTGAATCGAAGCATTTCTTTACCGTAGCCGTCATATCTTTGTGATTCAAGCCATAATTCTTTTGGTTGAATTGTGGGCATAATAACTTCAAGCGCACCAGAATTGTCTAGCTCTTGCCTAATAATATTCTCTATTTTATTTAGAACTTTTGTCCCTAGTGGAAGCCAACTGTAAATTCCACTTGAAGTTTGGCGTACCATTGCGGATCTAATCATTAATTCGTGCGAAATAATTTTAGCATCAATCGGTTTTTCTTTTAAACTAGGAAGAAAATATCTTGATAATCTCATATTATGTTATTTTAAATTTTCTTAAGTGGTCAGTATATTTTTTTGTATATTTAGGTAAAAACTAGTTTTATATTGCGTATGATAAGTGAATAATGTTCAAAAATTTTTTACGCCCATAATTAAATTACATGTTTTTCCTTGAAAACTTTAAATTGAGCAGTGCAAACCTATTTAAATCAAGAAAAAGAAAGAAAAAATTATATCTTGTGATATTATGATAGTCAAGATTTACATTTTTATAAGGTTTAGAGGGCGAAAACTTGTAATGTTATTTTAATATTTGTAATAATTTTGTATAAAATAACTAATTTTATCTAAATGAAATTAGTTTTAAGGTGGTATTAGGTAAAAAATTAAGATTTAAAAAAAATATCAAAATATTTTGTCTTTAACTTTGATTTAAAAGCGCGGAGATAATAATGAGCTATAGCCAATAAATTGCTGTTTAAAGTCAAGTTTTAAGGTTGATTAGTATATTTTAAACTTCTGGGTGAGGTGATTTTAACAAAGATTTTTATTATATATAATTTTGCAACTAATTTTAGATGAAAGCTTTTAATTTAGAAGCTTTTGAACATGCAGAACTTTAATTGCCTTTGGTAATTTTGAAAAAATTTATATTTTCATTATTTTTTTGTTGCATTATCAATAAAATTAATAAAGAATAATAGATATCTGTCAATTTATAGTATAAAAATCTTACAAAGATGAGCAATACATTATCGATTTTAGAGAAAATTAAAAAGAAAATAAATAAGCTTGACGAGCATAAAGATGAAGAGCAATACGAGAATTTTGATGAAAGTCAAGAAGCTAGTAGTTTAGATAATGAATTTGAAGATATTAACGACACTAGTCATAGCGAAGGTCAGGGACATGACGTTATTTTAGAGCGTGAAATAGAAGATAGCTTTAGCGACAACGATTTAGAAAATGTTAACTTTACTAAAGAGCGACAAGAAGGTGAAGATTTTGAAGACTTTGATGGTCTTCGAGAAGAAGATAATAAAAATATTATTGGTGGCAATGGCACTGTACTTAATAATGAAGACGGCAATTACCCTGAAGATGACTTTAATTTTGAAGATTTAGAAAATAATGAAGATGAAATTCTTAAATTCAAAGATGAGAAAGAAGATATAAACTTGGAGAGTGAAGAAAAAAACGAAGTACAAAGTGAAGATGATGAAGAGTTTGGAAGTTTGTCAGATCAAAATGTAGAAAGTGACCAAAAAGTTAATAATATTGATTCAAATGATGAAGAATTAGGTTTTGAAGAAGGGGTAGACTTCGATAGTGAATTATTGGAAGATGAAAATAAAGAAAATATAGCTAAGGAAGATGAAAATTGGCAAGAAGAAAATGATGAAATGCAAATTGACGATAACTTAGAAGATGAGCAAGGGAAAAATTATGAAATTGATAATTTGCATAGTGAAAAAGATCAATTGGTAGATTTTGAGGATACTGAACTGAATTATGGTTCCAAAGATTACGAAGCCCAAGAAAAAGAAGATTTGCCAAATGTTGAAAATATCGATAAAGAACATGTTGATAGTAAAGCTGAAATTGAAGATAATTTCGCCCATGATAATAAAATAGATAAAGGCCATTTTTTAAGTGAAGATTTTGAAAATATCAATTCTTTATCTGGTAAGTTTGAAGAAGATTTAAATAACAGCAATGTTGACGAAGGTTTTGAGTTAAATTCTGATCAAGATTTTGAAAGCGAAACCGCAAAAAGGGAAGGGTATGAGAATGAACTTTTGCCTGATTTGAAGTCGAAAATTAAAAATGATTTTAGTGATCAAGATAATCCTTCATTTAAAAAAACGGACAATGTAGAGTTTGAAAATAAAGGTCAAGAAAATCATTCTTACGATAATAATGATACTTTTGCTGAAGATCATGATCTTGACTTGAAAGATGCTGAAAATGAGAATGGTATTTTTGAAGAAGATAAAGAAATTGAAGTTAGTAACGAGCTGGAAAATAGTGACTTAAGTGATTTTAGCTATCAAAATGGCGACGAAGAATTTAAGAAAGAAGTTTTTGAGGAAGAGTTTGAAAAATATATGCAAACTCAGAAAAAACCTGATGAAGAAAGTAAGAGTGAGATAAAATTAAATTTAGAGCAAAATTTAGATAGTGAAGAAGGTGAAAATTTAAGCTTTTCCGAGGGTTATCAAGACAATAATTCTGTTAACGATAAAGAAGATATTCAAAATGAAAGTGAAGTTAACGACAAAAAGTCAAGCCAAGAAAATAATGAAAGTTTTGATGAAGAAGATATAGATCTTGACCAGTTTGATATAGGAAATTTTGTAGAAAATGATGCAAAAGAAAATATACAAGAAAAAGTTGACGATGATAGTAATAGTGGCGATCTAAATTCTTTTTCAAATTTTAATCAAGATATAAAAGATAACTTTGCTGATGAAAAAAGAGATTATTCTTTAGAGGGTAAAAGTGGTGACGAACAAGAATATTACAATTCTAAAGCGTCAAATAAGGTTGGCGAAGATGAAAGTTTTAAAAAGCAAGATATTGAAGAGGAAATGAAGGATGCATTTAGTGAAATTGACCTAAATGATGATTTTTCTGACGATGGAAAGTTCGATAAATATGATGAAAATGAAAAAATCCATAAAAACGAGCCAAAAGAAGATGTTTTGAGTAATAAATATATTGAAGTAAGCGATAAATCATCTTCAGATAGTGAAAATGATAATGAGTATAAAAATGAGTTCAAACATGACCCAGATAGTAGCGAAGAAAATGATTTTATAATTGGCGAGAACTTATCGCAAAAAATCTCTGATTCTATTGGTTCTTTAGTGGCGACCAAGAAAATGGCCAAGAAAATTGATAATGTTTCAAAAAGCGAGCTAATGCAAAATGTTGCAACTGAATTAATGAGGCCGAAATTAGAAGAGTGGTTTGAAAGGAATTTACCTGATTTAGTTGAAGAAGTTGTAAGGCAAGAAATAAAAAATATTATAAATAACGCTAATAAAGAAGATAAATAATTTGCAAATTAAAAATTAATGCTTTTATGTTTAGTTTAAAATTTACATAAAAACCACTTTATATTGACTAAAAAATCTATCAGCAATGTCTGAGGTTGACTTTGTCGCCTTAATTTTATTGTCAATCGCCCAGTTTCTGTCTTAAATCTCATAAAAAATCATATTCTTGGCTGGAAAAGCAGATTTTTTTTAAATATTTCAAAAAGAATTTTATATAAAAATTCCCCCCTTTTTTTTAATGATAAATTAAGCTAATTTATCAGTTAAATTGATGAATTAAACAAGTTTTTGTTTGCAATATCTTTAAAAAGACTCAATATGTCAGTA
>CBFIDI010000047.1:0-10320 GCA_965661355.1 Rickettsiales bacterium | reverse complement strand
TATTTAGGTTTTCTATTGCGAAGCTTCTAAGGTCGCCATTTTTAATAAAACTATTCTTGAAATTTTGGAAATATTTTACTAATCGGTGCGAATATTTTAGATGTATATTTCTAGCCACTTTTTCAAGATAAGAGCCCGGATATCCCAACTCAATTTGCTGTAAAATACTTAACAACACAGGATTCTGAGCAGTAATTTGACTGTTAAGAACGGTTACTTTGCCATCGGCAATTTTAATATTTTCAGGGTCAATAATTTGGCAATATCTTATAAATGCCGATAATATTAATGTGTCAATTTGACTTCCGGCATCGTTAATGTAATATTCTTTTAAGACTTCATAACCTGTTTTTTGTAGCAATTTAGCCAAAACATCACCATATATTGCACCACGACAATGACCAACATGTATCGGCCCGGTTGGGTTTGGCGAAGCATATTCAAGATTTATTTTTTCATTAGCGCCCAAATTAGAAAAAATAAAATTTGAATTTTTCGCTAAATCGGACAATATTTGGTAAAAAACTTCATTATTTATAAAAATATTGATAAATCCAGGGCCTGCAATTTCAAGTTTATTAAAGTTTTTTGCGTAAAAATTGTCTTGGTCAATAAAGGAGATTATTTTTTCAGCTAATATTCTAGGAGATGCAATTTTGTCTGACTTAAAATCTTTAAATAAAACCATTGCTGCGTTACAAGCAAAATCTCCGTGAGATTTGTCTTTTGTGGGTTCAATCGCTATGTTTTTAAAATTATTTTGACCATTTTTTATAGCAAATTCTTTGGTAATTTTTAAGGCGCTATCGCTAAATAATTTTTTAATTTCTTGTGTTAAATCTTTCATTTTCTGTTATAAAACTTGTAATTTTGTTAATTATATATTAATCTTAGCATGTAATTTGTGAATTGTTAAGTGCTATTTAAAAGAAAATTAAAAAATGGATAAAAGTAAAGATAGATCAAAAGAAAGTAATGATACATCAAAAGGGATTGATTATAATGATACAAGATATTTAGTAAAAAGGCTTTTCAAAGAATATATCAGTCCTAATCGTCGTGTGTTTGCTATTTCTGTTGTGTTGATGCTTATTATTGCTGGCACTACATCTCTTCATGCCTATCTTGTAAAGCCCGCCTTAGATTCAGTTTTTGTGCAAAAAAATGAATCAGCTTTGGTAGTAATTCCGCTAATTATATTGGGCGTGACAATAGTTAAAGGATTTGCCACTTATTTTCAACTATTGGTTATGAATTTACTTAATTTGCGCATAAAAACCAATATGCGCCTTAGAATGTATGGTCACTTTATGAAATCTGATATAGCCAAACTTCATAGCAGCTCATCAGGTAATATGATGGCTAGTATTATTCATGAAATTGACATGATAATCGGTATGATAAGTACTGCAATTAACGGCTTTGTTAAGCAGTTATTAACTTTGGTTGCGTTAATTGGGGTTATGTTTTATCAAAGTATAGAGCTTTCTCTTATTGCTTTTATTGGCTTTCCAATGGCAGCTTATCCAATTTATAAATTAGGTAAAAAATTACGAAATTTGTCTTATTCAAACCAAGAAATGGCTAGCCAATTTACCTCAAAAATGACTGACACTTTGCAATATTCTAAGCTTGTAAAGGCGTATAATTGTGAAAATTTCGAAATTAAAAGAATGTCGAAAATTGTTGAAGGTATGTATGAAATGGGTAAGAAAATTTCAAAAATTTCTTTAGTCGCTTCGCCATTCGTAGAAAGCTTGGCCGGAGTTGGGGTTGCAGCCGTAATTTGGTATGGTGGTTATCAAGTTTTAAATGGAGAAACTACTCCGGGCGCCTTCTTTTCGTTTTTTACCGCAATGATGATGGCATATCGACCCTTAAAGTCAGTTTCTGGCATGAACTCGGGAATTCAACTTGGCTTAGCAGCTTCTACCAGATATTATAAAGCGATTGATGAAATGCCAAAAATTGCTGATAAAGAAAATGCGCTTGAGCTAAAGAATGTAAAAGGGGATATAGACTTTGAAAATGTAACTTTCAAATATAATGCTGATAAAACTGCCTTAAATAATGTTAATATTAACATAAAATCAGGCCAAGTTGCTGCTTTGGTTGGTCATTCTGGCGGCGGTAAATCAACTATAATTAATATGATTTTGCGTTTTTACGACACTAATTCTGGCTCTATAAAGCTTGACGGTCACAATATAAAAGACATAACAATAGATTCTTTGCGCAGATCAATGTCGGTTGTTAATCAAGAAGTAATGTTGTTTGACGACACTATCCTTGAAAATATAAGATATGGCAAGGAAGATGCTACGAAAGAAGAAATTATTAACGCGGCTAAACTAGCAGAAGCAGACGAATTTATCTCTCAACTTAAAGAAGGCTACGACGCTAAAATTGGGCAAAATGGTATCAGGCTTTCTGGTGGTCAAAGACAAAGAATTGCCATTGCTCGTGCAATTTTATATAACGCGCCTATTTTACTTCTTGATGAGGCTACTTCGGCTCTTGATCCAATTTCTGAAAGGCTTATTAAGGATGCTCTCGAAAAATTCATGAAAGACAGAACTACGGTTGTTATTGCCCACAGGCTGTCAACAGTTATTCACGCCGACATAATATTCGTGGTATCAAACGGCGAAATAATTGAATCTGGAACTCATAAAGAGTTATTAGAAAAAGAGGGTGGGGCTTATGCTAATTTATATTCAAAGCAATTTGAAGTTAATTAGAAATAAAAGTAATATCAGTTAATTACCAATTAATTAGACGGAAGGGGAACAACAGGAAATGCTAAATCCTGACTTTTACCCTGAGAGTTAACTGCTGATTTATTTTGTTGTTGCATATAACCGGGGGGAATTTGTCTTATTATTTGACCAGGTTGGCTAATCTGAAAGTCTTGTTCTGCACCAGGAAGTAAGGGTTGAGTTGGCAATTGCCTTTGATTTCTATTTTTTGATTTACTATTTTTAGTGTTTTCGTTTTGATTTATTTGTGGCGTCGGGTATAAATTACTTAAATAGTTAGAATAGGCTGGGTCGGTGTTTAGTTTTTCTATTCTTTTGACGCGCATTTCTTCAAGCTCTTTTTGCTCTAGATCTTTTTCTTTATCAAATATTTTTTTATATTCATATTTGTCAATACATTTATTTTGATAATAGCACTTCTTATCACCACAGTCGCAAGCGTAAGTTAAGCTTTGCATGCAAGAACTATAAATATTGAATTTTGCTTCACATGAATCAGCGCAACTATCTGAAAATCTTCTCCAATTTCCACTTTGCTCAAAGCATAAATCTTTCATTTCGTAATTGGTAAGCTTTTGAGCACTAGCAACATTATTGCTAAAAAATATAATTATTAGCAAATGACAAAATATTTTGAACTTTGTAATATTTATTGACATAAATTTAATATTTTTCAGCTAAAATTAGAGTAGATTATTATAAATTAAGAAAAATTTTATAAATCGAAAGAAAAATAATTTGCAATTATTAGAGTAATTTTGCGTTATTTTAACTCTTGGTTTTTGTTAGTAAGTTCTAATTGTGTTATATTTCACTAAAACAAATCATGGAAAATTTAGTATATTATTTGGATATAAATTACTAACTTTAATCATAAGCTAGTAATTTATGAATTGCGATTTTGGCGTTGTTTATAGAATTTTTTTAATTTCATTTAAAATTTCATCTCCCATTTCAGAGCAAGAAATTGTTTTTTCGTTATTAACAGCTATATCGGCCGTTCTTAATCCCTTGTTTAAAACATTCTCTATAGCTTTTTCTATTGCATTAGCTTCATTTTCGTAGTCAAATGAATATTTAAACATCATGGCTAGACTTGAAATTGTTGCAATAGGATTTGCGATATTCTTCCCGGCTATATCAGGGGCGGAGCCATGAATGGGTTCGTATAAAGCATATTGTTTGTTGTTTATTTTTTCTCCCAAAGAAGCGGAAGGAAGCATTCCGAGCGAGCCAGTTAACATTGACGCAGTATCAGATAAAATATCTCCAAACATATTTCCGGTTAACATTACATCAAATTGCTTTGGGTTTCGAACTAGTTGCATAGATGCGTTATCAACATACATGTGAGAAAGGTCGATTTCCTTATATTGATCTTGACCAATTTCAGTTACAATTTCGCGCCACATTTCGGTGGTTTCAATTACATTTGCCTTATCAATAGAACAAAGCTTTTTATTGCGTTTTTGCGCCAATTCAAAAGCGACGACCGCAATTCTCTGTACTTCTTTTGAGGTGTAAGTCATGGTATTGAAGCCTAGTTTACTGCCATCTTCAAGGGTTTTTACGCCCCTGGGTTGACCAAAATATAAGTCGCCAGTTAATTCTCTGACAATCATTATATCAAGATTTTCTATCACTTCTTTTTTAAGTGTAGAGCTATCGGATAATGCATCGTAAACTTTAGCAGGCCTTAAATTAGCAAATAACTCTAATTCTTTTCTTATTCCCAAAAGTCCTCTTTCTGGGCGATCTTTATAATCTAAAGATTCCCATTTTGGACCGCCAACTGCACCAAGAATCATAGCGTCAGATTCTTTTGCAAGGGCTAATGTTTCGCCAGGAAAAGGATTTTTTGTTTTATCATAAGCAATTCCACCCAATAAAGCAGACTCACATTCAAATTTTTTATCGCTAAAGTCATTGAAAAAATCTATAATTTTTTTTGCTTGACCAACAACTTCTGGTCCAATTCCGTCACCTTCGATAAGTAATATTTTTTTAGTCATTTTCTATTTTATTTATGTAATATTGAATATTGATTTATATAAATTTTTAAGATTTAAATAAAATTTCTTTTAGTTCATTCATTAATTTTTCTTCTAATTCTAAGGCTTTATTATTAAGCCATTTGCCATATTTTTCTTCATACGAAAAATAATCAGCACCAGAAATCGGAGAGGAATACCAAATTTTTTGATTAGCATTATGTCTATTTATAACATATTCTTGCTGAGTTTTCTCGATTATAATATTAAGAATTCCGTCAGAATAATCTACATCAAGATTTGAATTTTTATCTAAATTTTCTATTTTATCTGACAGGGTTGTTAAAAAATCTTCCGATTCTTGATGAAAATTACTAGTCATAATTAAATATTTTTATAATTAGGGGTATAAATTATGCTTTACCCATGATTTTTTATCTTGAGAAATTTTATAAACTTCCCTTTTGTGAAGCCTAAACTCGCCCTCATGCCAAAATTCTATTCTTTTTGGAACGACCCTAAATCCCGACCAAAACGGCGGTCGCGGTATTGTTTGACCTTTAAAATTTTCGGTAATTTCTTTAATTCTATTTTCAAATTCTTCATTATTTTGTAATGTACAAGATTGTTTTGACGCCCAAGCTCCTATTTGACTTCCTTTTCTTCTAGAGCTAAAGTAGTCGTCAGCTTCTTTTTGCGAAACAGCTTCTGCTTTACCTTCAATTCTAATTTGTCGAGATAAAGCACCCCAATAAAAGCACAAAGCAACATTGTTATTTAGTGATAATTCTTTACCTTTACGACTGGTTAAATTGGTGTAAAAACAAAATCCTTTTTCGTCAAAATGCTTTAATAATACCATTCTTGAACTTGGCTTATTATTATCGTCAACTGTTGATAAACACATTGAACTAGGCTCTATTATTGAGCTATTAAGTTTTGCTTCATCGAAAATTTTTGAAAATTTTTCAAATGGCTCCAGAAAAGTAAGTGCGAAATCAGTCATTAGATATTGAATAATTTTTTATTATATATAAAATATAATTATCAGGAAGATATAATGATAAAACATATTATAAAAAATGTCAAAAAAACAAGCAATATTTTTATTTTTTGGAGCAATTTTAATCGGAATTTTGTTAGTAAGGCCTTTTAATTATTTATGTAAATATAGCGGTTGGTGCAAACCGATAATTATATCTTATTACTTACCTTCTGCAAAAGGCGAAACTGACTTTAATATAATGTTTCAGGCGAAGGATAATTCTGAAAAAGTTGAATTTAGGTCAGATCAAAGATCGGTAGTTTTAAGGTCTGGCTCTAATTACGAAGTTAGTTACTTTGCTAAAAATATCAGTGATAAAAAAATAAATATAAGACCCAAAAGATTTATAGAGCCAAAAAAAGCCATGAAATATTTAGATTTTTACGAATGTTTATGTTTTAAAGAGCACGAAATTGAACCTAATGAAGAAAAGGAACTTTCTATAAAATTTAAAGTAAAAAAAGAAATTGAAAATGACAAAGAATTATTAAATTCTAAAATCGTAATTATTGGTTATGAAGTAAATTAATTAAGATTAAATTCTAACTGCAATATTTTTACTTTTTAAATAGTTTTTTACATCATCAATAGATTTTTCTCTAAAATGAAATATAGAAGCGGCCAAAAGTCCGTCGGCTCCATGATTAGCGCCAATCTCAAAATCTTCCACTTTACCAACTCCGCCCGAAGCAATAACCGGTATTGAAACTTTGTTGCAAATCAAATTTAGTAACTGGGTATCGTATCCGCTTTTTGTACCATCTTTGTCCATCGAAGTTAAAAGAATTTCGCCAGCGCCTAAATTTTGCGCCTTAATCGCCCATTCCAAGGCATTTATTCCGGTAGATTTTCTGCCACCGTGACTATAAATTTCATATTCGCCATTTTCAGATTTTTTAGCATCAATAGCTATAATAACAGCTTGCGATCCAAATTTATTAGCAGCCTGAGTAAGAAAACTAGGGTTATTTAAAGCTCCAGAGTTTACTGAAATTTTGTCAGCACCACAAAGCATAAGTTTTGAGAAATCTTCTATATTTTTCACTCCTCCGCCAACCGTAAATGGTATGAAGCAATTTTTTGCAACTTTTTCAACCATATCAAAAATTGTGTCGCGTCTTTGATGGGTTGCGGTAATATCTAAAAAACAAATCTCATCCGCACCCTGATTGTAATAATATTTTGCTTGTTCAATTGGGTCGCCAGCATCAATTAAATTCTCAAAATTAACACCTTTAACAACTCTTCCATTATCTACATCCAAACAAGGTATAATTCTTTTTTTTAACATTACTAAATCATTCTTTTGAATATATCATTTTCTGGTCGGTCAAAAAATTTATGTTTCATAGATCCTAATATATGAAACAACAAAGCGAAAATAAGAATATAGCCCGCATATTTATGGGTTTTTGAAAATAATGACGCCAAATCATAATTAACCGCAATTAAAGTTGGCATTTTAATAGAAAATAAATGAACTTCGTAACCGTAAGAGTTTGACATCAAATAACCCGATAAAGGCATTATTATCATGATTAAATATAGTAAATAATGAACAAAATGCGCTAAAAACCTTTCGTATTTTTTAATTGTAATAGGCATTTTCGGCGGTTTGTTAATTATGCGGTTAAAAATTCTTAAGAATATTAGAATTAAAGCAATAACGCCAAATGATTTATGTAAATGATAAATTTCAGAGCGATAAGAAGCATCTTTGCTTAGAAAGTCTGTCATAAAAATTCCTACACCAAGAAGGGCAATAATGATTAACGCCATTAACCAATGTAAAATTCTCGAATTTATGTGGTATTTCATTTTTTAATTTTTAAATGTTAATTTAATATTTCGCTTTTGTAATATTATAATTTTTTGAATATAATATGTAAATAGCTTGCTCGGAGTTTAAATAGTTAATATGATAATTTCTAGATTAATAAATTGTGAGCTAAACATTTCTTGCAATACTGACTAGTAATTATTTAATTAAATTGGCGCAAGATAAGAATTGGTAATTTAATGTAGAAACTAGCTATTATATTAAAATTAAAATCTTAATGAGATAAAATAAATTTTTAGAATCTATGACATTTATTATAAAGTACATTATAATAATTAATGGCACAAATATTTAATTATAACTTAATCTCTTAGTATCTAGGTGATAGATAGAAAGAGATTAAGTAAAAAAGTTTTATTTAAAGCTCTCTTTTCTTTTCTATTATTTCATAACATTCAATTTGATCACCAACTTTTATATCATCATAGTTTTCAATTGAAAAGCCGCATTCAAAACCAGATTTTACCTCTTTAGCATCTTCTTTAAATCTTTTTAAGGTCTTAAGAGTTGCGCCATTATGAATAACAACATCATCGCGTAATAATCTAACTTTGGCATTTCTTTTTAAGTTGCCATCAGTAACATAAGACCCAGCAATTTTGCCAATTCCAGTAATTTTAAATACCTCTCTAATTTCGGCTTTTCCTAAATATTCTTCAGTTTTAATTGGGTCTAATAAGCCAGAAAGAAGAAGTTTTATATCATCGACAATATTATAAATTACCGAGTAATATCTGGTCTCAACAGCTTTATTTTCAGCCATCTCTTTTGCCATAGAGTTGCTTCTAACGTTAAAACCAACAACGATAGCGCTAGAAACTGAAGCAAGAGAAATATCACTTTCATTGATTCCACCCGTACCTTGGTGAATTATTTTTATTGCAACTTCCTCGTTATTAAGCTTTAATATAGAGCTTGTAATGGCCTCAATGGAGCCTTGAACATCCGCTTTTAATACAACATTAAGATTCTTAACCGCTCTATCTCCAGCATTTTTGAATATTTCAGAGACGGATCTGACTGAATTTTTCATCGCTTTAGCTTCTTTCTTCTTTCTTTCTCTATACAATATAATGTCGCGAGCAGTTTTTTCTTCACTAACTTCAAAGAATTTCTCTCCAGCATCAGGAGCTTGATCAAGGCCCAAAATTTCAACGGGCATAGAAGGTGTTGCAATTTTTATATTTCTCCCCCTTTCGTCAGTCATTTTTTTAATTTTACCATATGAGGTATCGACAACAATAAGATCAGAAATATCAAGGGTTCCTTTTTGCACCAAAGCGGTTGCGACAACTCCTTTCTTGGCGTCAACTCTGGACTCAACTATAATGCCACTTGAAACTCCTTCATAAGGAGCTTGGAGATCAAGAACTTCAGCTTGCAACAAAATAGCTTCTTCAAGTTCTTCAATATTGGTTTTTGCTTTAGCTGAAACTTCAACAAAAATACAGTCGCCACCCATTTCTTCTGAAATAATCTCGTGTGACAAAAGTTCATTTCTAACTTTTGAAGAATCTGCTCCGGGCGCATCAATCTTGTTGATGGCAACGATAATAGGTACGCCAGCAGCTTTTGCATGGCTAATAGCTTCAATAGTTTGTTCTTTAACCCCATCATCGGCAGCAACAACTAAGATAACAATGTCAGTGGCATTGGCGCCCCTTAGGCGCATTTCGGTAAATGCTTCATGACCTGGCGTATCAAGAAAAGTGATATATTTTCCAGCTTTGGTTTTAACTCTAGAGGCGCCAATATGCTGAGTAATTCCACCATGTTCTCCTGCTGCAATGTCAGTTGAACGAATTGCGTCAAGTAATGAAGTTTTTCCGTGGTCAACATGGCCCATAATTGTAACCACAGGCGCTCTTGGGCTTTTTTTAATATTAGGATCGTCTTCTTCTTTTAAAATATTTTCAACATCAGCGTTAGAAACTCTTTTTGTGGTGTGGCCAAATTCTTCAATAATTAATTCTGCTGTGTCAGAATCTATCACTTGGTTAGAAGTTGCAACCATACCCATTCCAAATAACATTTTTACAACATCTCCAGCTTTTTCTGTCATTCTTTCAGAAAGTTCTGCAACCGTTATTAACTCGGGCAGTGTAACTTCTCTTGAAACTTTTTTATATTCCCTTTCTTCCTGATTAGAATTTCTATCTTCGTTTTTTCTCTTTCTTTTTTTCGTTGACGAGCGATTATAAGAAGAATCTTCATCATTAATATAGGTCTGCTTTCTTTTGCCTTTTGATCTTGAATTAGAGAACTCAGACTTTTTAGTAAATTTTTTTCTATCGCTAGATTCTTCGTTAAATTTTTGTTTTTTGGCTGATTCTTGCTTTTTTAACTCTTCTTTTTCAAGCTCGATGCGCTTTTTTTCTTCTTGAAGTTTTAGCTTCTCTTCCTTTTCTTTATTAGACTCCTCAACGCTTCTTTTAATTTTATTTAGTACATCATGGTTGTCAATATCAATAGAATTTTCATATTTACTAATATCGATTTTCTCTTTTATTTCTTCTTTTATTTTTATTTCTTCTTGTTGAATAATCTCTTCAATTTCTTCGGTCTTTTTTCCTTCTTTTACAGAATTTTTAATCTTTTCTAAAATGCTATCATGGTTTTCGTCGATATTAATTTTTGAACCCTGAGATATCGCTTCAAACCTAGCTCTAACCTCACTTTTGTTAA
>CBFIDI010000046.1:0-10384 GCA_965661355.1 Rickettsiales bacterium | reverse complement strand
TTACTTAATAGACATCGTAAGAATTAGTTCCGCCATGCACACTTCTATTTCTGCAAATTGAGCATTTTGAAGATTTTGCAATTAATAACTCAATCGCTCTGGGCTCTTTTAAGCATATAAACCAGCCAACTCCGTGAATTCCAGGAAGAAGGACCAGTAAGTAAAAAAAGTTTGAAGTAATAACAAACGCCAACAAAGAAATAATTCCATTTAGCGCAGCAAAAGTATAACTTACCCCCAAAAGCAATGGCGGCCTTGTTAAACCCAAAAATAATGGATCAGCATTAAGTTGACCTGACATAATTATTTAATAATTAATTATTACCAATTTAAATTAAAATTTCTTTTAATTAAAAAAATACGAAGCCCGTAGCCAACCTTTTAAGTTGCCACCAAACGCTATATATTCTAGCATAACTTCGCAAATTTTGTCAAGAAAAATCCAAAATTACGCACTCTAAGTAATTAAGTAGATAAATATTGGGCAATTTATGACCCAAGCTAACAAATATTATTTATATGGCGGCAGGTCTAGCCCCTTAGGCGATTCAGTAAAAATTTCGTAACCGTCTTTTGTGACCGCTATTGTATGTTCGAATTGTGCCGATAATGATTTGTCGCGCGTAGTAACCGTCCAGTTGTCATGCTGGCTCAGAATTGTTTTATAAGATCCGGCATTTACCATAGGCTCAACAGTAAAAAACATCCCTTCTTTTAAGATTTCGCCCTTTCCTTTTTGACCATAATGAACTACATTTGGTTCGGCGTGAAAAACTTTACCAATTCCGTGACCACAATAATCCCTGACCACTGAATAACCCCTATTTTCGACGAAATTTTGAATTGCATAACCAATATCGCCAAGAGTTGCACCTGGTTTTACCTGTTCAATTCCAATCATCATCGCCTCGTAAGTTGTATTACAAAGTCTTTTAGCTTTAATTGACGGGTTTCCGACATAATACATGCGACTTGTATCTCCATGCCAGCCATCAACAATTACAGTGACATCGATATTTACAATATCACCATCTTTTAGCCTTTTCTCACCCGGAATTCCATGGCAAACAACATGATTAACCGAAGTACAAACCGATTTTGGAAAACCCCTATAATTAAGTGGAGCTGGCACCGCGTTATTTTCTATAATTTTATCGTGGCAAAGCTGATTTAAACTATCGGTTGTAACTCCAATTTCGACATAGTCGGCAATAAAATCTAATATTTGCGCGGCTATTTTACCAGCTTTGCGCATTTTTTCGTAATCTTTTTGGTTGTGAATTGTGATATTACTCATTATTTCTTAATATTTTTATTGTTTTTTTTACAATTTAAATTATCACATTAACTTATAATAATTTCTTTGCAACAAGTTACGAAATATATTTCTAATTTTTTTGTATTTTTCAAGTCAATAAAAGGCGATATGTTATAATTACTAGCTTTTATTAATCTTTAAACATTGTCTATTGACATAAAATTGCTTTATGATATAATATTGACAGCTCAATTACTTAATATTGCCAATTACCATTTTATAATTTATTTATTTTGGTTTAGTATTTAAGTAAAAATTCTTAATATATTTTGCTATATTTGGTTTTTTACCCAATAAACGATTAAATAATGAAAAGTTGGCATTAAGATTGGTAGTTATACAACAATATTAAACTAGGCTTGCCCTAATTGCAAGCAACGAAATTGAAAAATAATATGGCTAGAGTTACAGTTGAAGATTGCGTTTTGGTTGTTCCAAACAGGTTCGAACTATGTTTAATTGCTAGCAATCGCGCAAAAAGCATATTATCTGGCGCCCAGTCAGAGCATATAAAAGTTGGCGAAAAGCCTTCTGTTTTGGCCTTGCGTGAAATTGCCGACGGCACAGTTGAAGTTGACAAAATCAGAAATAACATTATTTCCGGTATCAGAAACAGAAACTTCTCGTACACAGACTCTCTAAATTCAAGCGCAGATAAAACTGAAAACGAAATGCAGAATCAAATTGAAGAAGCAACTTTTATATCTGAAAATTTAGATATTGAAGATTAAATTAAACCTTCAATCTATCTTAAGTTTTTACCGTTAAGTTGTACTAAAATTTTGATCTTTATATTATTAACTTTATATTTTAAGGCAAGATTTAATGATTTCAGCCTCGAAATTAATTTCTAAAATCAAGAAATATAATAAGAATATAGACGACAACTTGGTCAAAAAAGCCTATATTTTCTCAAAGTCAAATCATGGAAATCAAACTAGACATTCTGGCGAACCTTATTTTTCACACCCACTAGCTGTTGCAGAAATTTTGATTGATCTAAAAATGGATCAAAATTCAATTATCGCCGCTCTTTTACACGATGTTGTTGAAGATACGCAAATTGACCTTTCGGAAATAGAACAAGAATTTTCAAAAGAGGTCGCCGGATTGGTTGACGGGGTTACAAAGCTAAAGAAGATTGAATCTGCTTCAAGCGAAGAAAGGGTTGCGCAAAATTTTCGCAAGCTTACCTTGGCCATGTCAAAAGACATAAGGGTTTTGTTAATTAAATTAGCCGATAGGTTGCATAATTTAAGAACCATATATTATATCCCCTCAAGAGAGAAAAAAGTTAAAAAAGCCAGAGAAAGTCTAGAGATTTACGCCCCCTTAGCAGCAAGGATTGGATTAAATAAAATTAAAGACGAAATGCAAGAACTAGCCTTTGAGGTTATTGAACCCAGGGCAAGAAGATTTATTATTGACAAATTAGACAAATTAGTTTTTGAAAAAAAATATTATATAAAAAAAGTTAAAGAACAAATTTCGCATAAATTAAAATTATGCAAAATTGAATTTGAAATATCAGGAAGGCAAAAAACACCCTATTCTATTTTTCGTAAAATGAAATTTAGAAATGTTGGATTCCATCATCTATATGATATTATGGCCTTTAGAGTGGTGGTTAAAAATATTTCTGAGTGTTATCGCGTATTGGGTATTATTAATACAAATTATAATATGATTCCCGGAACCTTTCGAGATTATATTAGTACGCCCAAAGAAAATGGCTACAGGTCTTTGCATTTAACTATTTTAGGACCTCTTAACAAAAAAATAGAGATCCAAATTAGAGACAAGACGATGCATAACGAGGCTGAACTTGGCCTTGCAGCGCACTGGATATATAAAAATAACAACCTTTCAGACTTGGGTAAAAATAATGAAGAAATTGAAAATAAAAAAGAGAATATTCAATATCGCTGGCTCAGAGACTTAATATCGCTATTTGAAAACTCTCAAAATTTACAAGAAGTTATTGAACAAAGTAAGTTAGATTTTCACAAAGATAATATTTTTTGCTTTACACCAAAAGGTGAAATATTTAACTTGCCAATTGGTTCAACGGCCGTAGATTTTGCTTACGCCATTCATTCAGAAGTTGGTAATGCTTGTTCTTTTGTTAAAATTAATAGCATTACTTCTCCGCTTCGACAAAGACTTGAAAATGGCGACCAGGTTGAAATTAAAACCTCGGAAAATGCTAGGCCATCTCCAAACTGGCTTCAATTTGTAGCAACTCAAAAAGCAAAATCAGCCATAAGGTCATTTATTAGAGACGAAAGACTTAACGAACATAAGGAGCTTGGAATTAGTATGCTTAAAAAATTCTTTAAAACTAGAGAAAAAGAATTTAAGCAAACTTTGATTGAAGAAATTTATTCTGAATTTAAAGCAATTAGCATTGATGATTTATATGTTAAAGTTGCCGAGGGTCTAATTTCAAGATATGATATTTTAAAAAGAGTTTATCCTGATATAAAAGACGAAGACAGAATAAAGATAAATCTTAGAGGTAAAAAAAGATTCAAAGATAATTCTCTGCCAATAAATGGTATTTTTTCAGCAATGTCGGTTCATTTTGCATCTTGTTGCAATCCGATTCCTGGTGATATAATTATCGGAATTATTAATACCGGAAGCGGTGTAACAATACATAATCAAGATTGTAATAACTTAAAAAACACAGCCCTTGGCCCAGAAAAAATTATTGATGTTTCGTGGAAGTTCGACAACAAAGATAATAATATATTTTATAACTCCAGAATTAATGTTTTAATTTCAAATAAATCTGGATCTTTGGCAAAAGTTACCAATGTAATATCAAAAATTATATTAAATATCATCAATATTAGAGTAGTAAATAGAAATTCTCAGCAATTTTCAATTGACATAGATATTGAAGTTAAAGATAAATATCAGCTTGAGGAGGCTATATCTGCGTTAAAAGTTTCTGACTTTGTAATTAAAGCCAACAGAGTTTTTTATTAATTATCTATATCTAAATATCCATTTTAAGTTATATATTTAAGGTAGAGAATTTTGTTAATAAATTATCTGTTAACAGAAATGAGTTGCGGCAAAGTTTGAAATTTTTAATAACTTATTTACTAAAATTTTATACGCCAGCGTCAAGTTTAAATTGTAACATTGCGCTAATTTTATCTACAGAAAAATCATTTTAACCAAGATCTAACTTCAAAAGCCAATTTATCTGCTATCGTTTAATTACTAAATTCGCATGTCAAAAAAACTAAATAAAAATTCAATATGTCGCTTTCAATAACAAATTAAATAATTTATTATTAAATTAGAATTTAAAGTAGAACTTGACAGCATTCTTAATAACTAACCCTTTGGAAGCAACCAGCAAAAAAATTATAATATTTGCAAAGTTATTTTATTGATAACTTACCTTAAATTAAAATAGATTTTACTAATTTACTACCCCTTAACACTATCTATCATCTTCAAGGCCACATAAAAAAACCTAATCTTTTTTACTTTGAAATTATATTATTTTTGGCATTTTAAGAATAAATCTCTCGCATCAAAGACTTTAGAGCAAATTCAATTCCTTCTGGATTTTGCCAGATATATGAAATAACGGATATTAAATCAGCCTTATTTTCACAAATTAACTTTACATTATTGTTATTTATACCACCAATAGCGCAAATTTCTATATTTTGAGGAAATTTTTCTTTTGCCCATTTAAGTATTTCTGGCTTTGGCTTGCCAATAGAATTTTTGGTATTGCTGTGAAAAAAAGTGCCAAATGATAAATAGTTTGCTCCATTTTTTACCGCTCTTATTGCTAAATCTTTTACATCATAGCAACTAGCTCCAATTATAAAATCTTTGCCTGCAAAACTTCTGGCGCTTTGAATTTTACCATCATCTTGACCCATATGAACACCATCAAGACCCAATTCAAAAGCTAATTTATAATTATCATTGAGAATTATTTTGCAATGATAATTGCGACAAATATCTTTTAAAATAAGGCAATATTGTTTTACCAGACTATCGTCATAACCCTTAAGGCGAAGCTGAAATATTTTTACCAGACCAGTTTTTAAGGCAATTGTTAGGTTATCAGCAAAATCGTTTATATTGTTTATTTTTTCTGGACTAATTAGATATATTTGTGCCATTATTTTTTTTTGCGAAAAAAAGCTGGAACATTTAATATATCTTCTTCATGCTCGGAAGCTTTACTTTCTCCATCTTCTTGCGAGCCAATAGATCCAAAAAACTCTTGTTTTTTTGCAGCTAAATCTTTTTTAATTTTTTTCGGCTTTAAATTTTTTCGGTTACTAGATTCTTTTTTCTGTCTTTCTTCTTGAAATGCTTCAAAATCTTCGGCCCCTTCATTTTCAGATTCTTCAACCGGCGAATTTTCATTTTCATCTTCAAATTCCTCTTTTACTTTCGAGCTTGACATAAAGCTAAAAAGACTAAAGCCGCTATCTTTTTTTTCTTGATTGGGCGCTTTTTTACTTTTTAATTTTTTATGGTCTTTTTCCGCCTCAACTTCTTGCACTTCTTGTTTTGATTCTACGATATTGCGCGAATCATCTTGCAAGAAGTCAATTCTTGATATTTTAGAAATATCATCTTGCTTAGGATTAAATTCAGATTTTCCGTAATCGCTATTTTCTTCTTCTAGATAATTTTTTTTACTTTGAAAATCTGTCGCGCTAATTTCTTCTATGGTCTCGTCGTCAAGCTGCTCTACTTTTGTACCATTAAAAAATGAATCTTTCTTTCTGGTGTTAAGTTCTTGGCCTTGTTGTTTATTATTAAATTTACTTGATCTTGGCATTGAATTCTCAATTATTCTACCCTCCATAAACTCATCTTCGTCCATTCCGGTTGCAACAACTGAAATTCTTATTTTGCCCTTCATATTTTCGTCAAAAGCCGAACCAAAAATTATATTAGCATTTTCGTCAACTTCGCTTTTAATAGTATTGACCGCTAAGTCAGCTTCAAAAAGAGTCATATCAGGTCCACCAGTCATGTTAACAAGAACTCCGCGCGCACCTCTAATTGAGACATCGTCAAGAAGCGGGTTCGAAATTGCAGCCTCGCAAGCTTCAACCGCACGATTTTCGCCTTCGGCTTCGCCAGTTCCCATCATAGCTTTTCCCATTTTGGTCATTACGGTTCTAATATCAGCAAAGTCAAGATTAACAAGGCCCGGCATTGTAATTAAGTCAGTAATTCCGCGTACGCCAGCGTGAAGAACATCGTCGGCCATTTTAAAAGCAGATTCAAAAGTTGTTCTTTCATTAGCAATTCTAAACAAATTTTGATTTGGTATTATAATTAATGTATCGACATGTTGCTTTAACTCTTCAATTCCTTTATCGGCGGTTTCCATGCGATATTTACCTTCAAAATGGAAGGGTTTTGTTACAACGCCAACAGTTAATATGTCGCGCTCTTTAGCTAATTTTGCAATAACCGGAGCCGCGCCCGTTCCGGTTCCGCCACCCATACCAGCGGCAATAAAAATCATGTGATTTCCTTCAAGGGCTTTTTCAATTTCTTCGATATTTTCTTCGGCCGCAATTTTTCCGCGGTCCGGAAAAGAACCGGCGCCAAGACCTTTTGTAGTTTCAAGGCCAAGCTGAATTTTAATTTTGGCCTGAGAATTTTCTAACGCCTGAGCGTCAGTATTAGCAGCGACAAACTCTACGCCTTCAAGCTTAGAATTAATCATATTATTCGTGGCATTTCCACCAGCGCCACCAACGCCAAAAATTGTAATTTTTGGTTTTAGAGTTTTTTCTTCAGGGATTTCTATATTTAGAGCCATGGTTTTTGATTTTTAGTTTTGATATCTTTTATAGCTCGATTAGATCTTAAAAATCAGATATTGTCAAGAAAGAATTTTACTTTAGATTAACTTGATTAACGCAATAATTAACAAAATTTAATAGATTTTTCTAAAATTATAATAGTTTTAAATTTTTTGGTTGACTTTGATAAATTATTATATGATAATGATTATCATTACTATTTATTTGTGAACAACAAATATATTGCTTATATTATTTTCAATATTTAAACGATTATTTAAGTTAAAAATATTTTACTAAAAAAATTATTATGAATGGTGGTTTTTTTGATGAAATTTTAAGCTGTAAATAGTTATTTAAATTTGAAAATTAAAATATATCGACTTTTAATTATTTTTCTATTTTTGGGCTATTTAATAAAAAACTGAATTCGTATATTAAAAATGAAAAACTATATTAATTTAACAAGTACTTTAATTCTAGGAATTACTTTGTCGGCTTCTAATATTGCTTTTGCAGAAAGCGACAAAGAATTAAATGTAGTTAAAGTTGTCGCAACCAACACTTCTAAAGCTTTTAAACCAGGGATGTTAAAAGATGACTTGGTAAAAACTGAAGTTATAAACTCTGAAACACTTCAAAAATCTGGTTTTAATAACATTGTTGATGCAATAAGAAAAAACCCAGGAATATCTGACGAGGTTAACTGCTCTGTTTGTGGCGCCAGAGGAATTTCACTTAATCAAATGCCGTCTCAATATACTACTGTTATGATTGACGGAGTTCCTATTTATTCTTCCGTTTCCGGAGTTTATGGACTTGATTCAATTGGAATAAACAATATTGAAAGGGTTGAGGTTGCCCGTGGCGCCGGAACAAGCGTTATTGCACCCGAAGCTTTATCTGGCACGGTTAATATTGTAACAAAAAAACCCGTAAAAGATCAATTTTCCACGCAATTAACTTACGGCTCTTACAATACTAAAGAGTTTAACCTGTACAGCTCTAAAGTCGTTGATGGCGGCGCAGTTAGTATTTCTGCGGTTGATAGTTCTAGAGATCATATTGACGAAGATAACAACTTAATTTCTGAAGCCCCTAAATATGACAGGCAAAATATTTCGGCCGGATTTTTTATCGATGATTTGTTAGATTTTACAATAAAAGGCAATATTAGTTTTGCAACCGAAGAAAGAGCTGGTGGCGCTTCTGTTAGCAATATAAGTGCAATTCAAGATTCTAATAACGGAAATCCTTTTAATTTTGCTAATACGAAAAATGGCAGCAATGACTCCCCTGCTGTAGCTGGTTATGACGAAGGTCTTAACGGCATTTCTGAAATAATTAAAACCAAAAGAAGGCAAGTTGTTACCACCGCCGAAAAAGACACAAATTTTGGTGGCTTAAGGTTTGCTTTTGGACTGGCTAGTCATCACCAAGACTCTTCTTATTCAAATCAAATTTATATAGCCGATCAAATGCAATATTACACCGAGGCCGCAGCAAGATTTGATATTAACAATAACAACGAGTTAACTTTTGGTTATAATTATTTATATCAAGATCTTGATAGCAATGGTATAATTGATGATGGCAACGGTAATCGAGCCCAAGTTGACGGGGTTGATAATTTCCGTTATGTTACAAATGGTATCTTTACTAAACTTTATAATTCTTCATTTGACGATAAACTCGAAACTACTTTGTCGGTACGCGGAGATTATCACAATGAATTTGACGCTATTTTTACGCCCAGAGCTAATTTTTTACTACATCATAACGACTCATTTGATAGCAGGTTATCGCTTGGTACTGGCTATAGAGCTCCGTCTTCATATTTTGAATATGAACATGGTTTACTCAGTGTAAACAATATTAGGCGAGATATTGAAGAAGTTGAAAAATCTAAAAACTTAAGCTATAGCTTGAATTTTCAAGGAGATAGGCTAAATACAACTGTCGCTTACAACTATACCAATATCGAAAATATTGCAAAAATTGAAATTGACGATGTAAATAATGTTGCATTATTTAATAATTCTGAAAATGAGGTTACAATTCAAAATATTGATTTAAATGCCAGTTATTTATTGACCCCTAGGTCTACTATTTCGCTGGGTGGCGAGTTAAACTTCTTTGATTTTGAAACTGGTGACTTACCTATTGCCAGACCAAAACAAAGAGCCTTCTTGGGTCTGGACCATAAAGTAAATGACAATCTAAATTTATATGCCCAACTTAACTGGACCGGAAAAAGCGATGTAGAAAAATTCTACGGCGAAAGATTTAACCTTAACGGTACCAAGAAATCAGACGAATCTGAAGCTTTCACTACTTTAGATTTAAGATCTGATATTAAGCTAAGCAAATATGTGGGTCTGTCTTTGGGAGTTAACAACCTGTTTGATTATGTTCAAACCAATGATGATTCACAATTATTTTTAACCGACCCTGGGGCTGGTGGCGAAATTGATGTCGCTAATATTTGGGGCCCAGTTATAGGAAGATATATGTACGCGACTTTAAAAATTGATTTATAATCAAATGAAAAATTTATTAATCTTATTATTAGTTATTTCTTTTAACTTTGTCACCAAGTCTTTTGCTGACCTTGGCGACAAAGTTAAGTTTTCTCTTGCAAATATTAATTATGTCAATTTTTATAACGAAGATGATTTTAAGAATAATAATATTACAATATTTGCTTTTATTGACAATAAATGCATGCCCTGCTTAGCCGAAATGGTTTTTTTAAAAGATAATAAAAAATATTATAAAAATATAGAGTTCGTCTTAATTGGAACTTCTTATCACAAAGATACAAAAGAATTTATCAAAAAAGCCGGAGTGAGCGAAGGTGATTTTACAATATTAAATGTTTCAGACCGTAATAATCCGCGCGACCTACTAAAAAGATTTGGAAATAAAGAGGGGATCTTGCCTTATTCAATCGCTATGAATAAAAATCAAAAATTATGCCATAAACTAGTCGGGGCCTTAAATAGTCAAAAAATTCAAAATATAATAAGTAAATGCAAATAAAATAACCGATCTTAATTAGCGTTAACTTTTTATTTAATATAATATTGCATTGATAATGTTTAATTTATTAAAAAAACAGGCAAATTTAGTATAAAGCCATAATTTACATTTAAGGAAGAGTGCAAGAATATAAAAAAAATATTTTATTGGAAGTTTATTAAAAAAAATACAGTTTTCATGTTAATATTCCCTATTTTTTCAACAAATTTAG
>CBFIDI010000045.1:0-10461 GCA_965661355.1 Rickettsiales bacterium | reverse complement strand
TGGAGCCGTCAATAAACCAAACTTTAAGTCTTTACAAGTTGATAAAACCGGAGCTTTGTTAATTGCAAAAATTCTTACTAGCAAAATTTTAGGCGATGATACAGTTTTAAAAGCGGTAATTAAATTTTTCGAGAAAAGAGGATTTAATATATTGAAAATTGATGATTTACTAGAAGATTTAATAGCGCCAAAGTCAGTTTTAACAAAATTTAAGCCGCAAAAAGAAGATTACGAAAATATTGAAATTGCAACTCGGGCGATAAAATCTTTATCGAAATTTGATATTGGTCAAGCCGTGATTGTCGCGCAAAGACAGATAATTGCCGTTGAAGCTTTGGAAGGTACTGAAAATATGATAAACAGATGTTCTGAGCTTGATGAAAATTATAAAGATGGATCAATTTTGGTTAAATTGAAAAAGATAAACCAATCTTCAAAAGCCGATTTGCCAACTATTGGCGTTGACACGATAATTTCTTGTTATGAAAATAATATTAAAGGAATTGCCATTCAGGCTAAAAAAACTTTAATTATTGATAAGAAGCAATTGATAAAAAAAGCTGATGAATTAAATATTTTTGTTGTTGCAATTTAAAAATAAAAATATCATTTTAATAAAATTATAATTCAATATTTTGAATTTTAAAAATTATTATATCCTTTCACTATGAAGCCACATTTTTAAGTAAAAAAATTATTCATGAATCAGAAAATAATAAATTTAAAAAATATTACCAATAATTTTACAATTGAAGTCAATAAAATTTTCGATATTTTTAACCAAGAAAGACAAGGCTCTATAAGACTTGTTGGCGGCTGTGTAAGAGATATAATTCTGGGTAAAGCGCCGGAAGATTTTGATTTTGCTTGTCAGTTTTTGCCAGCTAAATCAATTGATATTTTGCGAAAAAATAACATAAAATCAATAGAAACTGGAATTAAATATGGAACAATTACAGCTTTAATTGGCGATAAAACTTTTGAAATTACCACCTTAAGAAAAGATAGCAATTACAATGGCAGACACCCTAAAACCGAATTTATTGACGATTATTATCTTGACGCTAAAAGACGAGATTTTACTATAAATGCTCTATTTTTAGATCAAAATGGTGATATTTACGATTATTTTGACGGAGTTGATGATTTAAACAATAATATTGTCAAATTTATTGGTAACCCTGAAGAAAGAATAAAAGAAGATTATTTAAGAATTTTGCGCTTTTTTAGATTTTCTTGTTTTTACGCCGCAAAAATTGATGATGAAGCCCTTAAATATTGCATAAAACTGAAAGATGGAATAGATATTTTGTCGCCCGAAAGAATTAGAGATGAGTTTTTTAAGTTTTTTAAGAAAAAAAGTAATAATTTGGGTAATATTTTAAGTATTTTTGACAAAACAATTTCAGATAAAATTTTTGACTTTTCGTTGCAAACAAATAATTTAATAAAATTATGTGACATTGAAAATAATTATAATATTATATTTTCTGATATTACAAAATTTTCATCACTGATTTTTGAGCAAAATTTTAATTCAGATAATTTTGAACTGAAACTTAAAAATCTTTTTAATAAAGTTAGATTTAGCAAGAAAGAGAAATGCTATTTATACTTTTTAATTCGCAATATTAACAACAAATTAAATTCAAAACAAGATTTAACTAAGCTTTTGTTAAATTACAGCAAGGATTATGTTATAAATTTGTTGGTTTTGCAAAATTTAGATGATTTTAGTAAAATTAAAGATGATATTAACTTTGTTAATAAACAGACAATTCCTAATTTACCAATTAATGGTCAAGATCTATTAGATTTAGGTTTTTTTGGCCCGCAAATTGGCGAAAAATTAGAAATTGCGCAAATATTATGGGTTGAAAGCAATTTTCAAATTTCAAAAGAAGAGTTAACAAATAAAATCATCCAAAAAAACTAAAAAGGCACCCTATTCTTTGGTCAAAAATCCAACATTAGAAATTTCTTGGCGCCCCAATATTGAAAGAATTGTTGCAACATCTTGATATTTTGAATTTTTGTCAGCAGCTATTTTTATCACCAATTTTTTGTCATTAATATTTTTCAGGCTCAATTCTAAATTTTCTTCCGATATTTTAGATCCGTCAAGCAAAAAACTTCCATCAGATTTTATTGATATTGTTTTGCTTTTAACCTTAACTTGTTGTTGGGCTTTGGCGCTGGGCAATTCAACCCCCAAATTTTTAACTAGCAAAGGCGCAGTAATTAAAAATATTATCATTAAAATTAACATAACATCAACTAAAGGAGTCACATTAATTTCACTTATAAGGCCTTCATTTTCGTTATTTTGAAAAGCTTTCATAGAAAATTTAATTTTTAATTTAACTAAAATTTATCATCTTTTTTTCAACAATATTTTTAGTTCTTTTCAACAAAGAATTTGACATTTTTGAATAATAGTTAAATGCAAAAGCAGCCGGAATTGCGCACCATAGACCAATTGCGGTGGCTATTAAAGCTTCTCCGATTGGGGCTGCGACATTTGAAATAGAAGCGTTGCCAAGTTTAGAAATGTCTATTAAAGCAAAATAAACCCCCAAAACAGTTCCAAACAAGCCAACAAAGGGTGATAAATTGGCAACCGAAGCCAAAAAAGTTTGACCAAAAGATATCTCTTCTTTTAAGTCTTCAAATATTAGCCTTAGCTTTCTGTCGAGCAAGTCAATATTATTTTCACTTTGAATTAAATTAAAAGCTTTAACAATTGATTTTGTAGAGCTGGTATGAAGGTTTTTACTCTGACTTTCTTGAAATTTATTAAGAGATTTATTTTCGACTTTAAAGAAAATTGCCTTAGTTATTATTGTGTACCAGCTAAAAATTGAAACTATTATTAATAATATAAATATTGAAGATAAAATCCAATTTTGGCTGTGTATTATTTGCTCGAATGACATTGTAATTTTTAAATTATATTTTTATTAAAACTTCTTGCATTTAATCTTGAGAATGATTATCATATATATTTAAGTAATATTCAAGTAAAATTAAGGTTAATTATGAAAAAAACATTTATTTATATTATATTTTTATTATTTTCTAGTAATTTTGCTTTTGCTAAAAATAATTGTGACATAATTATTAAAGACAGAAAATTTCAATCGGGTAACTTAAAGAAAACTAGCGACAAAAAAGAAGAATGCGCATTTAAGATTAAATCAGGCGAAAGAATGGCCTTAAAAATTTGCAATAAAGATGATTTAGTTGCTGAATTTGAAAGTCATAATTTAGCAATAGAGAAAATTATCCCGGCAAATTCTACCGCGTTAATTAGAATTAGACCAATTAAAAAAGGGGAAATATTTGAGTTTGAAGAAGAATTTAGCGAATATGAATGCAAATTTGTTGGAATTTAATTTAAGAAAATAATAAAATTTTTGACTTTTTATATTATGATATTTTCTATCTTTAATTAATTATTAAGGGCTAAAAAATTTATCAATATATTCTTTACAAAGTAATTTAAAGCTCAAAGTTTTTATCATTAATTGTTTTGCTAAATTCTTGCCGTCTTAATTATTGAATAATGATTTTATTGGCCAATTATTTGTTAAATTTATTAGTTTTTTAATTATATTTAGCGAATATCATTTGTTCTTTTTTATAACCAAAAATTTGCGCCTTTTTTATCAAAAATTCCAAAATTCTCTGATCTGGATTTTTATTTCTTGATAAAATCCAGAAATAATCATAGGTTCCGCCGTCAATTATAGCATTTTCATAATTTTTGTCGATGTAAATAACTTTATAATTACCGTAAAAAGGCCAAAAGAAAGTTACTTTTAAGTGGGCTATGTCTTTTGATTTTAAGAAATAGCCCGTTGCCTTAGCGATCTTTTCTTTATCATTTTTGATGCATTTATTGACTATTTTTATTTTATTATTTTCTTTTAAAGAATAATTGGCGCTAACATTTTCACACCCCCTTTCAAAAGAATGGTCGTAGCGGGCAATTTCGTACCACTTGCCAAGATATTTTTCAATTTTAAAATCTTTTACCGCATTATTATTTGTTTTAACGCCATTTGAACATGAAAAAATTGCGTAAGCTAGAAATATTGATAGAAATTTTAAGAATTTTGTCATATTTTAATTATTTTGAATTAAGTTAATTATAAAATTTATTGTCTTTTACCGAAAACATCGCAAGTGTCGCAAATTGGAGCGACGATTAATCTTCCTAGAAATAAAGTAGCATCAACACCCATAGTCAAAGGGGTTAATACGGCTTTTCTTTTTTTAGCGTCCGGAGATTGATCAATTACTTTTAATGTGTAAGCGCGATTTAAAGAAAAAGTACGGGTGCGAAAATTTTTGTTAGGAAGATATCTTTTTCCATAAAACTTGATTTTAATAAATAACTCTTGCCCAGAATAATCTTTGAAGCCCTTAGCAATAAAATATCTTGCAGCATCAAGAGGAGGCTTGGTAGTGTTTAAAGTTAAGGTTAAATTAGCCTCGATAATATTGTTATCGTGAAGCGTTAAACTAGAAGCGCTAGGATCAATTCGCAATAAGTAGCGATATTTTGAAAAGAGCAAACCTTGAAGATATTTACCTCTATCTTGTAATATATAATGATATTTTTCGGCCAAAAATATTACCTCAGAACTGTTTTTAGCTAGCAGAAACTGTCTTATTGTGTCTTTATATCCAGAATTTTGCAATCTTTTAGTCGAGACACAAGAGCAAATAAAAATGAATAATAAAATATAAATAATTTTTGCCGTATATTTTATTGAACTAAAATTATTTTTGTTTTGTAAAAAATGTAAAATGGTTGATGCCATATTTTCTGTAATCTAAAATTTTAAAATCAGGCCCAATTTCTTCTTTTTGGTTTGATTCTATTATTATTAAGCTTTGAGCGCTAATATCAGGGCTTTCTTTTAACCTTCGCAATAGTTTGTCAAATTTGAATCCGTATGGCGGATCTATGAATATTAAATCGAATTTTTGCATGTAATTTATTGGCCTTAAAGCATCGCCAACAATAATTTTACTTTCGCTAATTAATTTTAATTTTTTAGCATTATCTTTTGCAATTTTAACATGAGAACTATCTTTGTCGATTAACAAAGCTTGCTTGGCACCGCGTGAAATTGCCTCGAAGGCAATGGCACCAGTGCCACAGCATAAATCGAGTATAGTTGAGTTTTTTAAGTTAAAATTAATATCTTGCAAAAAATTAGCATTTTGTAAAATATTGAATAATGACTCGCGAGCCCTGTCTGTTGTGGGGCGAAGGTCTTTGCTTTGTTGAGATTCTATCAATTTTTGACCCTTTAAAAAGCCAGCGGTAATTCTCATTATTGTTACAAATTTTGTTTATTGCGCAATATTAACATTTGCAAAAAAAATCATCAATAATTTTGTTTGAATTATATTTATAATAATTTTAAATATCTTACGGAGTTGGGGCTATAGCTTTGATCATCATATTATTTTGAATCATCAACTTCTTTTTCAACTATTGGCACAATATCGCTTGAAGAAAATTGTCGATAAATCTTACCAATATATTCTCCTAATATTCCTATGAAGATTGAATTAATTGCAATAGAGGCAAGTATTAATACTAATATTGCAGTCATTCCTCTTGGCAATTCAGCTCCTAAAAATAGCTTATCAATCACAAAGTAACCACCTAAAGCCGTAGAGGCAAAAGCTGACAATAACCCAACGATTGTTGCCATTCTAAGTGGAAAAACTGATGTATTAACTAATGCATCAGTTGCAAGTTGAATTAATTTTAAACTTGGAAACTTACTTGTGCCAATCTCTCTAGCGTCTCTCTTATATTCAATTCCTATTTTTGAATAACCAAAGCCAAAAATTGTTCCCCTAAGATACGGGTCAGACAATTTTAATTTTTTTAGGTGGTCTATTATATCCCTATCAATGAGCATAAAATCACCAGCATCGTTCGGAATGTCATAATCACTAACCTTTCTTACCAACCTATAAAATAATTTTCTTAAGGATTTAATTACAATCCCTTCCTTCCTGTCTTTTCTAATACCATAAACTATTTTATAACCTTTTTTCCAATGCTTTAGCATTTCTTCTAGCATTTCTGGGGGGTCTTGTAAATCAACATCTAGTTCTAAAGCGGTACCTCCCTTCGTTTTATAATATCCAAACCAAATAGATTTTTGATATCCGAAATTTTTAGAAAAACTAAACACCCTTATTCTTGAATCTTTTTTTGCTAATTCTTGTAGTTTCTTGAAGGTATTGTCGGTACTACAATTATCAGTAAAAATAATTTCAAAATCATATTCCTTTGATAATTTTTTTATGACTTGTGAAACTCTATCATAATAATTATCTAAAGCTTCTTCCTCGTTAAATACTGGAGTAACTATAGAAATAAGTTTTTTTTCTTTTTTAATACTCATAAGCTAATTAATCATTGTCTTTAAACCTTCTTGCAAAGAAGTTTTGGCTTCCCATCCAGGCAATTTATTTATGCCAAAAGAATCCATAATTTGAAATTTATTATACTCTTTTGCACCAAAGTTTATAATAAATTTTTTATTAGCTACCTTCTCGGCAACCTTTATTGCCTCTAGCAGAGAATGTTTTTCTTTGCCATAAACCCCATAAATACCATGCTTTTTTTTATCTGTTTTAATCACACTCATTGCCACCAGGTAAGCATCAATAACATCATCAATAAAAACCATATAAAGCTTTTGCTCTCCCTTGGTTAAATTTATAGAATTATTATTTTGTTTTGTCAGTAAAGTGTTCAGTAATTTTTTTCTATGATCGTCATAGCCATAAACATCATATAATTTTAGTGATATGGCTTTGATTTTCTGATCCATGCAATAGTAATCAATTATATCTTCAAAGGCTTTTTTGGTTGATGCATAAAGACATATTGGCTCGTAATTTTGATTTTGATAATTTTGCCAATAAGTACTAGTATTGATGAAATATTTACAACCATATTTTTTCATAGCTTCCAAAATGAATGTTCCAAATTTTATGTTGGAATCAATCATATTAGAAATACCCTCAGGCTTATGGTCGTAACATGAAATAGCCGCTAAGTGAAATACATAATCAAATTTACCATTTTTAAACAACTTATCAATAGAGTCGTAATCTGAATTATATTTATGAATAAAAACCTTATCTTTAAAATTCTTTATTAAATCCAAATTAGATCTGTCTCTTACTAAGATAGTAACCTGATAATCTTTACCTTCAATAAGCCTCCTTAATAGGTGTTTTCCTATAAATCCTGTTGCTCCTGTAAGCAAGATATTTTTTATCATTTCCACATCAATGAAACCCCAAGGGCAATTAATATACTTCCTAATATTTTATATGTGGTAAGTGACTCACCAAATATAAAATGACTTAGAAAAATAATAAAAATATAAGAGATAGATATGGTTGGGTAGGCAACTGATAACTCTATTTTCTTTAGAGAAAAGATGTAAAAAATTGCCGATACGAAATATAGCGAAAAGCCTAATATTAACTTATGATTGAGCAGGTAAAGGTAGATACTTCCATCTTCTGGTTTAGATAAAGAAAGTCCTTTGAATAATAATTGAGCAATAATAGCAATGAAGATTGATATAAATAGCAAAAATATATGCATAATTTATTTATTTTCATTAATAAAATCTGATATTATATTATGCATATAGTTCAACATTTCATCTGTTAAGCCATGGTGACATGCCAATAAAACTCCACCTCTCATGATATTATCAGAATTCGCAAAACCATCTTTAGCTTTTTTCATTTCCAAATTTTTATATCCTGGCTGCCTAGTAATATTACCTGAAAAAACAGTTCTTGTTTGAATGTTTGCTTTTTCTAAATAAATTTGAAAATCTCTTCTTTTAAATGGAGCAGATTCCTTAACGATTAAGGGGTATGCAAGCCAAGCAGTCCTTGTATTCTCTGTTTGTTTTGGCAAGACAAAGTATTCTTCGTATTTTTTAAAGAATTTAGTTTGTCTTTTAAAGTTTTCTTCTCTTGTCTTAATGTTATTTTCTAATTCTTCTAATTGAACCAAGCCAAAAGAAGCTCCAATTTCTGACCCTTCCAAATTATAACCAATCTTTTCAAAGATAAATTTTGCATCATACTCTATACCATCAACTTCAACATTAAATCTATTTTCAATATCCTCGGATTTTTCGTCAAAAATCGAAGATGACCTTCCCCATGAACGAAGAAGTTTAGCTTCTTTTAACTGGTTTTCATCATTAATACATAGCATTCCGCCATTACCAGCACAATTAATAATGTGAGAACCATAAAAACTAGTAATTGACCAATCAGACCAATACCCGCTTAATTTACCATTTAAAGTAGCGCCCAATGTATCGGCCGAATCTTCAATAATTCTTAAATTATATTTTTTGGCAATTTCAGATATTTTGTCCCATTGACATAAATTACCAAGTAAATTTGGCGCTAATATAGCAACCGTTTTATCGTTAATCATTTCCTCTATCTTATTTACATCAATACAGTAACTATTATAATCAACATCAACAAAAGCAGGGATAAGACCAGATTTTACGATACATCCAACTGTTGTTGAAAATGTAAGTGCCGGAGTTATTACCTCACCTCCTTTAGGAAAATCTTCTGCTTCCATTCCAATGTAAAGAGCAGAAGATCCAGAATTGACAAAGATACCATGTTTTTTTTCAAATAATTTGGCAATTTTTTTCTCAAATACAGATGCATATTTACTCATTTGAGTACTTTCGTTTAAGCATTTCACAACCGCGTCTATTTCTTTTTGACCGTAAACTGTTTTTGCATAAGAAACATGTATATCTTTTTTCATTTTATTTTTTTTATTTATAATTTAATAAAGTTATTTAACTCATTTTGACACAGGGACTCTATATCTGATCTTTTTAAATATTCTTTATACCAAAGAGCAGTCTCAGAAATTGCTTGCATGGTTTTAAATTTAGGAGTCCAGTTTAGTTTTTTGAAAGCCTTGCTAGAATCTAATTTTAGCATTGTTGCCTCATGAAGATTTGCCTCAGAAGAAACTATCTCATAACTACCCTTTCCAATTAAAGATATAAATTCCTTAGTTATTTCCTCTACTATTATTTCTTTATTTTCCAGTGGGCTAAAATTAAAGCTTTCCGAAAATTCTTTAGGGTTTTTACACAGACTCTCTCCAAGTAGAAGATATCCATATAAAACATCCAAAACATGTTGCCAAGGTCTAACCGCATTTGGATTTCTTAGGATTAGATTTTGACTATCTTTGATTGATTTCACAATATCAGGAATTATTCTATCTTTTGAAAAATCTCCACCACCAATCACATTGCCAGCTCTAGCTGATGCCAAGCCAATATTTAATTTTTCAAAAAAGGATTTTTTGTAAGAATTTGTAACTATCTCGCTACAGGCTTTACTTGCTGAATAGGGGTCGTGTCCGCCAAGAGTATCATTTTCACGATAAGGCCAAAACCACTCTTTATTATCATAACATTTATCAGTGGTAATATTTACCAGAGCCTTTAAGGATTTTAAGTCCTTAGAAGCTTCCAATAAATTTACAGTGCCTATAACATTTGTTTCATAATTATAAATAGGGTCTTCATAAGAGTCTCTGACCAATGGCTGCGCAGCAAGATGAAAAATAATATCCGGTTTACTGCTTTGTAATACTTCTCTTAATTTTTTATAATCTCTAATATCAGCAATATGAGAATCAACTTCTTGATTAATATTAGCTAAATCAAATAGACTTTCGTTATTAATTTCAGGCGCAAGAGCATAACCTGTTACATTTGCCTCAAGCTTATTTAACAAGAGACAAAGCCACGAACCTTTAAAGCCAGTATGACCCGTGATAAAAATTTTTTTATTTTTGTAAAAATCAAAGTCTATGTTCATTATTTTTACCAAATTTTCCAAGGTGCTTTTTTGCCATCCCATAATTCTTCAAGATAATTTTTATCCCTTAAAGTATCCATAGGTTGCCAGAATCCTTGATGTTTATAACTCATTAACTCTCCGTCTGAGGCTAGGTCTTTTAATGGAGATTGTTCCCATATCGTTCCATCACCTTCTTTTATATAGTCCAGAACTTTTGGAGATAAAACAAAAAAACCACCATTGATAAAACTTCCATCGCCTTTTGGCTTTTCTTGGAATTTTTTGATTTGATTATTTTCTATTTCTAGGGCACCGAACCTTCCTGCTGGCTGGACTGCTGTTACGGTTGCAAGTTTACCATGATTCTTATGAAATTCAATTACTTCAGCAATATTAATATCAGATACTCCGTCTCCATAGGTTAAGCAAAAAGAATCTTCGCCATCCAAATATGATGAGATTCTTTTTATCCTGCCACCAGTCATGGAATTATCTCCGGTATTAACCAGAGTTACCTTCCAAGGTTCTGAGTAG
>CBFIDI010000044.1:352-10789 GCA_965661355.1 Rickettsiales bacterium | reverse complement strand
TGAAGATTTTTCTTTACTATCTTTATTGTCACTGTTATTTTCGTCGTTATTGCCACCTCCCGATCCGCTATTTTCAGTTCTTGAAGATTGATCTTTGTTTTGCTTCTTACTTTCTTCATCTTTATTTTTTGTCCAAGGACCCCAAGGTCCCTGATTCATGTTTAATGCTAAAAATTTGAACATTTTTTATCTAAGTATGGATTTTTAATTATCAATTTCGTATAATATAACATTAAAATGTCGATTTTGCAAGGTTTTATTAAGATTTTTAGTTCTAATGATTTGTAATTAAACCGCCAAAAAATCACCAAAAGTTAGATAAAGCTTAATATTATTAAGTTAAAATAGCGCAAAATTCAAAGCTTTAAGACAAAAAATATCCAAAAAAGAGACTTTTTATATCAATCTTATGTTAAAATTAACAAATATTTATTTTTTATAGTTGAATAAAAAATATTCTTTTAATTGCGCTAAAAATTTAATTAAAACTAGTTAAGTTTAATATTTTAGGGCGTTATACTCAATTGTTTTTAATATGTAATATTTTTCAAGAGGTAAATTTTAAATAAAAAACATAGATATATTAAATTATATAAGGATTTTTACTTGAAGCTTAGTCTAAAAAAGCGCTTTTAAATAACGGTTAACAATTACTAAATATTATCTGATTATGAAAAAACACGAAGAAATTATCGAAATATTACAAAATAACTCTATTTGTGAAGATTTAATAGAGGAAATTATCGTTAAAGACTCAAAAAAGCTAATAATAAGTTTAAATATGTCGAAATCTGGCTATAATAAAGTGAAATTTGAAGAATTATATAAAAAATCTAAGGTTGAACTTGAAAATAAGCTAAATTTTGAGAAAGTAATTATTATATTGTCTGAAGAAAAAAACTTAGAACAAATTAATAAATTAGCACAAATGCCTAAAAAAGAATCTGAACAGGGGGCTGAGGCCAAAGCAAAGCAGGGTTTTTTTGGTAAAACCAAGGAAAAGGCCAAAAAAATTTTTTCTAAAAATAATGAAAAAATAAGTAATAATGATGATAAAAAGGGGGAAAAAAATAAAAAAAGCAACGAAAAATCGACCTTCTCTGGTTCTGGGCAAATTCAGCCAGTGATTGGCGTTAAAAAAATTATTGCCGTGGCCTCGGCAAAAGGTGGGGTGGGAAAATCTACTTTTGCGGTGAATTTGGCGAGTTCTTTACAAAAAATTGGCAATAATGTCGCCTTGGTTGACGCCGATATATACGGCCCGTCAATTCCGACAATGCTTAAAATAAATAAAAAACCTGCAGTAAAAGATAATCTTTTGCTGCCAGAAATTGCCCATAACATAAAAGCTATTTCCATTGGTATGATGATAGACGATAAAGCCGCTGGCGTTTGGCGTGGGCCAATGATTACAAAAATTTTATATCAATTAATAAGAAGTGTAGATTGGCAAAGTGATGGCAAAGAAGTTGATTATATGATAATTGATATGCCTCCAGGAACTGGAGATGTTTATTTGAGTCTAGCACAAAAATTTCCTCTTGATGGTGTGGTGGCGATATCGACGCCGCAAATGGTTGCGGTAAAAGATGTTATCAGGTCGATTGATTGTTTTGAAAAGCTTAATATCCCAATTTTAGGCTTGGTTCAGAATATGGCTTATTTGCAAGATGAGAATCAAGAAAAAAGATATATTTTTGGTAACGATAACGCCAAAAAAATGGCCGAACAGAAAAAAATTAAATTTCTGGGCGACATCCCTATAAATGAAAGAATTTCGCAATCGACAGAAGATGGAACTCCTTATGTTGTAACTCATAGGGCCGATGAAATATCTTTGTCATTTGGTAGAATTTGCGAAGATATAATTGACCAAATTTCCGACGAAAATGCAGGACAAAGCCTTGATAGAGGAAGGTTGCAAAATGATTAATTATTTTAAGTTGAGACTGTGCGTGCCAGATTTTTAAATTTTAAAAGAGTTTTATCAATTTTTATAGATGTCTTTGAAAATTTCTATTTGTTTCTTAAATAATTGAGCGCGGAGTATAAGTTTTAATTTGCAGATCTTTAACATGAACATTTTTAGGAAGATCACCTTCTTGAAAAAAGACATCAATCGGAATGCCGCCACGAGGATACCAAAAGCCGCAAATTCTTAACCACTTTGGTTTTATTGTAGCGATTAAATCTTTAGCTATTTGCACGGTGCAATCTTCATGAAAGGCGCCATGATTTCTGTATGAAAACAAATAAAGCTTTAAAGACTTGCTTTCAATTAAGCTTTCACCTGGAACATAGTCAATTATTAAATGTGCAAAATCGGGTTGACCAGTAACTGGACAAATTGAAGTAAATTCTGGGCAAGATAAGTTAATGGCGTAATTTTTATCTTGATGAGGGTTTTTTACCGCTTCCAAAATTTCTGCATTTGGTTTAGATAAGTTATAATTTGTATCTTTTCCTAATTTTGACAAAATCTTACTGTTTAAAATGTTGCTATTGGTTGATTTATAGCCTTATTATAGTTCATTAATCAGTTTTGTCAAGATTGATTAAAGGTCAATTTATGCTTTTTGAAGTTTAGTTTTAGTTTGCTTTGTAATAAATTAAATCTATAAATTAATTTTTAGCCAAAATTAATTTAGGGTCAAAAAAAACTAAGACTAAAAATTGCTTTTTTAAATCTTGAGTGGCGTGTAATAGCATTCAAAATTTATAATTATCCATTTATCATTTAAGGTTTAATCAATAAAATTATCGTCAAAACTCCCTTAATATACCTAATCTTACCAATATTATTCTCACGAAACTTTTTGACCTCTTGATAATCAATATATTCTTAATCTTTAAAAGCAAAATATAGACTTTGTTTGTTTTTGCAAAAAAATTATCATAAAAACCCAGATGCAAATGATAATACGATTTCAATTGTATTTCATATAGCATTATGAGTGAAAAATCAGTATTAAATTATAAATATTAGACTTGACGGTCGATTAAATTTTAATATTTTGCCTCAAAAAATTACGACGCATAATAAAACTTGATGATATTTTGCGCTTTTCTTAAAATGAGGCCTGACTCTTGGTTTTTTGAACGAAATAATTTTTCGCTTTAGTCGTCAAAGGCCGATTCATTATATTGCAAAATATAGTTCAAAGATAATGCAGCGCTCATCTTTAGGTCTTTTTTCTCTATTTTAGACATGTAATTGATACATTGTAAAAATTCGAGATCAATTTGTGCAAATAAAAATTTGTTATTGATTATTGTTTTTTCGTCGGTTTTTAAAATTCTGGCTAAAGACTTAACAAATTTTTGCGAAAGGCCTTTATTTTCAGGGTTTGAACTAATTGTTGGATTTAAGGTTTTTGATTTTTGTGAATTACTAATATCAAAAGAAGTGTTTGAGTTTGTCATATTGTTTTTTAAATTATCTTGTGATGAAAAAATAACCAAGAAAATTTTAAACTTTTTGAATTTATAGTCAATATTAGTTTTAATAAATTTATAAAATTTTTTTTAACCTTTTTGTCTTGGTTTTTTTGGTTTAAGCTTTTTTATAAAAAATTTGACTGTAACTCATAATATTTCTGATTAATAAAAATTAAATTTGATGCTATTCTTACTTAAGCTAACTACTTTTAAGGAGTTAGCTTTAAGTAAAAAACTTTATGAAAATTGTAATATATAAGTTTTTGTGATTATTAATTAATATTCAAATATTATTAATTGGCAATTGGCGCGATATTTAAAATTAATTTCTTGATTTTAATGTTAATTAAATATATTATCGCATCTTGAGATTTTAATTTAAAAAATTAAGATAATTTCATTGCTTTATGCCTCTGTGGCGGAATTGGTAGACGCGGCAGACTCAAAATCTGTTGCCTTTCGGGGCGTGTCCGTTCAAGTCGGACCAGAGGTACCATCTTTTCTTGTATTTCTTGCGAGAAAATTCTTGACTTAAAAGAAAAACTAATGATAACTTTTCTAGAAATTTTTCAAGCCGTTACTTCTGGAGTTATAGAGGGTTTGACTGAATTTATTCCAGTTTCTTCAACGGCGCATTTATTAATTTTTTCGCAGCTTAGTAATTTTAAATCGGTTAAAAATAATCTTTTTGAAATATTTATTCAATTTGGTGCAATTTTGGCAATTTGTGTAATTTATCGACAAAAATTAATTCATGTTGCCAAAAATATCCACAAAAAAGAAAGTAGTAATTTTGTTATTAATTTAATTATTTCATTTTTACCTGCGGCAATTATTGGTCTTTTATTTCACGATTTTATCAAAAATACATTATTTTCTTTGCCAATAATTGCAATTTCTTTAATAATTGGCGGAATTATCATGATTGCCGTTGATTCAAGGTCAGAAAAAGCTGAGACCGACTCGGTTGATAATATAACGAAAAAACAGGCGTTAATTTTAGGCTTTTTTCAAACTTTAGCCATAATTCCAGGGACTTCTAGGTCGGGTGCAACTATTATTGGCGGTCTTTTACTTAATTTATCAAGAAAAACCGCTACTGAATTTTCGTTTTTTATGTCGATAATTGTCATTTCGGCCGCGAGCTTTTATGATTTGTATAAAAATTTCGAGTTTTTAGATTTTTCTGACTTTTATTTAATTTCGCTTGGCTTTGTTTCGTCTTTTTTATCGGCGCTAATTGTTATAAAGTGGTTTATTTTATATGTCAGCAAAAATAATTTTATGGTTTTTGCAATTTATCGCATTATTTTAGGTAGTTTAATTTTATTTTACATCTTTTAATGTCTGAAAAAAAACTTGCAATCAGATTTGGGCTTGGTGCAATTAAGGCTGTTGGGATTTCAATGATGGAGCGTGCTGTTGAAAAAAGAGAATCTGGCGCAAATTATAAAGATATTTATGATTATGCTAAAAGAATGGATCCAAAAGATGTTAATAAAAAGTCAGTTGAGGCTTTGGCAAAGTCGGGTGCGTTTGACTCTGTTGCTGATAACAGGCGGCAAATTTTTGAGTCATATAGCATAATTTCAGCTTATTGCTTGCAGCAAGATAACGAAGCAAACAGCAGTCAAATGAATTTTTTGGGCGAGTTAATAGAAAGTTCGAAATCTACTCCAAGCCTTGTGAAGGTTGAAGATTGGGTTAAGAAAGACCGCTTACTTAAAGAATTTGAAGCTTTTGGTTATTTTTTAAATAATCACCCACTTGATGACAGTTTGCAAGAATTAAAAAAGCGCGGCATAATTTTCTCAGATAAAATAAATATGGGCGAAATTGGCGATGCTTTTATCGTTAAAATGGCTGGGGTTGTTGCCTCCAGTAAGCATAGATCGGGGCCAAAAGGCAGGTTTGCTTATATGACGATTTCGGACCCAATGGGGATTTATGAAGTTATGGTTTTTGACGAAGGTCTAATAACTCGTGCTCGAGATTTATTGGCTGATGGCTCGCAAATTATGATAGAAGCGATGATTAGAAAAGACGAGGGCGGCACCAGAATTTTGGTCAGAGATGTAACTGTGCTTGAAGATTTTTTAAGAACCACACAGCCCAGAAATGAAGAATTTGAAGATGTAAAATTGTTGCCAAAAAAGCGCAATAATTACAATAAAAACTCAGGATCTAATTCTAATAATTACGGATCGTCTAATTCTGGCGGCTATAAAAGCCCGCAACAGGGGGCTAAAACGCAATATCAGAGTCAACAAAATCAAAATAAAAGTCAAGAAATGACAAATAATAATATTATTAAAGCGTCAGAAGAAATTATATCTAAAATTAAAATAGTAATTAAAAGTCGAGATATTATTTTTGACATAAAATCTTTTTTATTAATGCGTAAAGCTGGCGCAGAATTAGAAAAAACTACCGAAGTAATAATAAAAATAGGTCAAATAGAAGTTGCTTTAGGCAATAATTATTGTGTTGACGAGGCCGATTGTAACAAATTATCGCAAATGAATGGAGTTTTAGGGGTAGGGCGTGGCTAGGTGATATTTTGTTGGCTTATTTTTGGCAGTATATGGCTTTGGTAAAAGAAGATTGGCGCTGATAAAATTATATTAAGTGGCGTCTTTAAATCTTAATTTATACTCAATAATTTCAACTAATAAATTCAAAAGAGGTCATAAGTCAGTGCTTTGATGAGTTTTTAGTTAATGGCCTTAGTGAAATTATGGCAGATAAATTGGTGGTTAAAATTTGGCAATTGATTATAATGAGATGATAAGGTTGTAAAATAAATTTTTATTGATTTGACCTTGTAAACCTTGTTTTTTATGGCTTAAGTAAGATTAATTAGATAATTTAATAAAAATCACTTGTTTTTTGCGATTTGTTGATTTAGAATATAGCCAGATAAAAATCTTAAGATATTTTTTGCCTGTAATTTAATTTAAAAATTATTATCAATTTCTTTAAATTAAAAAAAGGCCAAAACAAACATCTTAAGCACTTCTTTGACGCGGGGTAGAGCAGCCCGGTAGCTTGTCAGGCTCATAACCTGAAGGTCGTCGGTTCAAATCCGGCCCCCGCAACCAACTCCCTTTCTATTGAAGTTTTTTAAAATCCGGTAGAGCCCAGTGTTAAAGGGGCTAGAGACTATATTTAGTCCATTACCTTCCTAAGAAATCCGTTGAAATCTAGAAATTTTGTATGTACAATCCGATGTATAAAACAATGTACATAGAAAATATACATAGCAAAAAATGCCGAAAGTTCATAAAAAATTAACAGATCGCCAAGTTAAAGAAGCTAAAGCGAAAGATAAAAATTATTTTTTGTTTGATGATGGTCGTTTGCGCTTGCTTATAAGGCCCAGTGGTTCGAAGGTTTGGCAATATCCTTACGTTTTAAATAAAAAGAATAATATTTGCACGATTGGTAAATATGGAAATGGTGCAGATAAATTTAGCTTGTCGCAGGCTAGAGTTAAGCGTGATGAGATTAAAGAGCTGTTAAAACAAGGAATTGACCCTAATCATAACAAAAAAAGGCAAAAACAGGAAAAAATTGCTGATTCAGAAATTACTTTTGAAAAAATCGCTGAGGAATGGTATAGAAAGCAAGATTGGACGCCAAAACATGCAAAAAATATTCAGAGTCGCTTAGAAAAAGATGTTTTTCCGGTTATTGGGTGGAAATCGATTAAGGAAGTTTCGGTTCAAGATATGATTCAGATTTTAAAGAAAATAGAAGAGCGTGGAGCGGTTACGGTGGCACAAAGGATTAATGGATATTGCGTAGAGATTTTTGATTATGCGATTTCTATGTCGATTTGTGAAATTAATGTTGCGGTTGGTCGGGCTAAAGTTTTGAAGAATCATACTCAGCACAATCGTAAATTTATTAAGGAAAAAGAGTTATATGGGTTTTTACAAAATTTATATGAATATGATGATTTTAATTTGACCACCCTTTCGGTTAAATTGCTTTTATTGACGCTTCAAAGGCCTGGTGAGGTGAGGAATGCGAAGAGGAGTGAAATTGATTTTGATAAAAAAATATGGCATATTCCACAAGAAAGAATGAAGATGAAGCGCGATCATTTAGTACCGCTTCCTAGGCAGGCCGTTGAGATTTTGAGGGTTATTCAAAAAATCAGTGGTAATTATGAGTTTTTGTTTCCTAGTAAAATTAGTACGAAAAAGCCGATGTCAGATGTTTCTATGATTAAGATGATGAAAAAATTTAGTGATGGGGGCATGACTCCGCATGGTGTTAGGCATTTGGGATCGACGATTTTGAATGAAAACGGCTTTAATTCGGACTGGGTTGAAAGGCAATTGTCGCATGTTGAGGGTAATAAGGTTCGGGGTGTTTATAATAAGGCGGAGTATTTGGAAGGTAGGATTGAGATGATGCAGTGGTGGGCGGATTATTTGGATGGACGGAGGGGTGATGTAGTTTGAAGAGTGCATTTCCAACTATTATAAAATTTAAAATTTAAAATTAATATTCAATGACGAGAAAAACATTTAAAAATAAAGCGTTAAACACGGAAATTAAAATTGATAATCTGGAGCCATTTTCCTATATGAATCAAGAGGAAAGAAAGAAGAAAAACAAGGAAGTTGTCAAGAAGAATGCGCTGCATGTCACTAAAGAAAGGCTAGAGAAGTTAAAGCATCTTTTGAATAATTATGAAATCGATATAAATGATGAAGATAAATGGTTTTGGTTATCTTTTAAACTTGCTGAAGAATTTGTAAAAGGTTTTAAGGATGTTGATAGCAAAAGAAAAACAAAAAAATTATCTTGGTCACTACCAAAAATGTTTGCTCTTTGTGTGGCAGTAGAGATAAAGAAAAAGCGTAACCCAAAATCCACTTATGGATCAATATGCGCCCAACTTACAAGAGAAAAAGGGTTGTGGAATGATGAAAAAAGCCTTGCTCAGAGGTATTCTGATGCCAGCAATAACGAAGAGGTTAAGTCCCTAACTAGAATATTGAGTACAGCAGGCGTGGTGCTAAACAAAAAATTTTATGAAAACTTTGTTAAATCTTATAAGCTTTAAATATTCTAAAAAACCCTCCGAAATCTAAGTACATCATTTTACGGAAAAACCAATGTTGGATTATAATGGAGGTCAATCTTTTTTGGCCTTATATTAATTTAACATTTTTCAAAAATGAATAAAATACTTAGACTTCCCGAAGTCAAATCAAGAACGGGTCTGTCTCGTTCATCTATTTATGCTTTTATCAAGAAGAATCAATTTCCTAAGCCTATAAATATTGGGATTCGTTCTGTTGGTTGGGTTGAATCTATTGTGGATCAGTGGATTGAGTCGAAAATGGAAAATTCGAATAATGGGGGTAAAAATGATTACTCCAAGTAATTCTGAATTTCTTAAAGCCTTTAGGGTTCCATCTGCATTCCTTCTTGATGGCAAGATAAGTCATTTATGGGTCTGTAGCAAAAAAGGAGAAAGTAATAATTGGCGTGGCGAAATATATAAAGTCAATTCCTCAGCAATAGAAGATCCAAATTTAAATAATTATTTTTGCATTTCAAGATTGAAGCCTGTTGATGGAGAGGTCCGAAGAAAAAAAGAGAATTTCGCATGCATGATATGTCTTACCTTAGACGACGTTGGTACAAAAGCAAAAAGACCCGACCTAAAGCCATCTTGGTCAATAGAAACATCCCCTGGAAATGAACAATGGGGTTATATCTTGGAAAAACCAATAACGGATGAAATTGAGGCCGAGCGACTTGTAAAGGCTTTAATTGCAAAAGGATATTGCGACGAAGGAGCCACTGGGCCTTCAACTAGATATATGCGCCTTCCTGTTGGTAGCAATGATAAAAAAGAGCACTTAGCAAATAATAATGGAAAACCTTATAGGCATCAAATGAAAGCTTGGAATCCAAAGTTATTGTATTCAACAGAAGATTTAATTGATAAGTTGGGACTGGATTTAAAAGAAGTTAAAAAAACTTTGTCAAAGAATAATGATTTTAATGCACTTTGTGAGGAAAGAGAAAGCAACTCTGAATTAATGCAAAAAATTATAAAAAGTGAAAACTATCATAATTCTCTTTTGCAGTTATCAGCGAGATATATTTCAAGGGGATTGCCACGCAATGTAGTTATTGAAATTTTACAAGATACGATGAGTGCTAGCTCTGATAAAAGCAGTATCCGTTTTCAAGAAAGATATGTCAGCATTCCTCGGCTTGTAGATACTGCAATAGAGAAATTTTCGCCAGAAAAAGGCTTAGTTGATAAATTTAAATTGATTCCTGTCTCTGATTTTGTTAAAGAGAAGCCTGTTGGCTGGGCCATAAAACATATATTACCGGCTGGTGGATTGGCAATGATTTATGGTCCATCGGGAAGTGGAAAATCATTTTTTGCCCTAGATATTGCGGCTAGCATAGCAAGAGGTTTGCCATGGTGCAAGAAGAAAGTAACACAAGGAAAAGTTGCTTATGTTGCAGCGGAAGGTGTTAGCGGGTTTCGTAGTCGCATAAAAGCTTATTACAAACATAATGATGTAGAAATAGATGACTTGCCGATCAAAATAATACCTGAAGCGCCAGATTTAACGAAAGACAATGACAAGGCTTTGATATCTTCGATAATAGATGGTGGTGGAGCAGATATTGTTATAATTGATACTTTGGCCCAAGTCTCAGCAGGAGCAAATGAAAATTCTGCCGAAGATATGAGTATGGTTTTAAAGCGCTGTCAAAACATTCAAAAAGAAACAGGGGCTTTGGTTTTGTTGATACATCACAGCGGAAAAGATTCTTCAAAAGGCGAGCGTGGTTGGTCTGGAATGAGAGGTGCAATGGATACGGTAATAAAATTACTTCTAAAGATTCATGTAAACAAGCGGAAATTTCAAAACAAAAAGATGGTGATGATAATTTTAAGGTTTATTTTAGCCTTGATCAAATTGACCTTGGAAGTGATGAAGATAATGA
>CBFIDI010000044.1:0-342 GCA_965661355.1 Rickettsiales bacterium | reverse complement strand
CCTATTACAAGTTGCGTTGTTAAATTAGAGGGCATTGCCTTTGCCCCAATTGCTGAAATCAAGCCAAGAGGACCTTTGCAAAAAATTATTTTTAAGATTTTAGGTAAAAACAATAAAATGAGTAAAAAAAACTTAATTGACGAGGTGGTAACTCAAAAAAAAGCACTTGGTCAAAATAGTCGGAAAGACAGCGTATCAAGAACCATAGATGATATGTTGGAAAAATCTTTAATAGAGCAAGATAAGGAGTGGATAAAAATTACACAAAACCACAACACGTTAAAAAATAACACATGTGCAGATGTGACAAAATCTGAAAATACTACACCACATACACATCAA
>CBFIDI010000043.1:0-11238 GCA_965661355.1 Rickettsiales bacterium | reverse complement strand
GTATAAATGTAAAAAAGCAATTTAAGCCAATTGTTTTTTGCCTTGAAAATAAAAAAACCGATCCCTTCTTATATGGCTTGCTATTTGCAACTATTTCATTAAATCCGGCGCTTACATTGTTATCAGTTGATAAAAAATTTATTCACATTTATTCAATTGATGAAAAGTATTTTGATATGTTTATGGTAGAAAAAAAAATCAAAGACCTATTATTTTTAAATGAAGATGAAATAGTTTAAATAATATATAAAACATTAATAAAATTATGCTAGATAAAAAAACTAAAAACGAAATCGCTGATTTAAAAAAGCAATTAAAAGAACATAACGAAGCTTATCACACCCACGACAATCCGATTATAAGTGATTTTGAATATGACGAAATTAAAAAAAAGTTACAAAGATATCGAGAGAATTATCCGGAATTATTTTTAGAAAAAAATGATATTCTTGACTCGGTTGGCGCTAAAAGTTTAAATATATTCAGTAAAATTACCCATAAAAGACCCATGCTTTCTTTGTCCAATGGATTTAGTGAGGAAGATATTTCTAAATTTATCGATAGAGTAAAAAAATTTTTAGGGCTTAATAAAAAAGATGAAATAAATAATAAAAACCATAATTTACATTCTTCTAACGAGGTAAAAGAAATTGAACAAAGTAATAGTAATTTAAGATTTTTTTGTGAGGTTAAAATTGATGGCCTTTCTTTTTCGGCGCGTTATGAAAACGGAAAATTAAAACATGTTGCGACCCGTGGAGATGGTAAGGTTGGTGAAAATGTAACCGAAAACGCAAAGGTCATTAAAGATTTTCCTTTAACTTTAAAAACCAACAATCCGCCAAAAATTTTTGAGGTTAGAGGTGAAATATTTATGCCAAAAAAAGACTTTATTAAATTGAATAAAATACAAGAAGAGATAAATTCTAAAATTTTTGCTAACCCCAGAAACGCTGCAGCTGGATCTTTAAGGCAACTTGACAAAGAAGTTACTAGGTCGCGGAATTTAAGTTATTTTGCATATTCTTATGGTGAATTATCAGATGATTTTATCTGTGAAAGTCAAAAAGAATTCATAGAAAAAATTGAAAATTACGGCTTTAAAACAGAAAAAAACTCTAGGCTATGTAATAATATTGACGAAATTATGGATCTTTATTTTAATATATCTAATAAGCGATATAAATTAGATTACGACATTGATGGCATGGTTTATAAGGTTAATAGTTATGTTTTGCAAAATAGACTAGGATATGTCTCAACCTCTCCTAGATTTGCAATTTCTCATAAATTCGCAGCCGAAAAGTCAAAGACAAAAATTGAAGATATCATAATACAAATTGGCAGAACTGGCTCTTTAACACCAGTTGCAATATTAAGACCAGTAAATATTGGTGGGGTTTTGGTTACTAGGGCAACTTTACATAATCAAGATGAAATTCAAAGAAAAGATATAAAAATAAATGATGTAGTTTTAGTTCAGCGCGCCGGCGATGTTATTCCTCAGATTTTAAAAAGTTTTGAAGATGAAAGGGGTGAGAATATAAAAGATTTTGAATTTCCGAAAAATTGCCCATCTTGCGGTTCTAAGGTTGTAAAAAATACAGATGATGTTGTTTTGCGTTGCTCTGGCGGCTTAAATTGCAGCGCCCAACTTAAAGAGCTTTTAAAGCATTTCGTATCAAAAGACGCTTTTGATATTGCTGGACTTGGCAAAAAGCAAATTCAAAATTTTTTTGAAGAGCGAAAAGTGAAATCTTTTGCCGATATTTTTACTTTAGAAAAAAAAGAAAAATCTGGACAACTTAAACTTAAAGAAGAAGAGGGTTGGGGTAAAAAATCGGTCGATAATTTATTTTTAGCCATTAACAATAAAAGAAAAATATCATTTGAGCGCTTCATTTATGCAATAGGCATTAGACATGTCGGCATTAACACGGCCAAGATTATTTCTAATTTTTTTACAAATTATGAAAATTTTAAAGAAATAATGATAAAACTTTCCAAAAAAGATGAAAATGATCTAGTTGATGATGAAAATTTTCAAGATTTTGTCAATCTTAATACTATAGGCGAAAAAATTGCTAGGGCAGTTATTGATTATTTTAAGGTTGATAAAAATATTGAAATGCTTGAAAATCTTGAAATGCAAATTGAAATTGAAAAAACTCAAAAAATAGAATCTAACTCTATTTATTCGGGTAAAACAATAGTTTTTACAGGTGGGTTAGAAAATATGACTAGGCCTGAAGCTAAAAAAAAGGCAGAAGATTTAGGAATGAAAGTTGTTGGATCGGTATCGTCAAAAACTAATTATGTTGTTGCCGGAAAAGATTCTGGTTCCAAGTTAAAAAAAGCGAAAGAGCTAAATGTTAATATTTTAGATGAAAATAGCTGGTTAAAAATTGTCCAAAATTAAATTTGTAAAGTTATTCAAATGGTTAAAGTTTTTTAATGTCGGTTTTGTGCTTCTAAATCTAAATAAAAGCAAAATATTTTTGGCAATAAATTGTTAGAAAACCAAAATTCCGTCCTAAATTTACACCTAAATTTTTATGATGATTTTTTTCTTAAATGATGAAGCGTTATATCATTTAAGTTTTTTATAATTTATTATTAAAGGTTGAAAATTTTATCATGATAAATTTATTGATTAAGTTTTAATGAGTAAATGTTCAATCATAAAGTTTAAAGCAGAGATGGTATAAAAAATTAGAAGAAATAAAAGCTGAAAAAGGTAATATTATGTTTTATTTCTAATTTTCAGATTCACAAGACTTAAAATATAAATCTAATATTAAATAACCAACTTTAAGGTTGATTTTACATCAAAATTATGTTAATATTGCGTAGCTAATAAAAAACCGCATAATTACATGTACGAAACCGCAAAATATACTAGAAAAGAAAGAAAAAGCAAAAAAATAGAGTTTATATCAGCTTTTAAAGATGGTCGCTATTATTATGGGGTACTATTTTTTTTATTATGCTTTTTTATTATGGCGCCTTTTTTTAAAGACAGCAGAGGCTCCGAGGCGTTTTTTGGTCTGTCTTTGGTTTTCGCCTTAATATTTTGTATTCTTTCAATTTGTGAAAAGAAGAGGCTTGTTACAACCTCTTTAATATTATCTCTTCCCTTGGTGGCAAAAAGCTTACAACCCTTCTTTAGCGATTATTACTATGTTGAAAGCTTGATATTTTCACTTTCAGGTGCGTTTTTTATTGCCTTTATGCTTTATATTATAATAAGAGATATATTTCATTCTAATGTTGTAGATGGACCAATTATTGCAGGTTCAATATCGGCATATATTTTGTTGGGTTTACTTTTTAGCTTCATATATTTAACTTTAGAGCAAATTCAACCTAACTCATTTAAATTTTCACCAAGCTCTAACGCAGGCAGCGAACAAGTGCGTGAAATGATTTATTTTAGTTTTATTACTCTTTCAACAGTAGGATATGGCGATATTACGCCACTTTCTCTCCATGCAAAAATTTTCTCTTCACTAGAGGCGGTTTTTGCGCAGCTTTACTTAACTGTCTTGGTTGCAAGACTTGTTGGTCTTAGTGTAGTTCACAGTCATAATAAAAGGCGATTCTTTAAATAATTATTCATCAAAAACCCTATCGAATTCTGGCTTTTCTTGTCCACCAGGGTAGGACATTGAACCTTTTTTACCGCATGATGCAAATGTTAAAGCGGCAATTACTAACATTATCTTTCCTGAAATTTTTTTCATATTAAAAGTTTAATTAATTTAATTATTTTTTAAGTAGAATATTTTAATCATAAATTTAAAGCGAAAGGTCTTTTTAATTATCTTGACATAATAGTAAATTCAACCTTTAAACACTAATTTATCTTGCCATAAAAAACTCAATATATTTGTTAATAATAAAAATATCTTGCCTGTAATTAGTATTTAAAGACAAGATTTAAGACTTGGCGTAATATTGTAATAAGTCAAATCTTTAATTTAATTAATAATCAATATTTTATGATATTAAAGAATTGAGGCGATCATGTTGCAACTCTTCAAGTAGCCATTTTGCCCTTGGTTTCACGCTTAAATTGTCGATATTATTATTCTTCATCTTTTCAACTCCGTTCCAAGCTATCATTGCGGCGTTGTCGGTACATAAATTTAGGGGTGGGGCAATTAGTTTACATTGAAATTCTTTAGTAAATTGCGATAATTGCGTAAAAATATATTTATTAGCCGCAACGCCACCAGACAAAACGATATTTGGCGGGTAATTTTTATGAGAAAAATATATTGTTAAAATATTTTTAATTCTGTCTTTTATTATTTGCGTTACAGTTTTTTGAAAACTAGCGCAAATGTCGCTTATTTCTTGTTCGCTAAGACTTTTGCAAGATTCTAAATGCACAAAATCAGAACCAGTTAATTCTTCAATTTTGTTTCTGACGGCTGTTTTTAAGCCCGAAAATGAAAAATTAAATTGATTTTGTTTTTTAAAGTCATTTTTAAGTAGCGGCTTTGGAAAAATATATTTATTTTCATCGCCTAGCTTTGCCTGTTGTTCAATTTTTGGCCCACCCGGATATTCTAATCCAAGCATTTGCGCAACTTTGTCAAATGACTCTCCTAGCGCGTCATCAATGGTTTGGCCAATTTTATGGTAAGTTCCTAGTTTTTCTGCAAGTAAAATTTGACAATGACCACCAGAAAGCAAAATTGCCAAATAAGGAAATTCTAAATCATTTGTTAATCTTGGTGTTAAAATATGAGCTTCAAGATGGTTAATTGATAAAAAAGGTTTCTTTAAAACTGAAGCTAGGGTTTTTCCGGCCATTAAGCCAACGATAAGTCCACCAATAAGCCCCGGTCCAGATGTTGCCGCAATTGCATCAATTTCTTCAATTTTAATATTTGCATCTTTTAAGGATTTTAAAATTACTTTGTCGATAATTTCAACATGGCTTCTGGCCGCTATTTCAGGCACGACACCACCAAATTCTTTGTGTATATCAATTTGCGATTTGGTAATATTGCTTAAAATATTTTTCTTGTCATCAACAATTGCTGCGCAAGTTTCGTCGCACGATGATTCTATTCCTAAAACTAACATTTTAATTTGTCGATTATGGTTTAATATTTACAAGTAAATATTGAGTTAAAAGCCAATAAAAAATTAATGTTGGCGATCTAGATTTCCAAATCTAGTAAATTCTGCATCAAAATATAAATGAGCATTACCCACTGGTCCGTTTCTTTGTTTGGCAATTATGACCTCAGATACATTGCGCAAATTATCCATTTCGCTCTTCCATAACTCAAATTTTTGGATATCTGCTTCTGGCGGCTGTTGTCTTTCTAAATAATATGATTCGCGATAAATAAAAGCAACAATATCGGCGTCTTGCTCGATTGAGCCCGATTCCCTTAAATCTGAAAGTTGCGGTCTTTTGTCGTCGCGCTGTTCAACCGCTCGTGAAAGCTGAGAAAGTGCCAAAACCGGAATGTTAAATTCTTTGGCAATCGCTTTCAAACCTTGGGTAATTTCAGAAATTTCCTGAACTCTATTGTTAGATCCAGCAGCATCAACAGCTTTTACAAGTTGTAAATAATCTATAATAATAAATGCCAAATTATGCTTTCTGATCATTCTTCTTGTTCTGGTTCTTATTGCTGAAATAGAAAGTGCTGGCGTGTCGTCAATAAAAAATGGCCAATTAGAAATTTCTGCTGACCTTTTAGCTATTGCCTCCCATTCAATATCGCTAATTTCACCAGTTCTAAACTTTGTTGCGTTAATACTGGCTTCCATAGATAAAATTCTAGTTGAAAGTTGATCGGCTGACATTTCTAGTGAGAAAAAAGCAACGGATCTTTTTTCGCTATCATCAACATTATCTTTATTCAAAAATTTACAAGCACTAACTGCTAAATTTATTGCAAGTGCTGTTTTACCCATTGATGGCCTTCCGGCTAATATTATTAAATCAGAATCTTGTAGGCCGCTCATTAATTTGTCAAGATCGACAAGACCAGTTGAAATTCCACTAACTGAACTTTCTCTTTGTCTAGCTAAAATTGTTTTTTCCATGGTTTGTTTCATTGCCACAGAAATATTTTGGAAGTCTTTCTTGCTGGTTCCTTGGCTTGACAAATTAAATAATTTAGACTCGGCTTTTTCAATTTGTTCAACGCCAGAATTTTGAACTTCAAGCTTAAATGCTTGATTTACAACATCTTCACCAATCATTACCAGGCTTCTTTTAAGTGCTAAATCTTGAATTAATCTTGCGTAATCACCAATATCAATAATTGCAGAAGCATTAGAAAGAAGGCTTGATAAATATGAAGATCCACCAATATTTTTGACTGTTTCTTCATTTTCGAAAAATTGTTTTAATGTCACCTGATTAGCAACAATGTTACTTTTTTCAACATTATGTAAAATTTGTGAATAAATTTTTTGATGAGCCGGTTCATAAAAATGTTCGGGTAGTAAAATTTCAGAAACACGGTTTAAATATTCGTTATTTAAAATAATAGTTCCAAGAACGGTTTGTTCGGCTTGAATATTACTTAATTCTATTCTCTGATTCATTTTCTCTTGACTTTCTTTTGACATTTTTTGATCTTTAAATGTTGATTTTCAGTTATTAAAACTAGTTAATTGGTAAGCTCTATAAATTAAAAGAATTTCGACTCTTAAATTTTCATAAAAAATAACCTAATTCATTATATCGAAAACTTGATCATAAAGTTTCGGGCTTGAGCAAGCTAAAAACTTTACATCAGAATCTAATTTTAATTCTTTGCCCGAGAAATCTCCGATTTTTCCACCGGCCATTTTTACAATTGGCACTAAAGCGGCGTAATCATAAATTTGTAGATTAGGCTCAACAATTATATCTATAAATCCACTGGCTAAAAGCGCGTAAGAATAGCAATCTCCACCATAGATAACGCCACCATATTTTTGATATTTTGCCATTTTGCATAATTTTTCAAACTTTTCTTTATCAGTCTGGCTAAAGAAAAAAGGCGATGTTGTTGAAATAACTGCATCTGAAATTTTACGACAATTTCTTGTTTTAATATCTTTGCCATTTAGCCAACATCCGCTATTTTCATCATTATTATCAATTGCCTTCCATCTTTCTTTGCTTATTGGTTGGTTCATAATTCCTAAAACTATTTTTCCCTTGTATGATAATGCAATTAAAGTTCCAAAGGTTGGTCTTCCAATAATAAAAGACGAAGTTCCGTCAATTGGGTCTAAAATCCACTGAAAATCAGAATTTTCGTTAATATCACCATATTCTTCACCAATAATTCCGTGGTCTGGATATTTTTGTTTAATTTCCTTGCGAATCAATGCTTCAATCTCTTGATCAGCTTTAGTTACTGGACTTTGATCTTGTTTTTGCATTTCGCCATTATTGGTTTTACGATAATATTTTATAGCGATCTTGGCGCTTAAATCGGTAAGCTTGTCGGCAAAATTTATTATATCTTTGGTTAACATAACTCTTTTATGATTTTACTAAATTTAACATTACCATTAATATACATTACAGATTATTTTAAAACAACAGCCCTAAGATTAAAATTTTAAATCTTAAAAAAAAGTATCATTTTTTGTTAATTTACGAGTTCTGTTAATTAACAAGTTGTTTATCGCAAGTATGTATATCAAGTTTATATGATTTCTTAAATAAATATTGTAATAATTTTTCTCGGTTGCTAATATAAAACAAAACTCATTTTGTAATTAATATATATAAATAATGTTAAATGAAAGAATTGCTGTTATATCTGGATTCAGAAGCCCAATGGGAAAAGCCGGAGGGGCTTTGAAGAGTTTGTCGGCAAGTGATTTGGGATCCAAAATATTGCAAGAAGTAATTATTAATAGTGGAGTTGATAAAAAAGAAATTGATGAAGTAATTATTGGAAATGTCTCTCAACCCGTAGATTCAGCCAATATCGCTAGAGTTATAGCATTAAAAGCAGGGATTCCTGAAGAAGTTCCGTCCTATACCGTTCATAGAAATTGCGCCTCAGGAATGCAGGCATTTACAAGTGCAGCAGACAGAATAAAGCTCAAAGAATCGCAAATTATAGCAGTGGGCGGCGTTGAATCTATGAGTAATATTCCCTTATTATATAATGATAAAATGACTGAATTTTTCTCTAAAATGTTCAGAGCAAAAAATCTTGGTCAAAAATTATCAACTTTATCAACTTTTAGACCTTCTTTCTTAAGGCCAATTATTGGCGTGCAAAAGGGTTTAACCGATCCTATTTCAGGCTTAATTATGGGTTGTACCGCAGAAAATATCGCCCGAGAATTTTCTATATCTCGTGAAGAGCAAGACGAATTTGCCTTAAAAAGTCACAAAAAAGCTCAAGAAGCCACCGAAAATGGAAATTTGGCACAAGAAATTATTGCAATTCACAACCAAAACAACAAAAATGGTAAAATGATCGAGCATGATGAGGGTATTAGGAAAGATCAAAAGATGCAAGATTTAACAAAACTCAAACCTTATTTCGAAAAGAAAACCGGAACCGTTACCGTTGGAAATTCTTCGCAAATAACCGACGGCGCTGCTTTTGCTATTTTAATGCCGGAATTTAGGGCCAAAGAACTAAATCTTGAAGTTTTGGGTTATATCAGAGAATATTCTTATGCTGGACTAGACCCTTCTGTTATGGGATTTGGCCCAGTTTACGCAACCTCAAAATTACTTGATAAAACTTCATATAAAATGTCCGATTTTGACTTGGTTGAAATCAACGAGGCATTTGCGGCGCAAGCTATTGGATGTTTAAGGGCCTTTTCTAGCGATAAATTTGCCAAAGAAAAATTAGGCAAGGATAGGGCGCTTGGCGAAATTGACCCAAATATTTTAAACGTTAGTGGTGGGGCAATTGCGCTTGGCCATCCCGTCGGAATGACTGGCGCAAGAATTATAATTCATTTGCTTCGAGAGCTAAAAAGAAAAAATAAAAATTTAGGTCTTGCCTCGCTTTGTGTTGGCGGAGGTCAGGGTGGATCGGTTATAGTTGAAGTTGATTAAATTATAAGTTAATATTTGCATTTTCTTATATTTAAATTTAAAATTACTAACTGAAAAAATAAATCAAAGAATATAAATATTTTAAACTAAGTTTAGCAACTCAAGCTATCTTTTTTATAATTATTTATTTGAGTTTTTAAATTTTAATAATGTTTTATATATGTTTGACGAATTATCTAATAAGGCGAAAGCCAAAATGGATGACACGATTATATCTTTTAATCGCGATCTCGACTCTATTTCAACTGGAAGAGCAAATGCTAATGCTTTAGATCCAATAAAAGCCGAAGTTTATGGCGCTTTAATGCCTATAACTCAATTAGCTTCGGTTTCGACACCCGATGCCTCAACAATTTCCGTTCAGGTTTGGGATAAAGATAATGTTAAACCCGTTGAAAAAGGAATAATAACTTCTAATTTAGGATTCAACCCCATGGTTGACGGACAATTAATCAGAATATCAATTCCTAAATTAAGCCAAGAAAGAAGAATTGAACTTGCCAAGCTTGCAAAAAAATATGCGGAAGATAAAAAGGTTGCTATCCGTAATATTCGTCGTGATATCTTAGACGAGGCGAAAAAATCAGAAAAAGAATTTGGTAAAGACAAAATTCATGCCTTTACTGATATTGCGCAAAAAATTACCGACGATTATGTCTCTAAAATTGACGAGTTGCTTGCAAATAAAGAAAAAGAGTTGATGAAAGTTTAAATGAAGTTTATTAATAAAAAAATAAATTCAGACCAAAAATCACCAATTAAACCGCCACTTCATCTGGCAATTATAATGGATGGAAATTATAGATGGGCAAAATCGAAAAATTTACCAACTAAATTTGGTCATAGCAAGGGTACAAAAAATATAGAAAACATTTCTAATATTTCTATAGATCTTGGAATTAAATATTTATCCTTATACGCTTTTTCAACAGAAAATTGGCAAAGACCAAAAAAAGAAGTTGACTACTTAATGAATTTGCTTGATGAATATTTGGAAAAAGACATTAACTCATTAATAGAAAAAGATGTAAAAATTATAGTTTCGGGCGACCTAACAAAGTTGAAAGAATCAACCCAAGATAAAATCTTAGAAATTGAAGAAAGAACTATAAATGCAAAAAGCCTAACTCTTAATGTGGCCTTTAGTTATGGCTCTAGACAAGAAATTTTGTATTTAGTTAAAAATATTGCTAATTTAGCAAAAAATTCGCAAATTAAAATTGAAGATATAGATCTTGATCTTATAAAAAGAAATTTATACCAAAATATTCCAGACCCAGATTTATTAATTAGAACTGGTGGTGATTTAAGAGTAAGTAATTTTTTGCTTTATCAGATTGCTTACACAGAGCTTTATTTCACTGAAAAATATTGGCCAGATTTTTCTAAACAAGACCTAGAAGAATCAATAATTGAATATAATAAAAGAATAAGAAAATATGGTAAAAGGCAATAAAAATACAAATAAAGGTATTATTTACAAAGTTAAAAATAAGGCCTGTTATTTTATTAATAAAACTTTGAATTTATTTTCATTTTTTGATATAAAAAATAGTGAATTTAAGAAAAGAGCAATTACTTCTGTAATATTATTGCCGCTTGCATTATATGTAATTTATTGCGAAAATTTATTTATTTTTATTTCAGTTGCCATAGCAATTTTAATGAGTCACGAATGGCTTAATATGTCAAAAAATCATGAAAAAGCCAAACAGTGGAATATTTTTGGCGTTTTTGTTGTTTTGTTACCAATATATTCTTTAATAAAATTAAGGCTAATTGATGAAGATGTAATATTTTGGATGTTTTTATTAATTTGGACAACTGATATTTGCGCATATTGCGTCGGAAAAATAATTAAAGGCCCTAAATTAGCTCCTTCAATTAGCCCCGGCAAAACTTGGTCAGGATCTTTTGGTGCAATATTAGGTTCGGCATTGGTCGGAATTGTAAGTTCGTTAATGTTTCGTGGAGACGCTACATTCTTTATAATTCTTAGTATAATTATTTCTATTGTCGAACAAGCTAGCGACTTATTTATTTCGAAAATAAAAAGAATATTTAAGGTCAAAGATACTGGTAATTTAATTCCTGGTCACGGTGGCGTTCTTGACAGATTTGATGGGGTTATATTTGTTGCTCCGTTATTACTAATATTGGTTACAATATTTTCT
>CBFIDI010000042.1:0-11937 GCA_965661355.1 Rickettsiales bacterium | reverse complement strand
ATTTTAACTATTAGAAAAACTTATAATTAATCACAACATTATAAGTTTTTCTAATAGTTAAATTTAAATAAAAATGATAATTTAACATTTAAATATATTTATTATTTTATTTACAAATTTATCATTAAAATAATTGCATATTTAATTTTCTAAATTATCCAATATTTCAATCTAAAACACCAATTTATTGGTTATAATTTAATCACTAATCTCATCGCTAAAAATTCAAACATAATGTTTGCCAGCGCATCAAGTTTATTAATAAATTTATTAACAAACTAATCTATCCAAAACCATCATTTAAATATAGGGTCGATATAGCATATTCCTCAAAAAATTTCATCAATATTATTTTAGATATTGCCCTTAAATAATTAAACAAAATAAAAATTGCCACAATAATGACATCTCTAATAACTCAAAAAAATTGCCAAGCTTAAAAAAACAACAGGGCAAATAAGTAATATTTTTAAAATAATCGAAAATAAAATCGAAAATAAAAGATATCATGTCGATATTTAACGGCCAATTAGTTAGTCGTTAAATATTTTGCCCAAACTTTTCACAATTTTAACTAATTGCGTTAAAGAAATTTTTGAATTATAAAAAGAATCTAATATTGCAAAAAATATTAATGATTTAAAAGATATTTTTAAGAAATATTAAAAATTCCGCATAAGTTTTATCGTCAATTACCCAATTATCTCTGATTTTAAATATTCTAGAATTTTTAGATTATTTTTATCTTTACCATATCAAAATAAAATTTTTTTGGCGAAAAATTACCAAAAAAATCGATAATATAACAGAATATTTTTCCCAAATTTTATAGGAAGGGTGATTTTGTTAAAAATTTACTAATTTATATTATTTCAAAGGCGAAGTTTGGCATATATTTAAAAAGGACGCTTAAATAATATGAGCTATATTTATTGATTAAAAAAATTCGACAAGCCAAAAAATATGAGCAAGTTAAAATATGAGTAAAATATTTAGTTTATTTTTTAAAAAACTTATAAAATTTACCATTTTTAATTTCAAAAACCTTGTCACAAATTTGGTTAATTACGCTTAAATCATGCGATATTAAGATATAAGAAATTCTTATAATCTTTTGTAAGTTAATAAGTTTTTCTAATAGTTGATTTTGCGTAATAAAATCAAGAGCCGAAGTTGGCTCGTCTAAAATTAAAATTTTTGGCTCTAAAATCAAGGCTCTGCAAATTGCTACTCTTTGTCTTTGACCGCCCGAAAGTTGATGCGGATAGCGATTTTTAAGCTTTAAATCAAGGTCAAGTTGCGTCATAATTTCATCTATTTTTTCATCTATTTTTTTCTGATTTTTCTCAATATTATGAATAATTAAACCTTCGCCAATAATATCTTTAATTAAAAACCGAGGATTTAAACTTGAAAACGGATCTTGAAAAACAATTTGAATATTACGATAATAGTTTAAATTTCTTCTAGGCAAAGACTTATCAGGCGCATCGCGGTTTTCTTTATTTTTGTCGCCATGGTGACTAAAAAGTTCATTTGCACTTTTTTTGTCAAAAATTTTAATATTGCCTTCAAATTTTATTAATTTCATTAAAGCTTTTGCCAAGGTTGATTTTCCGCTTCCGCTTTCGCCAATTATTCCTAAATTTTCACCTTGCCTTAAAGAGAAATTAATATTTTTATTAGCATAAAAATCATCATATAAAAAAATATTCTTAAAATTGAAAAATTTTGAATAAAGCGAATTACCAATCTCAGATTTTTTGTCTGAATTATTGCTAAATTTCACTTTATAAATCACCGATAAATCTTGAGTTTCAAGAATTTTATCGCCAAAATTATTCTCATTTAAAATGCGCTTTTTCGATTTTGTTGCACTAACTAATTTTTTAACAAATTCATTTTTCGCATTGTTAAAAATATCTTCCTTGCTGCCTTTTTCAACTATTTTTTTGTCATTTAAAACTAAGATTTCATCTGCAATTTTTTTAACAATTTTTAAATCATGGGTGATAAATAAAATTGCCAAAGAAAGCTCTTCTTTGAGCTTTAAAATTAATTTTAAAATCTCATTCTGGTTTTTGCTGTCAAGGGCCGTTGTTGGTTCGTCCATCAATAAAATTTTAGGATTATTCGCCAGTGCAATTGCGATCATAATTCTTTGTTTTTGACCACCAGAAAATTGATGAGGAAAATTGTCAAGCCTAGAAATTTGGCTTTCAAGGCCTACAATTTTAAATAATTCTTCAACTTTTTTGTTCAGATTTTTGCGTGAAATTTGCGGGTTGTGAATTTTTATCGCTTCAAAAATTTGCTTTTTAACTTGATGAAGCGGGTTCAGGGCTGAATTTGGATCTTGAAATACAATGCCAATATCACGGCCGCGGATTTTTTGAATTTTTGTTTTCGAAATATTTAAAAGGTTAATTTCTTCTTCTTTATTTTTTAAATTTATTTCGCCACTAATTTTTGCCTTTTTCAAAAGTCTAAAAATTGCTAACGAAATAGAAGATTTACCACTTCCGCTTTCGCCAATAAGAGCTGTAATTTTTGATTTTTTCAAGTCAAAAGAAATGTCTTTGACTATTTCGTCAAAATCTTTATCCTCATTTTCAAAAGAAATTCCAAGATTTTTTACTGATAAAACCATAAAATATAATATTTTTAAAGGCGCGACATTAATATTATCTTCTATCTTTAAGGGCTGCATAAATAATTCATCTTTTGAACAAAAATTACCAAAAAAATCAAAACTTTATTAGTAAATATGCGCCTAAATTTTTATAATGAATTAAAAGATGAAAGATGTTGCAATGGTAAGTAACGGCTTTAAAGCCAATTTATCCGTAGTAATTTAATTATCAAATCTATCAAAAAAGCTTAACAAAATGGTGTTTATGTCTTGTTTTTGCTAATAAATTTAGTAATTAAATTATTTAACTCTAAATTGGTGCAAAGTTAAAATATTACAAGCTATTATTTTAACTTTGCATTTAAACATTTCAACAAAAGGGTGGCGCCAATGTCCGCCCCAATAATTTTAAATATTTTTACCTTGGTAAATTTTAATTACATTGTCTAAAACTTTCAAAGCCTCTGCTTTTGGTCTTTGGAAAATATTTCTTCCAATAATCGAGCCATTTGCTCCGCCTTCGTAAATTCCTTTAATTTCTTCGTAAAGAGCTTGTTCGCTTTTTGCTCCACCGCCAGAAAAAATAACAATTCTTTTGCCATTAAAGCAAGTTTGTTTAACATGACTTATTCTTTGGGCCATAGTTGAAACTGCAATTTTTTCTTTTTCATAAATTTTCACTGCGTCTAAATTTTCAAGCGCTTGTGTCGGTGGCTTAACTTTAATAATATGCGCGCCTAAAAGTGCTGCCATGTGGGCCGCATAAGCGCAAATATCAACCGCAGTTTCACCAACTTTGCTTAAGTCTCCGCCGCGCGGATAAGACCAAACAACAACAGCCAAGCCATAATACTTAGCCTCTTCAGCCATTTCGCGAATTTCTTCAAACATATCAAAAGCCGCGTCCGAACCGGGGTAAATTGTAAAACCAATAGCCGAGCAACCAAGTCTCAAAGCGTCTTGAACCGAGGCCGTCGTAGCTTGATGCGGCGCGGTTCCGCCATTGTGAAGCGAGTTCGAGCTATTTACCTTTAAAATTGTCGGAATTGCACCAGCAAAAGTGTTTGCACCAGCTTCAATCATTCCAAGTGGCGCTGCATAAGCGCTTAAGCCAGCTTCAATGGCCAATTGAAAATGATAATGCGGATCGTAAGCATCGGGGTTGACCGCAAAGCTTCTGGCTGGGCCATGTTCAAAACCTTGATCAACTGGTAAAATAACAATTTTTCCGCTTCCGCCAAGGCGTCCATTCATTAAAATACGCGCTAAATTTGTTTTAGTTCCGGCGTTATCCGATTCATAATTGGCTAAAATTTTCTTAACTTTATTAGTAATTTTCATTCTTTAGTTTTAATTAATTTATAAAAATAAACGACTTTTAAGTAAATTTTACTAGATTTTTCTATCAAAAACAGCTAAAATTGTAAAAATACTTAAATTTTGATAAAAAAGGTAGCGCAAAAAAAAATTTTCGTCAAGCTTTAATGTAATTAATTATAAAAATATTGGCGCCTGACTTATTTACAAAACTTAAAAAGATTTCTTGATATTAAATTTCAATTATTTAATTTGTCTTTTGGGCTTTATATTTTTAGTCTAAAATTTAAATAAAAACAATTAAAATAGTGAAAATTGTCATAATAAAAATTGTTAAATCGATCTAAAATAAATATAAATACCAGAATAAATTATGGAAATAGAATTAAAAAAAGACGAAGCCTTAAAGAAAATATTAGAATTCTCTGATTTAGATCATCAAAAAATTGAAAATATTGAAGAATTCGTTATTATGTTATTGAAAGAAAATAACAATTTTAACCTCATCGGAAAATCCACAATTAGCGATATATGGGATCGTCACATTTTAGACAGCGCCCAAATTTTAAAATATATTGATAACAATAATAAAAAAATCGCCGACCTAGGTACTGGCGCTGGCCTTCCAGGAATTATATTGTCTATTTTAGGGGTAAAAAAAATCCACCTAATTGAAAAATCGGTTAGAAAATGTGAGTTTTTAAGAAAATCAAAGACTTTATCGCCAAACCCTATTTTTGTTCATCAAGCTAAATTGGAGGAATTAGAAAATGAAAAATTCGAAATTATAACTTCGCGCGCCTTAGCTAGCCTAGGTAAGCTTTTGCAATATTGTAAGAATTTTCTTGAAAAAGACGGTTACGGAGTTTTTTTAAAAGGAAAAAATATTGAAAATGAAATTGTCGAAGCTGAAAAAATATTTAATTTCGAATATCAACTATTTAACAGCTTGACTTCAAAAGAAAGTAAAATAATTAAAGTAAAAAATATTTCTCAAAAGTAAATCTTAAAAATCTCTAAAATAATTTTTTTAATAATAAAAATTAATGATTAAATGTTAAATCATTAGCTTAAATTGTTTCAAGTTGTAGTTTAGCGCAATTATTAATCTAGATATTTACTTCTAGCTTCAGGTAAATATAGCATTAAATATCTTAACAGTTTATATATTTAGACTTTTATGATGATTTTTGCTAAAAAAATATAAAGCGTTTATTTAGTTTTAAAGATTTTAAAATCTATTATTAAGATTATGTTCTAAAATATTATTAAAAATAATCACCGTCAAAAACTCGTTAATTATTTTTTGGCAATTTTGACAATAATTACAATGTTAAAATTTTTTAGACTAAATCATTAATATTGCTATAAGCCTTTCAAAACAAAAAGCCAGAGCCCAATTGTAAATTAGTTTATTCTTGCAAATTAATTTTCAAATTATTAGAATTTAAAATTCCTTAATATTAAATAATAAATTGCCAATTATGCTTATAGGAATTCCCAAAGAAATCAAAGATCATGAATATCGCGTTGGCGCAACACCCGCTGGCGTTATAGAACTTGTTCAATCTGGTCACGAAGTAATTGTCGAAAATAACGCAGGCGCGTCAATTGACTTTACGAACGAACAATATGAAAGTGCCGGCGCTACTATTGTCAATTCAATGGCGGATATTTACAAAAAAGCCGAAATGATTCTTAAAGTCAAAGAGCCGCAAAAAATTGAGTGCGAACAAATCAGAGAGGGGCAAATTATATTTTCTTTCTTGCATTTAGCCGCCGAACCAGAGCTTACAAAATCATTAATTAATTCTAAGGCTGTTGCTATTGCCTTTGAAACTGTAACTGCAAATGATTCAACATTGCCACTTTTGGCTCCAATGAGTGAAGTTGCTGGCAAAATATCGGTTCAGGCTGGCGCCAAAGCCTTAGAAAAATCTCAGGGTGGACGCGGAGTTTTGCTTGGTGGAGTTCCGGGTGTTGCTCCTGCAAATGTCACCATTATTGGCGGCGGAGTGTCGGGTACAAATGCCGCTAAGGTAGCCATCGGAATGGGTGCAAATGTTACTATTTTAGACAAATCACTGCCAAGAATTCGCTATTTAAGCGACATTTTCGGTAGTACTGCTAATATTTTATATTCTTCAAGTCAAAATATTGAAGATTATGTTTTGAATTCAGACTTGGTAATCGGTGCGGTTTTAATTCCAGGCGCCGCGGCTCCAAAAATAATCTCCGAAGACCAAGTTAAAAGGATGAAGAATGGTTCGGTAATTGCTGATATTGCAATTGACCAAGGTGGCTGTATTGCAACCAGTAAGCCAACTTCGCACTCTTCACCAACTTATGTTGAGCACGGCGTAGTTCATTATTGCGTTACTAATATGCCAGGTGCGGTTGCCAGAACTTCAACTTTGGCTTTGCAAAACACAACAATGCCTTTTGCTCTTGATATTGCTAATAAAGGTTACAAAAAAGCTCTTCAAGATGATGTCAATCTTTTAAATGGCTTAAATGTTTATAACGGCAAAGTTACATTTGAAGCCGTGGCCAAAGATTTAGGCTATGATTATCACGAAGCTAAAAAATTAATTGCCGCTTAAGCTAATATAAGATGGTTCATATATAAGTCATAATAAAAATTAGCAACATTAAATTTATTAAAAAACCAGCCACTATATTCTTTTGGCTGGTTTTATAATTATTATTTCTTATAAAATGACATTAAAAGGCGGGCTCTAGCATATTTTATTTTCAAAAACAACCACAGCCAAGAGTCACTTTTACTTTTTTACAACAACATTTGGCGATAAATATTTACAGATCTATCAAACAACAATCTAAATTCAACCTTTTTAATAAATTATTTGTAAATGACAAATAAAAAATTACCGTCAACATCTGAATTTATTAAAAAATATGGTCTTGATGCTAAAAAATCTTTAGGACAAAACTTTATCTTAGATAAGAATTTTACCGATAAAATTGCAAAATCAGCTCTTGAAAATTCAAAAAGCGACTTTTCAAATGAGATAATCTTGGAAATTGGTCCTGGGCCAGCAAGTCTTACCAAATCAATATTGGATTTAAGGCCAAAAATATTGATTCTTGTCGAGAAAGATCGTCGTTGTATCGAAATTTTAAATGAAATAAAAGAATTTTATCATGAAACCCAAATAATAATAATTAACAAAGATGCGCTAGAAATAAACGAGCAAGAATTGCTAAATCTTGCTTTACAAGGCGAACAAAACGGGTTAAATAAAAATAGCAAAAATTCTCAAGACTTAAATGATAACATTGCTGTAAAGGGGCGAAATTTATCAGAAAATTCAATAAAAAATTGTCAGAGTCAAGAAGAATTATCGCATAAAAATGAAAAAATTAAGGTAATTTCTAATTTGCCTTACAATATTGGCACTGCGCTTTTGTTAAAATGGTTAAAAAAATATCAAATTTTTTCATCTTTAACTTTAATGCTACAAAAAGAAGTGGCGCAAAGAATTGCTGCTCAGCAGGGCGATAAAAACTATTCTAGAATTTCAATAATATGTCAACTTTTATCTACAAGTAAAATATTATTTGAAGTTAACAAAAATATATTTACGCCGCCACCAAAAGTGACTTCGGCAATTATAAAAATAAACCCTTGCAATAAACCAGTTTACGATATTGAAATTTCTAAATTAGAAAAAACGAGCGCCAGTGCATTTAACCAAAAAAGAAAGATGATAAAATCTTCACTGAAGAAGTTAAGGCTTACTAAAAATTTGGAAGAAATTCTGTCTGAAAATAATATTAATCCACAATTTAGAGCTCAAGAATTGTCGCTTGAAGATTTTTGCAATATTGCAAAATATGTTAAAAATGACATTTAAACTAAGATTTTTCTTGACAATTTAGCCAAAAATAGTTTTTATATAATATGTTAAAAATATAACCAATCAGTTAAAATGTATAACGATTTACTTACATATTTCACCTTAAGAACTTTTTTTGTACTTTTTTCAACGGCATTTTCTATTTTATTAATAATGCTAACTTTAAATATAATTAGCGTTGAAGAAGCTTCGGCAATCCTTAACTTGTCACCCGAAGCAGCCGGAGCCTTTAAAACAGTAGTATTAAGAATTCAAGAGGTTACAGGTAATATTCTTAATATTATTTCTCAGCTTTTAAATAAACTTTTTAGCTGGGCTGGTGTAGAAATTGATTTAAATATGATTGATGTTGAAGTTAATAAGCCGCAACAACCACCAACAGCTGTTTTAAAGAAATAACTTCTTGTTTTTGCGGCCACTATTTTTAATCTGTTATTTTATGGTTTGCTTGAATATAGCTTTAAAGGCCAAGATTTAATTCCTTTTTAGGTAAATTTTATCCCAAGAGTTCTGTTAAATTAATGAAAGCGAAATTATATCATTTTCAATTAACTATTTATGTGTTAAAATATTGCTAAGAAAATCACAGTTAAAAATAATTCTTGCGATGAATTTTTTAGACTAAATAATTCATTAAATATTGAAAATTTTACAATTATGGTAATTAATTCCAGTGTTTAAAAATTGGGTTTGGCGTAATATAGCTGGTGTTTTAATTTTACTTTATAATAACTAAATAACTCAAAAATCATTTTTATGGTTTTTTTATATTTTTCTGCATTTCTTAACATTTTTCGGTTATTATTTCTATCTTTGCTGTTTGCTTTTTTGTATCCACTATTAAAAAAGAAATCTATTTATTATTTTCTCGACTTTTCTGGGCCTTCTTTTATTAAATTAGGTCAAACTCTGTCGACGCGACCTGATTTAATTGGTAAAAACTTAGCTCAAATTTTATCGAAATTTCAAGATAAAGTCAGGCCATTTTCTTCTAGAAAAGTTAAAAGAATTATCAAAAATAATTTTGGTAATAAATTAGACGAAATTTTTGCCGAATTTAATCTTAAAGCCAAGGCCTCGGCCTCAATATCTCAAGTTCATGAAGCGCGTTTAAATTCAGGGGAAAAAGTTGCTGTGAAAATATTGCGTCCCAAAATTAAAAAAACTGCTCGGCGCGACATATTAACCTTAAAAATATTGGTTTATATTATTTATGTTTTTTCAAAAAATCTATCAAAAGTCCTAAATGACATTAATAATGTTTTAAAAAGATCGGCCGAAACCGAGCTAAATTTAATGCGCGAAGCAGCAATGGCAAAAAGGTTTAAGAAAGAAATGAAAAAGGTTCAAGGTTTTTATGTTCCGCAAATTTACGCTCAATATTGCTCAAAAGAAATATTATTGTTAGAATGGATTGACGGCATTGCTTTTTCTGACAAAGAAAAAATACTATTTTCGGGTTTTGACAATAAAAAATTAGCAGAAAATTTTCTGATTGCTTATTTTGTTCAAGTTTATCAAAATGGCTTTTTTCATGCTGATATGCATCCGGGTAATTTGTTTTTGTTAAAAAATGGCGATATTGCAGTAGTAGATTTTGGCATTATGAGTGAAATTGACAAAAATCTAAGAATTGCAATTGCTGAAATTCTAATTGCTTATATAAATAAAGATTATGAAAAAGTGGCCAAAATACATATTCAGGCCGGAATTGTGCCTAAAGATGTTAATTTATATGAGTTAACTGTTTCTTGTCAAAAAATAGGCGAGCGCATGGTTGGCAATTCTATTAAAGATATCTCATTTTCCGAAGTTTTAAAGCAGTTAATTGAAATGACGCAAGAGTTTAAAATTTCTACTAAACCCGAACTTTTGTTGTTGCAAAAAACTATAATGTTGGTTGAGGGAACAGGAACAATGCTTGACGAAGATTTAAATATTTGGATAGTTGCCAAGCCTTGGGTAAAGGAATGGGCTAAGAAGAATATTAGCTTCGATGCTAAAATACGCGACATAGCACTTGAATCTATTAGTGCTATTAGAAATATTATTAAAAGAAATCTATCTTAATCATAAAAAATTCACCTTTTTGATGTATTTTTAAAAGCAGGGCGATCCTTGTTTAATAATTGAGTTTAGGGTTTGGTTTAAAAATAATAATTGAATATATTTTTCTATCTTTAAAGTCACATAAATAGTTTATTTTTTAAACAAAAATCATCATGAAAATCAAGACTTATAACCCAGATACGATTTTGATAAATTTAAAGATACAAAACAAATTAATTAAAAAAATCGGTTAATATAAGTCAATTAAATTAAAATATACGACAAATATTAGAGTCACTGACCAAATATTATTTAAATAAAATATTTGTTAATTTGCGAAATATCACGCAATTAAATATATAATTTACAAGTTATTTACTGGAATTAGAGAGTAAGATTTGTAAATCTGTCAAAGGTTTTTAACCCCTAAAGCTATCAGGAGTACTTAAAGACAAGACCTGTGGGTCAACTATTTTTGTCGCGCGAGCGCATTCTTTAAGTAAAAATATTTGACTCAAAACAAATAAAGAATATAATAATATCGAAATCATATTGGAGAAATATAGGTTAGATTTTTCTCTTGCCAATAAAAAATTATCATGTCAATTGTCTCGGTTATAATAACATCTTTCAATCATGAAAAATTCGTAGCTAAGTCTATTCAGAGTTTTTTGGATCAAACTTTTCAGGAGTTTGAATTAATTATAATTGACGATTCATCAAGTGACAACAGTGTTAATATTATAAAAGAATTTGACGACCCAAGAATAACCACTATTTTTCTTGAAAAAAATGTTGGCTTTTGTCGATCTGCAAATATAGCGGCAAAAAAAGCGAAGGGGGAATATATAAAATTTTTTGCTTCTGACGATATTGCGGAATTAAATTTGCTTGAAAAGCAAATTGGTTTTTTGAAAAAAAACCCAAAATACGAGGCCATCTTCTCAAAAGCAACGGTAATTGATGGGGAAGATAATATTCTTGATAAAAAAACCAAGAGATTTGATAAATATTTTTTATGTAAAGAATTTTCAAATCATGAATTATCGAGGCATTTCTTTTTTAAAGGAAATTGCCTTTTGGCTCCGTCCGCTTTGATTTCACGGCGAATATTTGAGATGGTAAATGGTTTTGACGAAAGAATGATTCAAGCTCATGACTTCGATTTGTGGGTCAGGCTTTGTTTAAGTGGTTGCGAATTTTATATTCTGCCGCAAAGATTGGTAAAATATAGGCGCATTTCAAATGATAGAAATTTAAGCTCTAATACCGCAAAAATGCGCAAAAGGTTAATTTTTGATAGCCATAAAATATTGCAAAGATATCTAAAAATTACCGATTTGAATTATTTTTTGAGAATATTTCCTGAATATAAAAAATATGATAAAAAAATTACGATTGATATAATTCCATTTTTGTTGGCTAAAAAAGCCTTAGAAGTTGAATCTGTTTATCATAAGCATTTTGCCCTTGAAGAAATTTATAAATTCTTGGACGAAGATAAAAATATTAAAATAGCCGAAAGTGATTTTGGTTTTTTAATTAATAAAGATTTTTCTGATTTAGTCGAAAATAATTATTTAGGAATTATGAACGAAATTATAAACAAAAAGCCTTTTTATAGAAGATTTATAAAAAGCGTTGGGCAAAAAATAAAATCACTAATTAAATAACCATGAAGCAAGACTTTTCTAAGCCTAAAATAATTGAAATAGAAGGAATTTCGGATAATCGCGGAGATTTATTTTTCTTCGAAATTGAGAAGATAATAGATTTTAATATAAAAAGAGTTTATTATATTACCAATGCTTCGTCCGGCTAAGTTAGGGGAGAGCACGCCTATAAAGTTTTAAAACAGCTTTTTGTTGCGGTTGGTGGTTGCGTAGAAATAACGCTAGATAATGGTAAAGAAAAATTTGAGTTTGTATTGTCAAAGCCAAACCAATCTTTATATGTTCCTTCTGGATATTGGCGAGTTTTAAAATTTAAAGATAGAAAAACTTCTTGCTTTGTTTTCGCCTCTGAATGCTATGATGAAAAAGACTATATTAGAAATTA
>CBFIDI010000041.1:0-12213 GCA_965661355.1 Rickettsiales bacterium | reverse complement strand
TCTGATTCAAATCCAAAAATTGCTCGCTCTATCGGAGTCTTCCAAAAAAAATCCCTATGTTTCAATTCTGATTTTTCCTGAGTTGTCATCTATTTCTGAAATTTTATTACTTAGTCTGTTCTTATTAAATTCTATTTTTTAGAATTAAAAAATTTTATTTCATAAACTCCTAATAAGCAATCTTTCGGAATTAATAGGGTTATCAAAAAAATTATTTCTCTCCAAATCTCCACTGCCACTTAGCTTCAGTAAGCGCAGTAAAATCAAGCCTCGTAACGAATAAGTTTGAAAAGATCCGCTATTCCATTAGCACCATTGTCTCCAAATGAGTAAAATAAGAGAATAAATGGGTAATGATTAGTAAATTTATCTCCTTTTTAGTAGCGGTTAGTAAATTTTAGGAAAAGTAAGCAAGTCCCAGTAGAATCAAGCAATCTAGAGAAAACGAAGATAGTATTTGTTGGTAAATGTGAGTAATTATGAGTACTGGATAGTACCATTTAGAAGTGGCTCCTTGGGAGGGATTCGAACCCCCGACCAATTGATTAACAGTCAACTGCTCTACCGCTGAGCTACCAAGGAATATTTGACAAAAAAAATTTTAGCTAAGCTTTAAAGGCTTTGGGCTAATATTTTAAGGTAATTTTCTGTTTGTTTAGGCGAAATATCTCTATCGTAGAAAAAATTATATATATCTTTATTTAAAAAGTAAAGATATATTTGATAGAAATTAAATCAATTTCATCTTAAAAGCTTATTAATATATTATTAGTGCGGCTTCGGTCACAGAAAATTACATAGCGCGACCATAATTACCGCCATTAGCATTTAAAACACCCCTCAGCTCTCCTTCAAACCCATCTATCAAGCGCTGGTTCGGTCCTCCTTGCTTCGATTTTTCTTTTTCTAAGCTTTTTAACAATGCCTTTCTAGGATCGAACCAATGCTTATCTTGACCAGCAATATAGCTATTAGCATTTTCATGATTATAATTCAAATCTGGATTAAAATTTAAATTATGTCCGTCAACTTGTTTTTTTGGAGTATGCTCAGTGCGGCCTTGAGTACCTATTTCAACTTTGCGCTGATATGCAGATTTTGTAAAATTGGGCTCTGAGAACATTTTGTGTTTCTGAAAATATTCCTGAACTTCTGCAATGGTCATATCTGTACTGCTGCTTACAGTAATTTTGTCCCCTTTGGACATTCCTATAAATTTACCATAGGAGTCACTAGGAACTTCTACAATATCTATAACAAAATTAAACGAAGAATCGCCATGAGAAGATCTATTTTTAGTAATTTGACATAATACACCAAGTTGCAATGGAAATTCTTTTTCTTTGAGTAAAGCTGATTCTAAACTTTCTGACCCAGCAAGCGACCTTGATGACAGGCCTTGCGGAGATGAACTTGGATATGGCCGTTGATTATGCCTTACAGAAGCCCTTGCTAAATTATCATTTTGTGGCGCCGCGGGTTGCCTTTGAACTTCGCGCCCTTTGAAATCTACCTTAATTTTTAGGTCGTAATTAACATCTCCTGAAGCAACTAACCTTGTTTCATATTTTTTATTGCCAACCTTTTCATGCATTTCTTTAGCGTCAATAGGTTGAAACGCATTATTATTTTGATCATATTTATAAATTGCGCCATTACTACCTACATAATAAGATTCATCTCTGCTTTTTGCTTCTGTCTTATAATATTCGTTAATTAAGTCTTCCAAATCTTCATTTGAATTATGACATTGACTTTTAATTGAATCTTTGGTTTTTTGGTCAGCAGAATTTTTAAGCCAACCCATTACAATATCCAGTGGCACCACCCTACCAGGATTCACAAAATCATTTGTGTCAGACTGCCTATTTTTACTTTGAACACGAGCTTGGCCAATCGGAAAAACATAGGAATATACTTCTTGATCTTTAAGCTTAAGTTCTCTTTTTTTAATATCCTTTTTAGTTTTTTTTACTGGCCTAGAATTGGCGTTAGTACTCCTGCCCTGCGCCGCAGAATAAAGCCTTGCTTGCGGCTTGGTTAGGTCACTTTTTATACCGCCAAGATTCAAACCTTTTTTATGCCTTTTGTCATATTCTTTAAGAAATTCTCGCGTTGCAATTGCGAAAAATGTGGTAACTTTGTTTATATCTGTAAATTGGTCTAATATTGTCTTATTTGTCGCTTGGTCATGATCAATGCTCGCTTGGCTTTTGGTATCAGAAAATTCTATTTGTTCTTTGCTTAATAATTCAAGATCTTCGAATAGCTTACCCTGTTTTTGCTCTTGCGAATTCAGTATTCTTTCAAGGTACTGTAGTTGTTCCGTTAGATTTCCTAATTTCTCCAGATCATCATCTTCTTGTTCACTGCTTGAAGTCCTTTCGAGACTTTCATTAATATTATAAATTTCTCTCTCAATACTATTTATTGACTCACTTAATGAATTAAGTTTTTGAGTTGTTTTATAAATATCATTTCTAATATCTTGCTGTTCCTGTTTAATATTTTCAGGGCCCAACATTCTTTCAAAGCGTTTTAGTAATGCTAAATTTGTAGTGATGTTATAAATATTAACTGGTCTTTCTTGACCTTCGTCATTAGCTTTTTTGTATGCTTCTTTTTTATGAATAAAAGGTTTAAGTTCAAGCGGTTTTTCACTGATTATGGTATAACCAAAAACATATTGCCTATCTTCAAAGAATTGTATGTCTTTTAAATAATTTTCACCCTTTAACTGATTTTCTATTTTTAAAACATGGTTTCTGATATAAGCGCCTTCAAATTTAGTTGTAAATTGAACTTCTAAAAATTCAATTTTTCTTTGTATTTCTTCTTTTTTTCTTTTAAATAATTTATCATTTTCGTCTAGTTTTATTTTGTATCTATTGTTTTCACCTTCTTTAATTGCTTGAAATAATTCTAAATCTTCATTGGCCTGATCAAGAGATCTTTCAAGGCTATTTAATTCAAAATGTTCAGTATTAGATACTTCATTTATTGCAACAGAATGGTCGTGAATTATCCATGTAGTTTTTTGTTCTACAAATGGTTTAACATTAATTATTTCTCCATCTTGGCTATAAACTAGTTTTACGTAAAAATTATCTTGGACGAAAAGATCAACCTCTAGCGGATCTAAATGTTTATTTATAAATTCTTCTATGCTTGCTTCACCATTATCAATTTTATCGAATCCATTATTACCATTTGAGTAGTATAAACAATTTTGTACTTTATCATGATATATCAAAGTATTTTCAGGTAGATTTAGACCACTACCGCCTCTCGATTTGTAATATACACAACCCTTTGCATCTTGGCCTGGCCGTATAGTTTCAGGTCCGTACAAAGTGGGTGTTAAGCCAATTTCGGCTTCTAAATTTTGGTCAACAATTTTTTGTTCAGGCTTACCACCGCTTTCGCTAAGAAGCGCAAAATCTTCGTCATTAATGTCTGGAAGGTTTAGCAGTTCTGTCTTGATGTCAAATATTTGCGCAGCTATATTGCCAAGACTTTCCAATTTCTTTTTATGTTCACTTTCCCGTTTTTGTCTTTCTTCTAATTGTTTCAACCTTGGATTTGGCATTATTTTATATTTTTATAATATTGATAATTAGCTATATTTTTCTTTTTTACTTAACGCGATAAAAATTCAACTTTAGCCGTAAAATCTTAAAAAATTAACAACAATATATTGTACCACATTTTTAGACTTTTGTAAAGGCAATTAATTAAATTTTTAAAATCACTAATAATGACGAATATAACCCTTAAAAATTAATTTATTCATCTTAATTTAATTACTAGATCTACAATTAAAAACTGGCCACAAAGTTTTTGTATAATTTTAAAACTTAACCTCTAAAATAAAGCTTTAAAGAGCGCTTGATGCAAATATGATTTTAATTTTAAATTGACCATTTATCCGTTAAAACTTAATCAATAAAATCATTGTCACAACTTTTATAACATTACAGAATATTACTCATTTTTATAGCATTATATCGCTCTCTACCTTTAAATTCTTATTTTCTGCTGTAATTTAATTATTAAATATATCATAAAAAACTCAATAAATAGTTAGGCGAACCTTGTTTTTGATAATAATTTATTAATCAAATTATTTAGCACTAACCAGTATTTAAAGGCAAAATTTAGCATTCATTAATTTTATGGGAGATATTTATTAAATAAATTACGATTTGCAAATATTGTTTTAAAAATAAAACTTTGCCATATTTAAAATAATAAAAATAATGATTAAGCAATGAACATTAATATGATTTAGTTTTTTAAGGTGCGTTTAAAACAAAAAAAACCCCGCTCAATTTACATAAATTTTGTTTTTATGTAAATTAAACGAGGCCTTTATGTTAGTTTTTACTTAAGTAAAATAAATTTACCTTCTTTCGCCAAATAATCTTAGCATCATTAAAAATAGATTTATGAAGTCTAAATAAAGATTTAAAGCGCCAGAAACAGCCATTTTAGCAATTGTTTCTTTGTCGGCACTGTGGTAGTAATTTTGTTTAATTTTTTGCGTATCATATGCTGTTAAGCCCACAAAAACCAAGACACCAATTGCAGAAATTGCAAATTCTAGGGCGGAACTTTTTAAGAAAATATTAACAACAGAAGCAATGATTACTCCGATTAGGCCCATGAATAAAAAAGAACCCCAAGCGGTTAAATCTTTTTTAGTTGTGTAACCATAAAGACTCATAGATCCAAAGGTTGCAGCCGAAATGAAGAAAACCCTAGCAATGCTTGTGCCAGTATAGGCAACAAAAATTGTAGCCAGAGAAAGACCCATTAAAACTGAAAAAACCCATAAATAAGTCTTGGCTTTTTGCGCCGAAATTGAGTTTAACTTATAACTAAAGAAAAACACAAAACCAAGTGGCGCAAGCATAACAACAAAAGCCAATGGCGAGCCAAATAAAGCGTTCATCATGGCCGGAGAATTTGAAGTTAAAAACGCCACAACACCTGAAATTCCTAGGGCTGTCATCATATAGTTGTAAACACTTACCATGTAAGACCTAAGACCAGCATCGTAAGATACGCCTGAAACAGAAGAGGCGTAAGATTTTGTATTTTGTCTAAAATTTGACATATTTCCTCACTTAAATAATTAGTTAATATTAATCTAAAAAAACCTTGTTTTCATCTTGTTATAACTTTAGCTAAATTTGAAACTTTGTTCAAAAATATTATACTAAAACAATATTTAAATTTTTGGTCATTGTCAAGATAATTATGATTTTTTAAATTTCAAGTATCGTTAGTTAAGGTGATCCACATTTGTGTCATTTTTTGTTGCAATGAATTTTGATCGCACCTTGCACTTAAATGCTTAAAATCTAACTTGTCCATATTTTGATCTTGGTTTGCGCAAGCGTAAAAATATTCAAAACCACCACCGTCTTTTTGTCTTTTTTGAAGACACTGAGAACAAACCCCCTTCATCATACATTGCATTGAAGCGTTTAAACTAGTAATTGCAATTGGAGCGTCGGCAATTTCTTCAATAATATTTTCATGACGAATTTTTGCAATTTCTGCCATCATTTTATCGCCGCCAATTGTTAAAATTCGGTCAATCTTTTCACCTTTATTTTCTGCAAAATATTGTTTTAAAACCTCAGTTGCATTTCCCTTAAATTGCTTAGTTTGCGGCTCTGAAAATTCTAGATTTGGATCTTCTTCAATTGCGTAAATCATTTTATCAGCAGCTTTTTCCATTCTTGATTGACGAAAAACAAATTCATTTTTTCGATAACTTGCCACAAAAATAACTTTTGAACCTTGCTGCTTAAAAGCTTCGGCAATTGAAGTTAAAGGCATGTTACCCCTGCCGCCGCCAATTAACAAAACGGTTTGACCACCTTTAATTTCGGTTGGCTTTCCGCTTGGGCCCATAAAAATAACATTTTCGCCAACTTTAAAATTTTTAATAAAACTAGTCGACCCCCCATAATCAAGAATAATACCAGTAATAACTCCAGTTTTTCTATCAACTTTGGTTGCCGTTACCGCGACCCCTTCCATCGCTAAAATTTGGTTATTTTTGCGTGGCGCTAAAGCGTGATAATTCTGAAGCCTGAAAATTTGACCAACCGAAGAATTTTTTGCTAAAAGTGGAGCCTTAATCTCAATTTCATTTAAAAATTTCGAAACTTTTTCAACTCTATGAATTTTAACAGCAAAATCTTGATTTATTTTACTAAAAAAGCTTTCTTTTTGCTGATTTTTTTGATCTTTTTCAGAAAAGTCTTTTTGCTCGACCTCAATTTCCATTAAAATTTTATCAATTTTCTTACAGCCTATTTTTGCGCTGGCCATTGCCTTAACAACATTTCCCTCAAAATTTGGATGAAGGTCGCCAAAAAAACTAATTGCCTTTTTACTTTTATCAATTCTTGTAAAAAAGCTTAATTTATCTGATTTTGGCGAAAAACTTGGCTGAATTTCATTAAAATTTTCGTCAATTTGCTTGAAATATTTTCCGTTAAGCTCAAAATTTAAATGATCTTCAATTTTCACCGAAACATTAGGAACGGTTCCAGTCGCAATTAAAAGCGTTTTACAATCAAAAAATTCGCCATTTTTCGTTTTTAAAGCCTTGATGTGAGAGAATTCATCCAAAACAGCTTCTTGCGGCTCTTGATTTTCGACAAATTCAATTTTTTGCGTTAACGCTTTTTTTAATTCTTCATGATTTAAGCGATAAGAAGGCGAGTCTTGAATTCTTTTGCGGTATAATATTTTTGAATGATATTTTTCTAAGAATTTTTCTTTGCCAATTTCGGTTAATTCTTGATAGTGAGATAAAAATTCATTCGCAATTTTACTTTCTTCAATAGTAAATTTATTTTGCACAAATTCTTCGCCAAATTTATTTGCAAGCTTAGTATAGCGTTTAAAAAATCGCTGAATTTGCAAAATGTAATATTCTTGAGCTTCACTTGCTGTATCAACCCCAGTAAGACCTGCGCCAATAACAATAATTGGCTGTCGGATTTGCAAATTAGTAAATAAATTTTTCTTAAAAGCCCCTGTTAATTGAAGCGCCATTAAAAAGTCGGACGAAGACCGAACGCCTTTCGCAAAATTATTTTTAATATCAACAATATTAGGTTTTCCTGCGCCAATACAAAGCGCAATATGGTCAAATTGATATTCTTCAAAAGCCTGAAAATCATTAATCGAAGAGCCAAATCTAAGGCCTCCAAACATTCTAAAGTTCGACCTTCGCTCAAGCAATAGTCGAATTATTGTTAAAAAGTTCTTGTCCCATCTAGAAGTAATTCCATATTCTGCTACGCCTCCAAAGCCTTGAATTAAACGATCTTGCAGGCCTTCGTATATTTCATCAACGAACTTAATTGGCTTAAAAGCGGCAATATTTCCCTTTTCGTCAATTCCTGAAATTTCTGGATTTAGCGGCTCAATCTTAAGCCCGTCAATCGCCACAACATCATGACCCTGATTTAGTAAATAATGCGACAAAGTAAAGCCCGCCGGACCAAGACCAGCTACCAAAACCTTTTTGTTGCTTGGTTTTTTCGCCATTTCTTCACCAAATTTAAGAGGGTTCCAGCGCGTTAAAAGTGAATAAATTTCAAAACCAAAAGGCAAAGACAATAAATCTTTTAAAGCACGTGACTCAATTTGCGGAATGTCGACCGGATCTTGTTTTTGAAAAATACAAGACTTCATGCAATCATTGCAAATTCTGTGACCGGTGCCTGCTAGCAATGGATTGTCGATCATTGCAATTGCAATTGAACCAATCGAAAAAAACTCGCTTTTAAGCTGATTCATTTCCGAAATTTTTTGATCTAAAGGGCAACCTTCAAGCGAAATATTTAGCGGATTTTTTTTAAAGCCCGTTTTAAATTCTTGCTTTTTACTGTCATTTGCAAAATTTACTTGAGAATTACCAGTTTTAGTTAAGAGATTTTTAGAATCTGAAATTTTGACATTGCCAGAAGAAATATTTGCTATATTTTCAGTTAAGATCGGGTTTTTCTTAACATTTAAAATATTACTTTTATCAATTCTCGTTGTTTCTTTAAGTCCTTTTCTACAAGAATCTTTACTTTGTTTGTGACAAAAAATACAATAATTAGCCTCGCTTAACGCCTGATTAACATTAAAGCCAGAATCGGTCAAATTAAATTCATTTCGCTCTTTAAAATCAGAGTCAATATCGTTTCGAACCAAATTATCAAAATCAATTTTTTGTGGCATTTTAAATAAAGAGCCGCTTTCATGAAATTTTTTACCTTCTTTTGAGTAAAGAGCCCAAATTGCGTAATTGATGAATTTTTGGTATTTTTCTTCCTCATTTTTACTTAAATCTTTACAGGCAATTAATTTAGAAATTTCCGAAGCCAATCTAGCCTCAACTTCAGAAATTTCATCTTCATTAAAAAAGCTGCGCGCAAAATTCTCGGAAATTTTTTCTTTTGACGATCCGCCTCCAAACTCAATCTTTAAATCATCAAGAATAAAAAAACCGTCAACATTAAAATCATCAGGAATAGTGCGATATTTCTTTAAAATAACTCGTTGAACAAAATCTTTCTTTACAACAGGAATTTTAGATAAATTTTTATGACATTCTCTAAGTTGATTATTTTCCTTTTCAATATTGAATAAAAAAACCAGAAAATCTTCTAGAATCTTCGCAGACTCAATCAAAATTAAATCTGATTCTTTTTTTTCGAAATATTTTGGATCTTTTTTAAGAATAGAAAAATTTTTGTAAAGCTCATAATTGCGAACTTGAAAAAATTCACAGAAATAAGAATTTACCTTTTCAAGGCCTTCAACCTTGTAAAGATCACTAAAGTTTAAGTTAAAAACTGGGTTCAGAAAATTTTTAGTCAATTATTTAGTTAGTTTTTATTTAAAGTCATTTAAAATATAATCTTAAGGTAATCACGCAATTTTGATGAATTTAGAGATTTTTTTGCAAGAAAAATAAAATCAAAATTATAATATTCTTAGATAAATTTCCACTCGACAATTTCCGCAGATTTATCTTCAAGCACAACACCTTTTTCAAGTAATTCGTCACGAATTTTATCGGCAAGCGCAAAATCTTTATTTTTTTTGGCCCTTTTTCTATCTTCAATATTGGCCAAAATAAAATCCTTGTCAATTTTAGGTTTAGCGTTGTTAAAATTATCAATAAAATATGACTCATCTAAAAGGCCCAAAAACTCTAAAACGCCAATAAAGCTCATTTTAAGCTCGTCTGTACCCTTTTTTAACTCTTTAACTTTTAAATGTAAAAATGCAAAAACTTTTGACAAATTTAAATCATCAGATAGAAATTCAAGAATTTCATCACGAAAAACCGATCCACCAAATGAAAAACCCTCTTCAAAATATTTTTCAAGAATTTCAGAATTAAAAACCGAATAGAATTTTTCAATCGATTTCTTTGAATTTTCAAGCCCTTTTTCAGAAAAATCAAGCGGCTTACGATAATGCGAAGAAAGCAGCAACATTCTAATTACAATGCCTTTTTCGCCCTTTTCAAATAAATCATTTACAGTAATAAAATTCTTCAGTGATTTACTCATTTTTTCACCTTCAACAGTTAAAAAACCGTTATGAATCCAATAATTAGCATAATTAGAATTTAAGTTTGAACATTTACTTTGCGCAATTTCATTTTCATGATGCGGAAATTGAAGATCAGCCCCGCCACCATGAATATCAAAATTTTCTCCTAAATATTTAACGCTCATAGCGCTGCACTCAATGTGCCAGCCAGGGCGACCATTGCCCCACGGACTTTCAAAAACACTAGATTTATCATCGCCCTCATTGGCAGGCTTCCACAATACAAAATCGAGCGGATCTTTCTTGTACGAAGCGATTTCAATGCGCGACCCAGAAATCATTTCATCAATATTTCTTTTGGAAAGCTCACCATAATTCTCGTAAGCTTTAACATCAAATAATACATGTCCTTTGGCCTCGTAGGCAAAGCCATTTTTGATCAATTTTTCGATCATTTCTACCATTTCCGGAATATTTTTTGTCGCGCGCGGCTCAAAATCGGGTCTTAAAACCTTTAATCCGTCAAGATCGCGATGAAAAAGCTTGGTGATTTCTTCAGTTAATTCCTGAATTGAAATATTTCTATCTTTGGCCGCCTGATTAATTTTATCTTCAACATCAGTAATATTGCGAACGAAAGTAACGCGATCATAAATTTCGCGAAAAAATCGTACAAATATGTCGTAAACTACTGCGCTTCTGGCGTTTCCTAGGTGCGGACGGTCGTAAACAGTCGGACCACAAACATATATTTTTAAATGATTTTTGTCAATTAGCTTCAAAACCTCTTCTTGACGCGACAAAGTATTAAAAATTTTGATTTCCATTGACTTAACTTAATTTATTTGATTATTTTTGTTAATTTTAACATAATTCTTGTTAAAAGCAATTATTTCTAAAAATATTTAAAGGCAAATAATATTAATTTCAAATCTTTAAATACCAGTTTAAACTAAATAATTTAATGAAAAAAACGAGAAATTACAAAATCATGATAAATTTTTTATGGCAAATTTGATAATTAAAGACAGAACTTATCATAATAATAGCTTTGTATATTTAAAGAAATTTGCAAGAATATTTGTTGGATGAAAAAAATGGTTGTATAAGCGCAAATTATTAGAAAAATTGATAACTTAATAATTTATTTAGGCTGTATCTCTAGATTTTTATGATAGTTTTTTATTTAAAAAGATAAAGTAATTATGTAGCTATTAAAGATGTAGAAATTGTATTATATATTTATAATTAGCAAATTATTAGCCAAATCAACCCTTTTTCTTGACAAAAATCTAGAAATGTAGTAATTTTACTTGAAAAATCGCAATTTTATTAAAAGACAATGTCAAATATAAAAATCTCCCCTTCTATTTTATCAGCAGATTTCGCCAATTTAGGTTATCAGGTTACCGAGATTACCGAAGCGGGCGCCGATTATATTCATATTGATGTTATGGATGGAAGTTTTGTGCCAAATATTACAATTGGCGACAATGTTGTAAAGGCTTTAAAGACCTATTCTCACTTACCTTTCGACACTCATTTAATGATTGAAAACCCTGACAAACATGTTGAAAATTTCGCCAAAGCTGGCTCTGACATAATAACAATACACGCTGAAGCCACGACGCATTTAGATAGAAGCCTAGGATTAATTAAATCATTTGGCGTTAAAGCCGGAGTCTCTATCGTTCCGTCAACTCACGAAAGTAAACTTGATTATATTTTGGATCAAGTCGATTTAATTTTGGTAATGACCGTAAATCCTGGATTTGGCGGCCAAAAATTTATTTCAAACCAACTTAAAAAAATTGAAAAAATACGCGAAAAAATTGAAAAAACCGGAAGAAATATCGACTTAGAAGTTGACGGCGGAATAAATAACGAAACCGCTAAGCAAGTAATTAGCGCTGGGGCCAATGTTTTAGTTTCCGGCTCTTATATTTTTTCTTCAAATGATTATCGTAAAGCGATTGAAAGTTTAAAATCTTAAAAAATCACTAAACAAATTTATTATTAGGTAAGTAAATTCTAAAAAGACAAAAAAACCCTTTAAAAGGAAGATTTGCTCTAAAATATCCAAATTTAAGCGTTTTTCTTAATTAATTATTTAAAAACCACACGATAAAATCTTTTTTTGCCAATTTGAAGGTCAAAACTAGAATTACAAATTAGACTAACATCTAAAACCGTTTTGTTGTCAACTTTAACCCCGCCACCTTGAATTAATCGCCTAGCTTCGCCATTAGATTTTACTTGTCCTATGTCTTTCATAATTTGTATTAATTCTTCGCTGTCTTCATCAATTATAAATTCTTCATAAGCATTATTATTGCCTTTTAGAAATATTTCGCGTGCTTTTTCAAGTGATTGTTGCGCCAATTCTTGCCCATGGCAAATTTTTGTTGCCTCAAAAGCCAAAACTTCTTTTGCTTTATTTACTTCTTGCCCTTCAAGTTTTTCTAAATCTTCAATTTCAGATTGCGAAAGATCGGTAAATAATTTTAAAAAACGAAAAACATCTTTATCGCTTACATTTCTAAAATATTGAAAATAATCAAAGGGCGCAAAAAGATCTTCATTAAGCCAAATTGCGCCATTGGCGGTTTTGCCCATTTTCTTACCATC
>CBFIDI010000040.1:0-12269 GCA_965661355.1 Rickettsiales bacterium | reverse complement strand
CTTTTCCACTCGTAAACAAATCCGACTGTCAAAAAAAATAAAAATGCCATCATCGACCAAAAACCAAAAAGGCCAATATCTTTCAAAACAACCGACCAAGGAAATAAAAATGCAATTTCCAAGTCGAAAATGATAAATAAAATTGCCACTAAATAAAACTGCACATCAAATTCATTTCTAACTGGCCCCTCTGGCTCAAAACCACATTCATAGGCCGAAATTTTCTCTTTGTCAGGACTTCTTTTTGCTAGAATAAAAGGTATTACAGCAACAATAACCGACAAGCCAACAGCAATAACCAAGAAAAACAATATCGGCAAATATTGTTTTGAAATATTCAGTGAATTTTGAGATAGAAATTCCATTTTTTTTAACAATAAATTACTAATTAAAACTTTATTTTGTATTTTAAGGCTTTTTTATAAAAAATAAAGCATTTTTTAGATTTGTTTTCATGAAGACATTAAATAAAATTCAACAAACAAATATTTGAATCTTAAATTGGCTTTTTTTACATTTAATTTGGCATTTAATCTAAAAATAGTTTTACAAATTATTTGGCAAATATTACATTACTAACTTATTGAATTTTAATCATCAAAACAAGCTTTTAAAACATCTATTTAAAGCATCTAATTTCAAGACCCCTCTTTCAAATTAAGTAAAATTAGAAGCAAAATAGTCAACTTAATTATAAATTTATCAACAAAAATCATTAACAACAAATTCTGCAGCAATTGTTTGACAGATTTCAAAAAAGCCTAATATTTAAATATTATCTAAAGGCTAAATAATTTGATTAACAAATTCACCATCAAATATAAATTATAAAAAGCGAATATGTTGAGTTTTTTTGCAATAAATTTGGTAACTAAACTATTTAGCCTAAATTTAGATTTAAAATTGGGATTTAACATTATAAAGTATTTTTAGCTTTACAATCGATCATTATGGGGCTTAAAATAATTCACCAAGATTAATTATTGCAAAATAATGAATAATTTCGGTTGATATTAAAAAATTCTAACGATGATTAATTAATTAGATTTTAGCCTTATAAATAACCAAACTATAAAGCTAAAACATTATTAAACAGCCCTTATATACTAAGCCTAATATTAAACATAGTAATTTTTCAAAAACCATAACTAGCTACAAATATTTTTAGTATCGCGAGTATTTTCAAGGTTTATTTAAGGCGCTACAAAATTCTTGCAAATTTTCAATTTACAAAGCAAAATAACTTGCAAATTTGTCAGTAAAGTGTAACATTATTATTTCATACGCTATTTTAACAAAGTTGTTAATTATTAATTTTATGCATCGGTTTTTAACTTAAAACCTTAGCTTTCTCGGTTAAAGCTTTAAGCTAAGTTGAATTCTAAATATAACTTAACTTAATTGGGCGTCAAAATTAATAAAAACTACCAATTAAATTTAATTAATTAATATGTTTACAGGATTATATACCGCCCTTATTACGCCATTTAAAAATGGTAAAATTGACGAAGAAAAACTTATTAACTTGCTTGAAAGTCAAATTAATGGCGGTGTCGATGGCATTGTTCCTTGCGGCACTACCGGAGAGTCTCCAACGCTAACCCACGAAGAACATAATAAAATAATAGAAATATGCGTTAAGCATGCAAAAAATAGAATCAAAATTATCGCCGGAACCGGTTCTAACTCAACGCAAGAAGCTGTATCATTAACAAAACATGCCAAAGAAATTGGCGCCGATGGCTGTTTAATTGTCGCCCCATACTACAACAAACCAACTAAAGAAGGCGTAATTCAACATTTTACACAAATTAACAAATGCGAACTCCCTTTCTTAATATACAACATTCCAGGTCGTTCGGTTATTGATATTTGCGACCAAACCCTGAGCGAATTGTCAAATATGAAATTTGCCGCCGGCATCAAAGACGCAACTGGCGATTTATCTCGTTTAACAACCTTAAGACCGCTAGTTAAAAAAGACAATTTTTCTTACCTTTCGGGCGAAGATTCTACAGCCGTCGGCTTTAATGCTATGGGTGGCAATGGCATAATTTCTGTTACCTCAAATATTTTACCCAAAGAATGTAAAGAAGTTCAAAATTTATGCCAAAATCAAAATTTTAAAGAAGCGTTAGCAAAGCAAGACCAGCTAAATAAAATTAACAGCGTCCTATTCTGCGAAACTAATCCAATTATGATAAAATATGCGGCTTATTTAATGAATTTATGCAGCGACGAAATTCGCCTACCTTTAACGAACCCTTCAAAAGATGCTAAATCAAAAATTGAACAAGTTTTAAAAGAACTTAATCTAATTTAAGCTAAATTTGTTGCAATTTCAACCTTGTTAAACTGCTATTACGGCTTATTATTGTAATTATTTGTAACAAAAAACCTTTTGATATATTCACTTTTGACTTCTATAATAACATCAATAACATCAGATAGATGAGGATTTTTAAGAAAGATTTTATAAAAATAACAACTCGTTATTCTAGCAAAAAAATTTACAAATAAGTTAAAAAATTAAAAAAATGCAGCCCACATCTCAAAAAACAATAAATAGCGAAATTTCTTGCTCTGGCGTCGGAATACATTCTGGAAATAAAGTTATAATGACCCTGAAGCCATCAAAACCTAATAGCGGAATAATCTTTAAGCGTACCGATGTTGAAAGTAAAAAATCTATTGTTTCAGCAGATTTTCAAAATGTTACCAACACCCAACTTGGAACCACAATTGAAAATGAATTTGGTGTCAAAATATCAACAATCGAACATCTTATGGCAGCAATTTGGGGCTGTGCAATAGACAATTTATTAATCGAGATTGACAATCAAGAAGTACCGGTTATGGACGGAAGCTCTGAACCTTTTGTTTTTTTACTTGAATGCGCCGGAATACAAAACCAAGAAGAACCAAGAAAATTAATAGAAATCATCAAAAAATTCAAAATAGAAGATGAAGACAAATATATTGAAATAGAACCCGCCGCAGAATTCTCAATCGACCTTGAAATCAGCTTCGATCACCCCAAAATTCAACAACAAAAATTCTTTTACCACAGCAATTTCGCTTCTTTTAAAAATGATATTTGCCGCGCCAGAACTTTTGGCTTCAAACATGAAATTGAACATTTAAATAAAATTGGCCTAGCAAAAGGCGGCTCTCTCAGTAATGCAATTTTAGTTGACGAAAATGGAGTTGTAAATCAAGAAGGCCTGCGTTATCAAAACGAGTTTGCGCGCCATAAATTACTAGATTTTATCGGCGATATTTACTTAGCAAAGCATTATTTCATTGGTCACTTTAAAGCCTTTAAATCAGGGCATGGCCTTAATAATAAAATGCTAAGAAAGTTACTAATAGAAGAAAAGGACTGTTTTAGAATGGTTTAAATTTAATTATTAATAAATTTATATCAAAAAAGGTTATAATCAATATTTTCGTGAGTTTTTCACGCTAAATTTAGCGATTAATTTATAACAGATATATTGTTGTTAAAAAATGATATTTGATATAATGGCATTTCAACTTTATAATCAATTATTCAGGGCTAAAAAATAGTAAATAACATTATTTAAGATGCTTATCCCTTTGACATATGTAGAAGTTTGATTATTGATTTCTTACAGAATAAAGTAAGGTTTTTTTGGAATTAATTATTTAGAAATCTATGTCAAAAATCGAAAAAATCGACTCCCTTTCATCGTTGTTTGAGAAAATTTGGGAATATAAAGCTTATGCGGTTGTCGCTATAAGCTTTATATCATCTTTTTTTGCCCCCGTAATATCAACCCTTGGATTACCAGCAACTATAATCGTAGTAACGAGCCTTGGATCATCACCACTTCTTGTGCTTTTATTGCTTTACAAAGAGTTTAATCAAAAAAAAGAGATAAAAAAAGAAGAAGAGAAGTAGAAGAACCCTCAAAGATTGCGCCTCAAGAAAAAGACTTTTCTGCTTCTATTTCTATACCATCTACCTTTATTTCCACACTTAGGGCATTAATGATCTTTACTGTAAAGAGTTTTAAAAAGATACTTTAAACAAATTTCATCATCTGGAAATCTTTTAAAAAAATGTTGAATAGTAACGGCGGCTTTCATATAAATTAAGGCTTTGAGCTATTAATAGCCTTAATTTAATATGAATTATTACATATCTCAAGGGGATAAATGTCTTAACTAATCTTCAATTATAAGACGAATCTATGACATAACTTCTAATTGAATCATCACCAACTTCTCTAATAATACATCTTTGCATTTCTTCGGGCGAAATCGCGTCAATCATAACCGAACCTCCATCGCTTCTTTTCAATATAACATATCTTTCATCTGTATGATTTTTCTTTTTGCGCGCAATATGTTCTTTAATCGATGCAACAACTTCGCTGACCGCTATATCATAAACCAGAACCCTTTTACCCCTAACTTCAGGACAAAATATTTCTACATTAGAAGTGTAATTTAATTCAGACTTGCACGAAAGTAAAAGTGCTAAACTCAATAAAAATGGTAATAAAGTTTTTTTAAATTTCATAAATTAATAGGCGCGTTTTTTATAAAAAATATATTTAAATCTTTCAAATAATTACAAATTTACTGCGGAGTAACCCGACCAACATTACCAAATAGTTCTTTAAAAAATCCCTTTTCTTTCGTTTTTACAATGGTAATATCAGGAGAAAAAGCAAATTCTCTTTCATCTTTCAAATTATATCTATTAATTTGCGTCAAAGTCTCAGAATTATCAAAATTTAACTCTACAATCTGTCTTTTAACTATTTTTGGCTTAAAAAACAACATGTTATCAATGTCGCCAGAATAATAAAACCAAATTTCTTCTTCACCTAAAAATGAAGTGAATGTCGGCGAACCCATGATTTCATAAGCCTTACTTTTAGAAGTCAAATTAGGCTCCAAATATACATAATCTACATTTTCAAACTGATATCCATGCTCTACAACCCTTGATAAACAAGAGTTTATCGCCAATAAAAACATCATAACTAATATTTTTAAACTAACATTAAACATTTTTAATAAGTTTGGGTTGATTTTTTTATGTAATTTCTTTATAATTATATTTTATATGTTAAAAGTTATCAATAATAATATTTTATTGAATATCAAACATTTTATATTTGATATTAATAAATTTAAACAATAATTTAATCAAACAGAGGTTTTTGCACTTATCGTTATATTTGATTAAAATAAAATTTAAATCTCGATTTATTAAGCGCCAATCGGGCATTTATTAACTTTGTTATAAATTAAGATTAAAAACTATTTGCATTTTACTTAGTTTCAATATTAAATTATAATAACACGAAAAACAAGAAGCGCTATCACTTTAAACTATATTGAAAAATGGCAGTACCTAAGAAAAAAACATCGAAAGCTAGGCGTGGCAATAGAAGAGCTGGCAACGGATCTTACGACCCAAAATTTCCTAATGTTACCGTAGATAAAACTAGTGGCGAACTAAAGCTTGCTCATCATATTTCAGTTGACGGATACTACAACGGTCGCAAAGTGATTCAAGAAAAGACTAAGGAAGAGCCAAAAGAAAGTTAATTACTATAAATTACAAATAATTGTGACAGAAAAACTTAACATTGCACTAGATTGTATGGGCGGAGATAGAGCTCCGCAAATTGTCGTTGAAGGAGCTGACATTGTCGCATCAACAAATAACGATGTGCAATTTCAGTTTTTTGGTGATGAAGAAAAAATATTACCCATAATTCAAAATTCTCGTCATCTCAAAAATCGCTACACAATCACTCATACCTCAGAATCGGTTCTTAACGACGACAAACCGTCAACCGCACTCAGAAAGCGCACTAAGTCAAGTATGCGCCTTGCAATTAATTCGGTCAAAGACAATAAGTCTGATGTTATAGTTTCCGCGGGAAATACCGGCGCCCTAATGGCGATTTCTAAAGTTATTTTAAGACCACTAGAATCAATTTCTCGCCCAGCCATTATCACTTCAATTCCCAACCAAAGAAAGCGCGCAACTGTTTTACTTGACATGGGAGCGAATATAGAATGTAATTCCGAAGTTTTATATCAATTTGCACTTATGGGCCACGCTTTTGCACGCGTTGTGCTGAAGTTAGAAAACCCAACAATTGGCGTCTTAAATGTTGGATCAGAAGAATTAAAGGGTCATGAAGAAGTTAAAGCAGTAACCTCTTTACTTAAAGATAGCCATCTCAAGGATGATTTTAAAGGTTATGTTGAGGGTGACGATATCGCTAAAGGAACAGTTGATATAGTAGTGACTGACGGCTTCTCTGGTAATATATGCTTAAAGGCAATTGAAGGAACTGTTAAGTTTGTCGCTGGTATTGTTAAAGAGGGTTTTATGGACTCGATTTTTTCAAAAATTGGATATCTTTTTGCTGGCCCATCGCTGTCAAAAGTAACAAAAGCAGTAGACCCCAGAATGCATAATGGTGCAATGCTTGTTGGCCTTAATGGCGTTGTAGTTAAAAGCCACGGCAGCACAGATAAAATTGGATTTGCAAATGCCATAAAAGTTGCAATTTCACTTGTTGAAAATAAAATTAATGATAAAATAATAGAAGAACTAAACCATTCTTCTAAAAAATAAAAAGAGTCACTTAGAAAAATTCATGAAAAACAGTAAAATTATCTCAACTGGCTCATATTTACCAAAAAAGATCGTTACCAATGAAGAATTATCAAAGTTGGTCGATACATCAGACCAATGGATTCAAGAAAGAACCGGAATAAAACAAAGGCATATCGCCGATGAATCTCAACTTACATCAGATTTAGCATTTGAAGCCTGTAAAAACGCATTAAATAACTGCTCATTAAAAGCTGAAGATATAGACTTAATTATTGTTGCCACCACAACTCCCGATTTAACCTTTCCTTCTACCGCTGCAATTTTACAATCGAAATTACAAGCAAATAACGCTTTCGCATTTGATATACAAGCAGTTTGCTCGGGTTTTGTTTACGCCTTGTCTGTTGCTGATAAATTCATAAAAACTTCTGGAGCAAAAAATGCCTTGGTTGTGGGCGCTGAAACTTTATCAAGAATAGTTAATTGGCAAGACAGAAATACTTGCGTTTTATTTGGCGATGGCGCTGGCGCAGTTGTTTTGCAAGAAACTCAAGACAATGACAAAGGAATATTATCTTCAACTTTAAAATCCGACGGAAATTTTTGCGATATATTAAAAACTAGTGGCGGAACATCAAAGACAAAAGATGCTGGCTTCATAGAAATGCAAGGTAAAGAAGTTTTTAAACATGCGGTCGAAAAAATGTCAAAAGCAGTTATTAGCAGCCTAGAAAAAATAAATTTAACCGAAAAAGATATCGACTTGCTAATCCCTCACCAAGCTAATTTAAGAATTTTAAACTCTGTTGCAAAAAAACTTGGCCTAGAAAGTGAAAAAGTTGTAATAACAGTTCAAAACCATGCCAACACTTCAGCAGCTTCAATTCCTCTGGCGCTTGACCTTGCAAATAAAGATAAAAAGCTAAAAAATGACGATATAATTGTTCTTGAAGCTTTAGGCGGTGGCCTTACCTGGGGAAGTATAATATTGCGCTGGTAAAATTCAAAAGATCTTTTTTATTCATTTTCGAAAAATAGATAATTTACGACTTTAAGAATATATAAAATACACCCAAAAAATATCTATTTTTACTTAAACTATTACATCAAGTTTATAGTTGCAAACTTTTACACAAGAAATTTCCCATTTAAAAACTTATTATTAATTTATAAATTTTTTTATTTGTACGATAATTAGCTATATTTTCTACATATCAATAAATTTTAGCTTCATTATTTGTTATTAAAGTCTAAAAAATCTCATCAAAATAAATTGCTGTAAAAAAATAGTAATATCGCCTAATATTACAGAATCTTTTACAATTATTTTATTGATTAATTTCTAACCGATAAAAAGTTTATTATAAAGTTAAAATGTAATTATATCATTTTTAGCTTTTGAAGTTATATAAAAATAAAATATTTTTAGCAAAAAATTATTAAAAAATCCAAAATTACACCCAAGATACAAACCTAGATTTTTATGTCTTTTATTGTCAACGTAAATGAAGTAATTATACAACCTTTAAATATAGAAAGCTTCATTGTAGCAATTGACATAGAATCGAAAACTAATTTGATTATAAATTTTCCCCTCATTTAATCCCAAATATTCTTATAGAAAAACCCATTTTTAAATACCGCTTTGAAATAGATTATTTGTTTATAAATTTGTTAACAAAAACTAGCAATTACAACGCTATGAATATTTATTCGCGATTAATTTAGTGATTTCAATTGTGAATATAAATTAATATTTAAAGCAGGGTTTTATTACCTCACCTAAAATCATTAAAAATATTAAAATAAATCTAATTTTATCTAAAGAATAGATAAATATCAAAAACAATAACGGTTATATATTTTATTAAAATGCTCTAAAAATAATACTTGATATTAAAAATTATTTACAGTAAAATATAACGAATTATGGTGATTAACAAGATTTAATATTATTGCTATTTTATCTTTAGCAATCTTATTAAATGGCCAGCCGGCCCCATCGTCTAACGGTTAGGACGCCACCCTTTCACGGTGGAAATACGGGTTCGAATCCCGTTGGGGTCACCATAACTTGTCTTTATCACGCAGTAATTCTTACATTATTCTTAAGTTAAAATATTTATCCTTTTGCTGCCATACTCTTTTATTTAAATACCAAACTAGGTAAGAAAAATATATTTAAATCTAATCAACAAAAAATCAATTATAAATTCCATTGTAATCTTTTAGCGATAATTTAGAAGCATGATCTGCTAACTTTTAACCAAGGCGGTTAAAGTCAAATTAACTCTAGAAATTGTCTTTATAAATCAAAAAGTTAAAAAGTTATTTTTGTATTTAATTCTATTTTAACTTTATTATTGATTATTATAAGAAATAAGTATTTTCATCTGATATTATAGAAGTTTTGACAATGATTTTATTGATGAAGTTTTAATGAATAAGCGATCTAGCTTCTATTAAATATTATTGATTTTTAAAATCGCACAAAGATAAAGTATTTTTAACAAGAGATTATTAAAATATTCAAAATTATTCTCAAGATATATTACCGGATTTTTATGATTATTCTTTATCTAAAAAGGTAAATATTTAATGTAATTTTCAAGACAAAAAATGGAACAGATTAGTTTTTTAAAATTGAAAATTGTTATGATTTAATCTTGATATCATATAAACTTGATAATTGACAAAATATTTTTAAATTCAACTTTTGTAATATTAAAAAAATTTTAAAGCTGTCAATAGCTTACAATAAATATCCGCGATTATAATATTTTTTATAAATTATAAAAGTTCAACAATTATTATATTGGCGCGACCTATTTCAAATCTAGATAAAATTGCTTTTAAAATAAAAAAGTCCATCTTCATCGCTTAATTTAGAAAAATCAGTTACCTGGCCAATAAAAATATGATGGTCGCCAGCTTCAATTATTTTATGATGATTACATTCAAAAAAAGCAATAGAGTTTTTGAATATTGGATTATTGTTTTTCGTGAGCAAAAAATTATCCTCAGGCTTTTTATCTTTTGTCGATTTCGCAAATTCTATTGCTAAATTTTTTTGAGATTTTGATAAAATATTTATTGAATAATTATTACAACTTTTAAACTTTTCAAGACAAGATGATTCATTGTCAATAGAAAATAATAAAAGCGGCGGCTTTAAAGAAACTGAAGAAAATGAATTTATGGTAAGTCCAGAATCAATTTCTTGATCACCCTTGCCTATGCTAGCGATTGCAACGCCAGTAGCAAAAAGAGAAAAAGCCTGTCTTAATTTTTTATCTTCAACTAGCATATTTTAAACTAAAATTAAATCTTTAAGAGCAAAAACTAAAAATGAAATTATAGCAACCGCTCCAATTACCATCCAAGTTGCATAATGAAATAAAAACCCTGATTGAAATTTATTAACTCTTCCAGCAATGACTTTTGATATATCGGCCAAACCATTAGGACCCAGTCGGTCAATGATTTTAATGTCTATAAATTGCCACAAGAAGTACCCTATTTTTTTTGTTGGCCTAACTAAAATTGCGTCATATATTTCGTCAAAATACCATTTGTTAAATGATATTCTATAAGCAAAATTAATTTTTCTGGCTAACAAACTCGGTAAATTTGTATTTTTAATATAAAATATATAAGAGATAATAATCGCTATCACCCCAACAATTAGAGGTGAAAACTTCACCAGAATTGGTGAATGATGAATTTCTTCAAGCAAGTTAATATTTTTTGCTGCGACAAAAATTGAATCGATGAAAAAATTATTATCGACCGATACTATATTTAATATTTTTGCACCAAACATACCTGAAAACACCGAACCAAAAGCCAATAAAGCGAGCGGAAGCAACATGATTTTTGGCGATTCGTGAGCATGACTTAAAGTTTTTTTGTCGGCCCTACTAACGCCATGAAATACTAAAAATATAAGACGCCACGAATAAAAAGCCGTCAAAAATGCAGCCAAAAGCCCAAGCCAATATGCTAAATCAGAAAATGTAGAATGCGACATATAAGCAGCTTCTAATATCACATCTTTTGAATAATATCCCGCAAATGGCGGAAAACCAGCTAAAGCGAGCGAGCCAATCCACATCATAACATAAGTAAATGGAATTTTTTTATAAATTCCACCCATTTTTCTTATATCTTGCTCATGATGCATTGCATGGATAACACTTCCAGCTCCTAAAAATAACAAAGCTTTAAAAAAAGCATGCGTTGCCAAATGAAACATAGCGGCGCTGTAAGCCGAAACTCCGCAAGCAAAAAACATATATCCAAGCTGGCTACAAGTTGAATAAGCTATTATTTTCTTAATATCATTTTGCGTAATTGCAATTGTTGCTGCAAAAATAGCCGTAACCGCGCCAATTAAGGTTACAATAGACAGTGCAACAGGCGAAAGCTCAAATAAGGGTGAACATCTTGCTACTAAAAAAACACCAGCCGTCACCATTGTTGCCGCATGAATTAACGCTGAAACCGGAGTAGGACCTTCCATGGCGTCAGCCAGCCAAACATGAAGACCAATTTGCGCAGATTTACCCATTGCGCCAATGAATAATAAAATACAAATTATGTCAATATTAGTAAAATATCGGCCAAAAATAACAAAATTAGAATTCAGACCCAAAGAAGAATTAGCGAAAACAGTTGAATATTCAACACTGTTAAAAGTTAGATAAATTAAAGAAATTGCAATAATAAGGCCAAAATCACCCACACGATTAACAACAAAGGCCTTGATTGAAGCGGCATTGGCCGATTGTTTATTAAACCAAAAACCAATCAACAAATAAGATGCAACACCAACACCCTCCCAGCCAACAAAAAGTTGCAAGAAATTATCTGCGGTAATCAATATCAACATAAAAAAAGTGAATAATGACAAGTAAGACATAAATCTAGCGAAAGATTTATCTTCATTCATATATCCTAAAGAATAAATATGGACCAAAGAAGATATAAATGTTACAACCACAAGCATTATTGCAGTTAAATTATCTATTTTTAATGCCCAGTTTACCGAAAAATTGCCAGACGAAATCCAACTAGAAATTATTTGCGTTTCAAGTGCGCCATTTTGCCACACCTGAAAAAAAGTAACAGCAGAAAATATTGCACTTAAAAGCAAAAATGAAATTGTAGTAAATTTTGCTAAAATATCGGCCTGTTTTTTTTGTAAAACCCTAGAGCCAAGGCCGGCTATTAAAAATCCAAAAAGCGGCAGAAATATAATAGATTTTGCTATCATCGGTTAAATTAATTAAAGTTTTTAAGTTGAAATTTTATACCAATATTTAATTGCTTTATCGTTTTTTGGTAAAATATTTCTAATTAGATAAATTTAAACCAAAAAATCGATTAAAAATGAAATTGGCGTAATATATTAATCAAGAATTTTAAATGCTAAAAAGTCAAATTACAAGCTTAAAATAGAAGTTGACTAAGCAAATAATTTAAAAACAATTTACACTCTTTTTTTGGCTGATTTATTTTACAAAGAAACTATATTTTTATCTACAAATTCCTCATAAAATGAATTAAATAATTCTACCCTCTAACTTTCTTAAAACACATTAAGAGTAAAATATTTTTTGCTAAAAAGTTTTTATATTACTTTAATTGCCAA
>CBFIDI010000039.1:0-13270 GCA_965661355.1 Rickettsiales bacterium | reverse complement strand
CTTTAAATCCCGCTTTTTGCAATAATTTAGCCGCATTTTTAATATCAATCGTCGGAATAAATCTAGGTGAAAACCCGTTTAACACTTCATTTTCAGCTTCAAAAACCACCTTTTTTAAGTCAAAAAGATTCTGCTCGCCAAAAAAGCTTAAAGCCAAAACACCGTCTTTTCTCAAAAAATCATGCGATTTTAACAAAAAATCAGGAACTTTATTAATAAAATGCAAATTTAAATTACTTAATATTAAATCAAAAGATGAATTTTCAAATTCTAGCTCTTCGTCATCAATATTTTTATCGCCAATATCATCAATTAACGAAGTTTGAAAAAATTCTTTAACTTTTTTTTCTTGTGTAATATAATTTTTAAGATATTGATCTAGACATGAAACTTCAAGAATATTACTATAACTTTGTCTATTTTTTTGATATAAATCAACCGAATCAATTAATCTTGAAGCGATTTCATGATGCAAAAAATTATAATTTTCAAAATTCGCAATAAATCTTTGCTGGTTTTTTCTTAATAATTTTCGATCAAACAATAAATCAACCATGAAAAATCTAAAAATAATTTTTAATAAAATATTAGCATTAATTTTACCAAATCGCTGCCTAAGCTGCAACCAATTTATTAGTGAAGAAGAAATTTTTTGCCATCAGCACAAAAGTAAAATAAAATTACACACAATTCATCAATGTAATATTTGCGCCGAAAAAATTATAGATAAAAATCAAAAAATTTGCCAAAATTGTCAAAATTCAAGGCCTTTATTTAGCTCGGTCACTGCAATTTTTACTTTCAATGATTATATCGGCAAAGTTATTCATGACTTAAAATATTACGATAAAACTTATTTAAAAAATCGATTAGCAAAATTATTGGCAAATTCAATTAATAAATGCGCAAAAAATTACGATGTAATAACGGGCGTACCACTTCATAAAAAGAAGCTAAAACAAAGAAAATTCAACCAAACTATAATTTTATGCAACGAAATAGTAAAATATCACAGAAATTTACAATTAAAATCAAATTTAATTCAAAGAATAAAGTTTAGCAAATCTCAGACTTGGCTTTCGCAAGAAGAAAGGCAGAAAAATATAAAAAACTCTTTTATAGTGAACAAAAATCAAATAAATAACATTAAAAATAAAAAAATAATATTAGTCGACGATGTCATGACAACAGGAGCAACCATACAAAATTGCGCAAAAATTCTTATAGAAAATGGAGCTAAAGAAGTTAAAATTTTGGTTCTTGCAAAATCTGTTATCTCATAATAATTCAATCTTTTTTACATTTCAAAATTGGTTTAAAAACTCGCTTTTTATTAATATATTTTTCACTCAAGAGGTTTGTGGTAATAATTTTTTTATAATTATAAATTAACTAAATATTCAGCGGATTTAATCTAAATTCTGTATAAAGACAGAATATTTTTAGCAAAAAGTTATTAAAAAATGAGTTTTTGATATGATTTTAAAGATAATTTACTTTAAAAGTTTTAAATCTAACAATTATTAAGCCGATAAAAATTAAATGTTTTTTATTAATTCATCTAAAATAAAATCAGAGCTTAAATACCATTTTTTTGGCATTTCTTCATATTTTTTTTGATTAAATCTTCTATTAAATACTTGGGTCAAAAACAACATTTCAAGATTAAACTCGTTATTTATTTCATTTATTTTATATCCAAATTTACTTAACTTTTGCTTTAAGTTGCCAATTTTTTCGCTTTTATCACCAAATTCATATAATATTTCATCATTTTGCGAAAAACTCGCATATAAACCAATTGAATTTCTATGTAAAAATTTCCAATCAAACTGATGAGACGGATCATTTTTTCTACCTAAAAAACCAGCAATATTATTTCCGTTAAAAATTGTATTAAGGTCAAAATAAGCTATATCACTGTGTGCAACAATATTTTGTGATAAAATTTTATATTTTTTAATAATCTGCAAAATTAAATTTTTGGCATTTTCAAGTTGAATTTTGTTAAATTTTTTATTGTTAACATCTGAATTTACAAACTCAATTCCTATAGAATTTTTATTTAGACCCTCAACATTATTCCAAAAACTTTTTCCGGCATGATAAGCAATATTATTTTCATCAACCAATGAATATATTTGCCCATCTTCATCAACAATATAATGCGAACTCACTTCATGCTTTTTTAGTAATTTTATCGCCTCATCTACATTTTTAGCCTCAATATGATGAAGTACCAAAAAATCAATTTTACGATTATTACCTATATTTTGCGTATAAAAGTTTTTAAATTTATATTTTTCGTTTATTTTCATATTTAAATTAGCTTTTTATAAATATTACTTTTAACATTTTTACATGATTATAATTTGACAAGATTAATTAATAAAACTCAGGACAATTATTAATTTTTAACCGCCAGATTTGCAAAATATAATACCAAATCCCATCTTCAAGCACCAATTTATCCGCCCGTAATTTAATCACTAATTCCATCACCAAAAACCTAACATAGCGTTGCGACGGATAAGTTTTTGCTAATAAATTTATTAATCAAATTATTTAGCCCTAAATTAATATTTAAAGATGGGGCTTGGTATCATTAATTATCACAGTAAAAATGAAAATAATTAACAAAACTTAATTTAACATCTCAAGCAATTAAATCCACTAAAATTTTGACAAATATTTTCTAATATTATAAAATGTCTAGCAAAGATTTGACATTTAAATTTAATTTATACAAATATGAGCGACGAAATAAAAAATAACTCAAGAGACCAAGAAGCCTTATTGTTTCATACACAAGGTCAACCTGGTAAAGTTGGCATGCACGCCACAAAACCCCTTAACACACAGCGCGATCTTGCCCTTGCCTACTCGCCGGGCGTTGCTGCGCCATGTCGCGAAATTGCAAAAGATGTCAACAAAGTTTATGACTACACCGCAAAAGGAAATTATGTTGCCGTAATTTCAAACGGTACTGCCGTTCTGGGCCTTGGAAATTTAGGTGCAAGCGCTTCAAAACCAGTAATGGAAGGAAAGTCAGTTTTGTTCAAGCAATTTGCCGATATTGACTCGATTGATATCGAAGTTGACACTACTGATGTTGAAGAATTTATTAATTCTGTTAAATATTTAGGTCCAAGTTGGGGTGGAATTAACCTTGAAGATATTGGCGCGCCAGAATGTTTTGTTATAGAAAAAAGATTGCGCGAAATTATGGATATTCCTGTTTTTCATGATGATCAACACGGAACGGCAATTATTTCTGCGGCCGGAATTATAAACACTTTGCACTTAACTAACAAGAAAATCGAAGATATAAAAGTTGTTGTCAATGGCGCTGGTGCTGCTGGAATTGCATGTTTAGAGCTCTTAAAGTCAATGGGCTTACCACATGATAATGGTCTTTTATGCGACAGAAAAGGCGTGATTTACAAAGGCAGATCAGAAGGAATGAACGAATGGAAAGAAGCCCATGCCGCCCAGACAAAAGACAGAACTTTGCTTGAGGCCATGACAAACGCCGATGTATTTTTAGGGCTTTCGGCAAAGGGCGCAATAAACAAAGAAATGGTCAAGGCCATGGCGCCAAATCCAGTAATTTTCGCTATGGCCAACCCAGACCCAGAAATATGGCCAGAAGAAGTTAAAGAAGCGCGCGACGACGCAATTATTGCTACGGGGCGCTCAGATTATGAAAACCAAGTTAATAATGTAATGGGTTTCCCTTACATTTTCAGAGGAGCCCTTGATGTTCATGCTTCTGTAATTAATGACGAGATGAAAATTGCCGCCGCTAAAGCTTTAGCCGAACTTGCCAGAAAGCATGTTCCGGCCGAAGTTATAAAAGCTTATGGTGGACGCGAAATGAAATTTGGACCAAATTACATAATTCCTACTCCGTTCGATTCAAGGCTTATTAGTATTGTGCCCGTAGCGGTTGCTAAAGCTGCGGTAGAAACTGGCGTCGCCAGAAAGCCAATTGAAGATTGGGATTTATATGCCAAGCAACTTCAGGCTAGGCGCGACCCAACTGCAAATACGCTTAGCATGATATTTGAAAAGCTTGAGCGTGAACCTAAAAATGTAATTTTTGCCGAAGGTGAGCAACCAGATATTATACGCGTTGCCGCAATGTGGCGAGACAACAACTACGGAACTCCAATTTTGATTGGTAAAGAGCAAAAGGTTCTTGAAAATATGAAAGAATCAAACATTGATCCGGAAGGTATTAAAATTTATAACGCAGCAATTTCAGCAGAAAATAACAAATATGCCGATCATATTTACAAAAAAATGCAAAGAAAAGGCGTTTTATATTCTGATTGCGTTAGAATGGTGAAGACCGACCGCAATGTATTTGCCTCTGCCATGCTAGAATGTGGCGATGGAGATCTCTTAATTACAGGGCTTACGCGCGGATATCGTAAGTCTTTGACTGATATTTGGCAAGTTATCAAAAATAGAGAAAATGAAATTGTTCTGGGAATTTCAATGGTAATTTCAAAAGGAAGAACTATATTCATTTCAGACACTGCATGCTCAGAAATTTCGTCTTCTCAACATTTAGCAAAAACGGCAATTCAAACTGCTAAAAAAGTTAAGGATATGGGATTTAAGCCAAGAGTTGCCTTTTTATCATTTTCTAACTTTGGCAGCGCTTTAAAAACAGAGTCCGAAAGAATTAGGGAAGCGGTTTTAATTTTAGATAAAGAAAATGTAGATTTTGAATATGATGGAGAAATGACAGCTGATGTCGCTCTTAATCCAGATAAGTTAGATAAGTATCCATTTTGTCGCCTTACAGAGCCAGCAAATATCTTAATTTGCCCAGGATTGCACTCGGCCAGTATTGCCACGAAGTTACTTGAAGAGGTTGGAAATTGCAATGTTGTTGGTCCAATTTTAGATGGCTTTGAAAAGCCGGTACAAATTGTTTCGATGAGATCTTCAATAAACGATATTTTAAACTTAGCAGCAATATCAGCGACTTAAATTCAATATATTCAACCCGAATATATTGAATTATTATTTTAAAATAATAAAATAAAACCCTTATATTATGCCAGATAATTCAGGTGGACCAGACTTAGCCGCACTTAACTCTATGCAACAATCGCAAGAAAGCCAAGCTTCTACCCATAGTGGTTCGTCTTTACCAGAAGGAGGTGATAAACTTGGTGGAAATATGGACAATGATGGCCCATTTAAGAAGGTTTCGGGTGAAGTTGATTTTGGCCTTAACGGCGCCAACCTAGATCATCTTTCGTCATATGGATCGGCACTTGGCGGAAATCCATTTAATGATATTGCCGATGGAACATTGGTTGGCCCCGGAAATGTGAGTCATGGAGGAACTGAATTTGCAACCTCGGCATTTGGCGATGTTTCTTTAGGCAATATGGGGTTTCAAAAGCAATTTAATGCTAATATGCCTAAAATTCATTCTGGCGGCGCTCAACAAGGCGGCTAAATTTAGGTCATTATTAAATAAATCAAATTCGCAAGTTATTATGGAAAATATAGTTAACTTTTCTTATCTGACATCAGCAGTTTTATTCATTTTTTCTTTATATTTTCTATCATCGCCCAAAACCGCAAGAATTGGCAATTATTGTGGAATTTTAGGTATGTTAATTGCAATTTTTACAACTTTACTTTTACCTGATATTCATAATATTAACCTTATAATATTAGCCATCTCAATTGGTGGAATCGCAGGTTATTTTATTGCCAAAAAAGTCAAAATGACTGCAATGCCACAGCTTGTTGCTGGGTTTCATTCTTTAGTTGGCCTGGCCGCCGTTTTTATTGCTTCTTCAGCGCTTTTTGCCCCAGAATCATTTAATATTATTTCTGGATCTAAAATAAAAACCTCAAGTCTTATCGAAATGGGAATTGGCGTTGTTATTGGCGCCATAACATTCACTGGCTCGGTTGTAGCGTTTCTAAAACTTAACGGTAGCATGAAGTCGACATTTAAAATCTTTAAAAATCCAAAACTTGCCGCCAAAATATTGGGAATTTTAGCAATTGTACTAATCGCGCTTTTTATAACCGAAGGATCGAAACCTGTTTTTTTAGCGCTTACTTTATTTTCATTTTTTATCGGCTTTGCGCTCATAGCCCCAGTTGGCGGCGCTGATATGCCTGTTGTGGTTTCAATGTTAAATTCTTATTCTGGTTGGGCCGCAAGTGGAATTGGTTTTACCTTGGGCAATAATCTATTAATAATTACCGGAGCCCTAGTTGGAGCAAGCGGGGCAATTTTAAGTTACATTATGTGCAAGGCCATGAATCGCTCAATATTTAATGTAATTTTTAGTAGTTTTGGCCAAGAATCCGCTTCTTCTAGTGCTGGCAACAAGCAAAAAGAAGATAGACCAATTAAACAAGCGAGTGCTGAAGATGCTGCTTTTATGGTTAAATCTTGCGAGTCAGTAATTGCTGGTGCGCAGCACGCGGTTGCTGAACTTATTAGTAAGCTTGAAGCGGAAGAAATTGAAGTAAAGTTCGCAATTCACCCTGTTGCTGGCAGAATGCCTGGTCACATGAATGTTTTACTTGCAGAGGCCAATATTGACTATGAAAAAGTGTTCGAGCTTGATGAAATTAACGGCGAATTTTCATCAACCGATGTGGTAATTGTTATTGGCGCAAATGATGTCACAAACCCAGCCGCTAAAACCGATAAAACCAGCCCAATTTACGGAATGCCAATTTTAGATGTCGGAAATGCAAAAACTGTATTCTTCATTAAAAGATCTATGGGAGTTGGTTACGCTGGGGTCGAAAATGAATTATTTTTCGAAGATAATACCTTGATGATATTTGGTGACGCTAAAAAAGTTACAGAAAATATCGTTAAAGGTCTAGAATAAATTTGAATAGTTTAAATAAAAATTCTTTTAATAAAAAATCATGAAAACAAATGCAAACTCTCTAAGGGTAGGAAATATTATTGGTTACCAAAATGAACTTTGGAGAATTCTTAAAAGAGACCATGTTAAACCCGGAAAAGGCGGAGCCTATGTTCAAATTGAAATGAAAAATATCTCGACCGGAACAAAAACAAATATCAGATTATCGTCTTCTGACGATGTAGATGTAGCCTTTGTTGAGAAAGGAAAATATCAATTTCAATATTTTGATCAAGATAATATTGTTACAATGGATATGCAAAGCTTCGAGACTTATAGTTTTGATAAAAATTTAATATCGCAAACAGCACTAAACTTTTTGCAAGAAGGAATGGAGATTACCGTTGAATATTGTAACGAAAAGCCAATTTCTGCTAGTCTTGAAGAAAATGTTAAAGCCAAGGTAGAGCTGGCCGACGCAGTTGTCAAAGGACAAACTGCAGCATCGTCTAATAAACCAGCAACTCTTGAAAATGGCCTAAGGGTTATGGTTCCTACCTTTGTTAATTCTGGCGACGAAATAATTGTAAAAAGTGAAACGGGTGAATATGTTGAGCGAGTCAAAAAATAAACAGATAAAATTCTTAAAAATGAATGGCGCTGGCAATGATTTTATTATTATTGACAATAGAAATCAAAATTTATCTCTTTCAAAATCAGCAATAGAAAAGCTTAGCAACCGCCGCAACATTGGCTGTGATCAATTTATTATTATAGAAAACTCATTGAATTGCGACTGTTTTATGAGAATTTATAACTCAGACGGGTCTGAAGCGGCGGCTTGTGGCAACGCTACTAGGTGCGTAGCTTCTGTTATTTCTCAAGAATTAAAACAAGATAATATTTCAATTGAGACTATTGCAGGAAAGTTAAATTGCCAAAAAGAAAATGGCCAATTTTGCGTTGAGTTTTCTAAGCCAAAATTTGGCAATAATTTCTTTTTTGATGACATAGAGTTTTTTACTGTCGATGTTGGAAATCCGCACGCAATCTGTTTTGTTAAAGAAATACCAAGTGATGAACAATTTTTGAAAATTGGTAAAGCGGTTGAATCTCATCCTTTTTTTCCAAACAAAACTAATGTAGAATTTGCAAAAATTTGCGACAATAATATTATTGAAGTTAGGGTTTATGAAAGGGGCGCCCAAGAAACTCTTGCTTGCGGAACCGGAGCTTGCGCGGTTGCTTGCGCCGCTATTAATAACCAATTTACTAATCTTAACAAGGTTCTAATTAGGTTCAAAGGTGGAGATTTAAATATTTTTTGGAATAAACAAGGAAATTCTAATATTTTTATGACAGGAAATCATAAAAAAGTTTTTAGCGGGTTATTAGACCAAAATTTCTTAAAATAGCCTTATTTTTAAAGTTACAATAATTAATTTTAACAAATCTTTATCTTGAAAAAATTATATTTCTTATCAAAAATATTTATTTTAATATATTTTTCTTGCTTTGATTCATTTGCTCTTGCGCCCGAAAAAAGACTGGAAAATAATAGTCAAGAAAATCGCGCGCAACAAATTTTTAAAGAAATAAAATGCTTAGTTTGTGAAGCGCAATCAATTTACGGATCAAATACAGAATTTTCTCGTCAATTAAGAGGAGTTATACGCCAAAAAATAAAGCAAAATTACAGCAATTATGAAATTAAAGAAGATTTAAAAAGTGAATTCGGCAGTCAAATATTAATGTCTGGCGATATTAAAAGCGATATTTTACCGTGGATTATGCCGTTTTTATTCGCCCTAATTCTTGGATTGGTAATTTTTAGAAAAAAAATAAATGTTACTTAAAATATTTATTTTTAAGACTTTATAAGAGAATTAATTTTTAAATCAACCCTAGATAATCCCCTGCTTCGGTTAAGAAAAAATCTTAACAACGAAAGCTATTTAAAAAATCTTTAATTTTTACTGGTTTTTTACCTGGTTTTTGCAAAAGCAAGGGCTGAATTGCGCCATTTTTGCATTTTATAAAGAAATTATCATCAAATATATCCCCATAATTAGCATTTTTATATTTTTTTGTGTCAATTTCGTCACAACCGACAATTCGTGCTTTAAAAATTTTAATTTTTTCTCCTTTATATTCAAAAAACGAAGTTAAAAATCCGCTTAAGGCCCTTATTTTACCGAGAACATCTTCTTTAGGAAGTGAAAAATCAATTTTAGCATCATCTTTTGTTATTTTTTTACTTAGACTAGCCTTTTTTTCATCTTGCTTAATAAATTTTGACTGATCTTTTAGTAAAAAAAGTGACTTTAGAGCCATTTCAGCACCCATTTTCGATAATTTTGGCGCCAAACTAGAATAATCATCGTCTGGATTAATTGCAAAATTTTCTTGCATTATTATATCACCAGAATCAACACCTTCATCCATTTTTATTATTGAGCAACCAATTTCATAGTCATTAGCAAGCAAAGTAGATTGAATAGGAGTTGCGCCACGATATTTTGGTAAAATTGAAGGATGAATATTAATAATGCCGAATTTTGTTGACTCAAGAATTATTTTTGGTAAAATAATACCATAAGCAACAACTAATGCCGCATCAGCTTTTAGCTCTTGAAATTTACTGACGCATTCTTGGTCTTTAAAATTATTTGGCGTAAAAACTTTAATATCGTTTGCGATAGCTAATTTATGAATTTCAGATTGATTAACTTTTTGCCCTCTGCCAGAAATCTTTGGCGGCCGACAGAAGACTCCGACAAGTTCAATTTTTTTGCTGTCAATTAATGCTTGCAATGCCGGAACTGCAAAATTTGGAGTTCCCATAAATATAACTTTCATAATAAATATAATTTGGTTTCTGATAATTGTAACAAATTCTTTAAAAAGAATAAACTATTTTTTTACGGTATAACATTTGCCCTGCTTTTAGCTTTTTTAGATCTATTTAGCAAAGAGCTGGTTTTTCATATTCTTCAAACTAAGTCCGAGATTAGAAGCCAGCAATTTATTGAAGTAACAAGTTTTTTTAATTTGGTTAAAGTATGGAATACAGGAGTTAGTTTTGGCATGTTCAGCCAGCTTGAACATAGAAAAATAATATTTTCGGTTATTGTTTCTTTAATTTCACTCATAATGATAATTTGGCTTTATAGATCTCGTGAAAAGCATTTAATAATAGCAATTTCGTTAATTTTAGGCGGTGCAATTGGTAATTTAACCGACAGAATGATAAACTCGGCGGTTGCTGACTTTTTAGATTTTCATTTATTTGAATATCATTGGCCAGCTTTTAACTTGGCTGATTCTTATGTATTTATTGGCGTTGTGATTATTATTTTCGAAGATTTATTTATAAAAAAGAATAAAAATGTATAAATTCAACTTATTAATTATATTATTAACTTTTTCATGCTCTAGGCCACAAACTAATTCATTGCTTATTCCGCCAAAATTTAATGAACTTCCGGATCCTGAAAAAATTGACAAAAATAAATCAAGTGATAATGATGAAGATATTAAAAAATTAAAAAACTTGCTTTTACAAGACGAAAACTAAACATAATAATTTAAATTTTTTTTAAATGAGATATAGTGCTAATTTAAACATAATCATTAAGTCGATAGAAAAAGCGACTTTTAAAACTTCTAGAGACTTCTACGAACTTGAAATTTTGCAAAACAACCCAAGGTCGGCAACAAAATTTGCAAATTCTTGTTATAGCAGGGTTAAAGAAGTTTTAATAGAAGATTTAACGAAAATGAGGCCAAGCTATAATATAATTTTTTCTGACGGGCAAGAAATTATTAATGATGAAAAAGGAGAATTTTCTTATGTTATTTTTCCTATTGACGGTCTTAATAACTTGTCGCGCTCATTGTCAGAATGTTCAATTGCAATTGCACTTGTTCATAAAGATGAAAATGGGGACAAGCAATCTATTGCAGTTGCAATATATAAAATTATTGGCGGCGATTTATTTTATTGCGAAAAAGGATTTGGCGCCTTTTTAAATGATCGCAAAGCTAAAACCTCTAGAAGAAATAATTCTGATACCTTATTATCATGCTTTGGCAACGAAAATTTACTTAAAAAAGCAAGTAAAGAGATTAATGCCAAAAATATAGTTAACAGAAATTTTGGTTGTAAAACTCTGGAAATAGCCTATTTATCGTCTGGAAAAATAGATTTAGGAGGATTTAGTAAAGAAAATTTAAAATTTCTTAAGCCATTTTTACTAATTATTTCAGAAAGCGGCGGCAAGGCCAATGAAGTTGACGAATTAGTATTATATCAAAACGGAAATTTATCTTAAGGGTTATATGCAATTTTTAGACGAAGCAAAAATAAAGATAAAAGCAGGAGACGGCGGTGGCGGAGCCGTTAGCTTTAGAAGGGAAAAATATATTGCCTATGGTGGCCCAAACGGAGGCGATGGCGGCCGTGGTGGCGATGTTATTTTTAGATGCGTCAAAAACCTTAACACTTTAATTGATTTTCGCTATCAGCAACATTTTAAAGCGCAAAACGGAGAAAGCGGCAGAAGTAGAAGTAAAGATGGAAAATATGGTAAAAGTTTAATTATTGATGTTCCTTTTGCAACCCAAATTTTTGACTTAGACGGATCGCTTCTTGTTGACATGATTGAAGAGGGTCAGGAATTTACTGTTTTAAAAGGTGGAAAAGGCGGCCTTGGAAACGCAAATTTTAAAAGCTCGGTTAATCAATCGCCAAAATTTGCTCAAAGTGGCGAGGCCGGAGAGGAAATGTGGATTAAAATGCAACTTAAGCTTTTATCTGACGCAGGTCTGCTTGGGCTTCCTAATGCAGGAAAATCAACATTTTTATCGGTTACAACCAGAGCTAGAGCCAAGATTGGAGACTATCCTTTTACTACTTTAAAGCCACAATTAGGAGTGGTTTATGTTGATGATAACGAATTTGTTTTAGCTGATATACCTGGTTTAATAAAAAATGCTAGCATTGGCAAAGGCCTTGGCGACAGATTTTTAAAACATATTGAAAGATGCGGAGTTTTGCTGCACTTAATCGATATTACCGAAGAAAATATAGTTGAAAATTACATTACAATTAAAAGAGAAATAACTAATTATCACCCAGACTTAGCTAAAAAGATTGAAATTGTCGCATTAAATAAATGTGACGCGTTAACAGAAGAAGAAACTTTAGCTAAAAAAACAGAACTAGAACAATATTTTCAAGAAAACGCAGTAGAATCTAAAATATTTTTAATTTCGGCTGCTGCCAAACAAAATTTAGACCATCTTTTAAGGGAGCTTTATAAAAATATAACTATTTTTAGGCAAAAACAAATAGAAATACAGAGTTTGGAAGAAGAAGATAATGACGATTTTTAAATTTTAAATAAATTTACAAATTATGACAAATAACTCAGCTTTAATTACCGGTTCAGCCAAAAGAATTGGCAAAGAAATGGCAATTAATCTTGCGCAAAAAGGATACAATATTGCAATTTCTTATAACAAATCCGAGGAAGATGCGCAAAATTTAAAGAATGAAATAACTGAAAAATGGGGAGTTAATTGTGAAATTTTTCAGTCTGATTTAACAGAAAAGTTGGCCGTAGAAAAACTTGCGAAAGATGTTTTGCAGAAATTTCCTAATTTAAATTTACTAATAAACAACGCCTCAATCTTTAAAAAATCTGATTTTTTTTCTCAAGAGGAAGAGCTTGATAGTAATTTTGCCCTACATTTTTTAGCCCCACTTACATTGTCAAAATATTTTGCTAATAATGCTCAAAATAAAAATATTGAAAATGCGCAAATAATAAATTTTTGTGACAAGAATATCGCCAGATATGACACAAAATATTTTTATTATTTATTGAGTAAAAAATTATTAGCAGAATTTACTAAAATGTTATCTTTGGAACTTGCTCCAAAAATAAGAGTTAATGGCGTTGCACCGGGCTTTATTTTAGAAGATATTTACATGAAAGAAAACCCTGAAATTGCCCAAAAAGTTATTGAAAAAATTCCTCTTAGAAAAAAAGGAAATGTTGAAAATATTATTATCGCCATTAATTATTTACTTGATAATGACTTTGTAAATGGCCAAATATTATCTGTTGATGGCGCAGCAAGCTTAAATCATGCGGGTTAGAATGAAAAAAAATATAAAAAAATTAGCAATTTTTTCAGGGCGCGGCTCTTTACCGAATATCTTAATCGAAAATTGCATCAAAAACAATATTGAATTTCAGGTTTTTTTGCTAAAAAGCGAAAATTACGATATTAATTACGATAAATATAACCCAATTTACCTTTCTTATGGTCAAGTTGAGATATTTTTACAAAAATTAAAAGAAAACGATATAAAAAACATAGTTTTTATTGGA
>CBFIDI010000038.1:0-14155 GCA_965661355.1 Rickettsiales bacterium | reverse complement strand
TCCAGCGTGAAGAATTTCTATGTCTTGAATTTTTTCTGCATTTGATAAATTTTTAATTTCACTTCCTTTTTCATATTTTTCAGGATATCCCTTGGCGCACATTACAACGCAAATATATTTGTTTTCGTTGTCAATCTCGATTTTAAAATCTATAATTTTTTGATCGCAAGCAGCTAAAATTAAATCAAGAAAGTCGCTTTTAATTCTGGGTAGTAAAACTTGCGTTTCGGGGTCGCCAAATCTGATGTTAAACTCAAGTAATTTAGGTCCGCTTTTAGTTATTATTATACCGGCGAATAAAATTCCGACAAATGGATTTTCTAGTTTTTCAAAGGCGTTTAATGTAGGTTTTATTATTTTCTGGTCAATTTTATCTTCAATATTATTTTGCAAATAAATTGATGGCGTAAATGTGCCCATTCCACCAGTGTTTAGGCCGGTTTCATGTTCTCCAACTTTTTTATGGTCACAGGCCGAGCCAATTCTTGAAAAGTTTTTGCCATCAGAAATTATGAAATAACTCATTTCTGGTCCTTCAAGAAATTCTTCGATTATAACTTTTTTACTAGCTTCGCCAAATTTTCCATCGAAAAATTCTTGAAGATTGCTTTTTAACTCATTTTCGTTTTGCGCAATTACGACGCCTTTTCCAGCAGCAAGACCGTCGGACTTTAAGACGCAAGGAAATCCGAGGTTTTTACCAAATTCAAACGCTTGATCTTGATTTTTAAATGTTTGATATTTTGCGGTCGGAATATTGTTTTCGGTAGCCATTTTTTTCATAAAATCTTTCGATCCCTCAAGTTGGGAGGCGAATTTACTGGGTCCAAAAACTTTTATATTGGCTTTTTTTAAATCATCAACAATGCCATTAACCAAAGGTTGTTCTGGGCCAACAAAAACAAGTCCAATTTCATTCTTAATGCAAAAATCTATTACTTCTTGGTGGTTTTTGACATCAAGGTTAATTTGAGTTGCAATTTGTGAAATTCCAGCATTGCCTGGTGTGCAAAATATTTCTTTAACCCTTTTAGATTGGCTAAGTTTTTTGCAAATTGCATGCTCTCTGCCGCCAGAGCCTATGACTAAGATTTTCATCGAAAAAACACTTTAAAATTAAAAAAATATCTATATAATTGTAGATATAGCAAAAACCAATTGAATCTATAACTGCCATGACTTTACAGCAACATACCGTTAAATCTTACGACGAAGATTTGCAATCTATCGCCCAGACGATATCTGAAATGTCAAAATTGGCAGCAAAATCTCTTGATTATGTTAGCGATTCAATGAAAAGCCGCGATTTAAGCATGATACAAATCATAAAAGATCATGATAATAAAATCAATAGCCTTGATTTGTTAATTGAAAAAAAAGTAACCTCTATGCTTGCTTTGCGTCAACCGATGGGGGTTGATTTAAGATTTTCGGTTTCGGCTCTTAAAGCGGCGTCAAATCTTGAAAGGGTTGGTGATCAGGCTAAGAATATCATAAAAAAAATTACTAGGGTTGAAAATATTGAGCAAAAAGCCGAAAAATCTTTGCAAGATATGATTATGATATCTAAAAAAATGGTTCTTGATTGCGCTGTTGCTTTTAACGGGCAAGATATCAAAATAGCTGATTTAATTTTAAAAGAAGATGATAAAATTGACGATATTTATCGAGATTTATTTAAAATTATTAATGAAAAATCTTACGATTCTAAAGATGTAGAAAATATTGTAAAAATTCTATTTGTAGCTAAAAGTTTCGAAAGAATTGCAGATCATGCGACTAATATTGCTGAAATTACAAGTTATGTTGTTACTGGTAAAGCCAGTTAATTTAAAGGAGTGGTAAAATTGAAAACGCGCCAAGAAATAAAAAATACGGGAAAAGTTGCCAAAAAAGATAATAAGGATTTTCGTGGCTTTGCTACTTCGCAGCCAAAAGAAAAAATGCAAAGAAAGCCCGATTGGATAAGAGTTAAAGCGCCAGTCTCAAAGGGCTATCAAGAAACCAAAGACATTCTTAATAAAAAAGGTTTGGTTACGGTCTGTGAAGAGGCTTCGTGCCCAAATATTGGAGAATGTTGGGCGCAAAAACATGCGACGGTAATGATTTTAGGCGCGGTTTGTACGCGCGCTTGTTCGTTTTGTAATATTGATACGGGAAAACCCGAAGCAGTTAATCCGCACGAGCCAGAAAATGTTGCCGATGTTGCGGTTTCGACGGGCTTGAAGCATATTGTAATTACTTCGGTTGATCGTGACGACCTTGAAGATGGTGGGGCAAGTCAATTTGTTCAATGTATAGAAAAGCTTCGCATCAAGGCGCCCAAAACCACAATTGAGCTTTTAACGCCTGATTTTTTAAGGAAGGATGGTGCAATGGAAAAGGTTGTTAAAGCCAAGCCTGATGTATTTAACCACAATATAGAGACGGTTCCGGGTCTTTACAACACAATTAGACCGGGGGCGAGATATTTTCACTCACTTCACTTACTTAAAAAAGTAAAAGAAATCGATCCATCTATATTCACTAAATCGGGTTTGATGGTTGGTCTTGGCGAAACAAAAGACGAAGTTGTTCAAGTTATGGACGATTTAAGAAGTGCCGATGTTGATTTTATAACAATCGGTCAATATTTGCGCCCGTCTGTGCGTCACGCTCCGGTTGATCGTTATGTTACACCAGATGAGTTTAAATATTACGAAAAAATGGCTTACTCTAAGGGGTTTTTAATGGTCTCTTCTTCGCCTCTTACTCGTTCGTCGTACCATGCGGGTGACGATTTTGCGAAAATGAGAGATGAAAGAAATAAACGACTTGGAGAATCTTAGTTTTATTTGTGCTTTGCCATTAGGAAAGTGCCTAAAAACAATTTACATGATTTAATTCGACTTTCATATCTTATTTTAAGATCAAAAAATTGCAAAACTTTAAGTTGATGCACAAAAATAATGAGCTAAAAGGGGTCTTTTGCCTGAATTTATCTTGTTAATTACAATTTTCTTTCTGCGTTATTTTATTTTAACTTTATAATCGACTATTTAGGCCTAGAAATAAATGCCGATTTATATTTGTAGATTTATAGTGCTAACTTTTAGTTAAATATTTTATCTATTAAGCAAAAAATCTTCATAAATTTAGTGCATATACAAGATTTTTACTTAAAATTTATATAAAAAGATAAATTATAGCAAATAATACTAAGACTTACCTTTAAGCACTAATTTATTTCTCGTAATTTATCGTTAAACTCATGGTAAAAAAATCAACTTAACACTTGCTATACTTCGCTTTTGATAATAAATTTGTTAATTAAGATATATATCCCTAAATCACCATTTAATGATAGGTTTGAAGCAATTAAGTAACGAAAATTTAGATAATTTATCTGATATAAAGTTTGAATTTGGTAAGTTTTTTTAGGTGAAAATTGTAACTTTTGTAAATTAATTAAAATATTAAATAAGTAACATGACAATAAATCAAGAAAATGAAACAGCTTTGGTAATTTTTTGTGACGATTTTAGAATTCGTGACAATCCGGCTTTGTCTAATGCTTGCAAAGATTACGAGAATATTATTCCTCTTTTCATTTTTGATGAAAATTATCAAGGTAAAAAAATTGGCGCGGCCGCGAGAGTATTTTTACATTATAGTTTGAAAAATTTTGATAAAGCTTTGCAAGAAAAATATGGCGCAAATTTAATTTTAAGAAAAGGCGATAAATTTGAGCAGTTAAAAAAAATTGCTACAGAAATTGACTTTAAAGCGATATATTTTAATAAATCTTATTCAAAAAAAGAAATTGAAACTGAAGAAAAAATTCACAAATGTTTTAAAGATAAAACTATAAAATCTTTCAAGGCCAAAATTCTATTTGACCCTAAAGAAATTAAAACCGGAAAGGGTGAATATTTTAAAGTTTTTACGCCATTTTTTAAAGAGGCTATGAGAAATTTAGATTTAATTGGCGAATATCTTAAGGCGCCCAGAAAAATTAATTGCCAGCATAGTTTAAAATCTTTAGAGTTAAAAGACCTTAATCTTGTGCCAGAACAAGAAGGGGTGTGGCCTGAAAAACTGGTTAATTATTGGGAGTTTGACTTTGACAAAATTGACAATAAAATTAAGTGTTTTTTGCAAAATAAGTTGAAAAACTACAAAGAAGAAAGAAATCGTACTGACCTTGATGCAACCTCTAATTTATCGCCATATTTTCGCTTTGGCCTTGTTTCTCCTAGAATTGTTTTTAATGCTGCGCAAAATTATGACAATAATAATCATTTTTTATCCGAAATTTGCTGGCGCGAATATGCTTATCATGTTTATCATTTTAATCAAGATCTTGAAAATAAAGAAATACGCCAAGAATATTCTAAATTCGCATGGCAAAATAACAGCAGGGCGCTAAAGAAATGGCAAAAAGGTGAAACCGGCTTCGAAATTGTTGACGCGGCAATGAAAGAAATTTACGCAAGCGGAATTATGCATAATCGTGCCAGAATGATTGTAGCGTCATTTTTAATTAAAGATTTGTTAATAGATTGGCGTAAGGGCGAGGAATATTTCTGGGATTGTTTGATAGATGCTGATTTTGCAGTGAACGCATTTTCTTGGCAATGGGTTTTTGGTTCTGGTTTCGATGCTGCGCCATATTTTAGGGTTTTTAACCCTGAGCTTCAAGAAGAAAAATTTGACCCCAAGGGTGAATATCGGCAAAAATGGCTTGGAAATAGAATGAAAATTGAGAAAATTGTTGATCACAAAAAACAAAGAGATATTGTTTTGAACGAATATAAAAGGATAAAAGGCGAATAATCTATTTTTTATAAGATTTTAGCTGTTTATAAATAGATGATGTTATTAAAAAAATACCAAGTTTCTTTTTGTATATTTAATCTGTTTTTACTTAATATAATCTGTAAATATTACATTTCCTAGCGTTCATTATTATGCTAAAAAGATTGCCAGCAAAGTGTTTTGTTAATTTTAATTATTAACTTTACTTAAAAACGATTTTATAAGTCAAGACTGATGTTGAAAGACGAAGTGCCAACGATCAAATATTAATTATTTAGCCTAAAAATATATTGCCATTAAATATAAATAAAAATGTATTTTAACTCAAATTTAAAAGAAAAAGCGCAACAAATAATAAATTGCCTTAATGAAAAAGCTATGAAAATTACCGTAGCCGAGTCTTGCAGCGGGGGGTTAATTGCTGCGCTTTTTACTGAAATTTCGGGTTCCTCTATTGTCTTTGAACGCGGATTTGTGGTTTATTCAAATAACTCAAAGCATGAAGTTTTGGGGGTAAAAAATGAAATTTTAGACAATTTCGGCGCTGTAAGTTACGAAGTTGCAAAAGAAATGGCGCTTGGGTCGTTAAAAAATTCTGGTGCAGATATTTCTGTGGCCACAACCGGAATTGCCGGCCCAACTGGCGCAACTTTGACAAAACCGGTTGGCTTAGTTTATATTAGTGTGGCATTTAAGAAGGGAGTTAAAATAAGAAAATTTAATTTTTCTGGTGACAGGTCTCATGTAAGAAAATTAACAATTATTGAGGCGGTGAAAATGGTTGAATCTTTACTTGCTCAGCTTTAGTTTTTTAAATTTTTTAAATCTTTTTGTTATATATTTTTGCCAAAAACATTCTCTAAATCTTTTTCAAGCCTTTTAAAAGAAAATTTATTGATAAATCTTTCATTGGCGCTTGCTACCATTTCTTTGGTTTTTTGCTCATTTTGAATCATGTTTAAAATATTTTCAGCTAATTTTCGAGGATATTCTTCAGGTGGGTTAAGTTGAGTTAGCAATCCGTCAATTTCATTTCGTATAATTATTTGAGGGCCATCAGAATTTGAGGCTATTAGTGGACAAAAATGCTTAATGGCTTCTAAAACAACTAGACCAAAAGGTTCTTCAAGTGAAGGTAGGGTGAAGATGTCAATTTGGCTAAAAAATTTCTTTTTGTCTTGAATCCACCCAAGAAATTCAACATTTTTCTCAATTTTAAGTTCTTTAATCTTGTTTTTTATTTCTTCTTCAAAATATCCGCCGCCAGCTATTTTTAAAATAAAATTTTTGCTTGAGTTTGCGTTTAAAATTTTGATCGCATCAAGCATTTCTAGAAAACCCTTAGTGCGATCGAAGCGCGCCATCATGCCAATTGAGATATTTTTTTTGTTAAAATTAATTTCTTTTTGTGCTATTGATTGATCTAAATCTAGTGCGTTGAAAATAATGAAGCTTTTATCGGGTTGTTGCCCTAAATCTATTGTTTTGTAAAATATTTCTTTGTTAATTGAAAAGATAATATCCGCACCAATTGATCTTTTGACATTGTTGCTGTGATTCATCGCAACTTGAATAACTTTTCTGTCTTTAATTTTTTTAATTGCCTTTCTAGTTAAAATAGACGCCTTCCCAGCATGAGTAATAACGGCGTCTGCTTGAAAACTTTGTAAGGCTTTTTTAATTTTTGCAATAGCTAGAAAATCATTATAGCCAAGTTTGTTTTTAATTTTGACGAATTTAATATTTTCTTTTTCAAGATCCTTAAAATAAGGTGCATCGTCTTTTATAATTGAAAAAACCTCGTGGCCCAACTTGTCGCGTAAAATTTTTTGGTAATCTATAAAAACCTGCTCCACCCCTCCATTTTGCGATGTTAGAACTATATTGGCAATTTTCATTATAATATTGTTGTTTTTAAAAGGTTGCTATCTTTTATTTTTCTCGTATATTTTTTAAGATTTAAAGCTTTAAAGTTAGTCTTTATTTTTTATTTCTTGGGCTTTTAAATATGAAATAATTGGATATATAGCAGCTAGAAACGCGATAATTATTCCAAGCAAGCCTTCTTTATATCCTTTCTTAATAATATATGATTTTAAAAAGCGTAATTTTGCCCCAATAATCAATTTAAGAAAGTTAGATTTTATTTTATTTTTATAAATGATGTCATTAGATTTCCAGCTCGTATAGCGATTAAAGCGTGAAATTAAGTCCGAAATATTGTCGTCAACTAAGTGTATTAAAGGGGTTTTTAAGTCCTTAACTTCGAAGTTATTATTGAAAGTTGGATGAACTTCTTTGTCTTCGTCATATTTTTTTAAGCCTTTAAAAGTAAGTGTCTGGCGTTTTAATACGCACAAAGTTCGAAGCCAGCCATATTTTACCCAGCGCTTTCCTATGTAATTGGCAATTTTAATATTAAAGCCGCAATTTTGATTATTTTGGCAAGATTCTACAATTTCGCTAGCCAGTTCTTTTGAAATTCTTTCGTCGGCGTCAATTTCTAGGATCCAATCTTGCGAGGCATTTTTAAGAGCGACATTTCGTCTTTGACCTTCTATTCTCCAGCTTCCTTCGATAATTTTATTAGTATATTTTAGGGCTATTTTCTTTGTTTTGTCGGTGCATTTATCGAGAACAACCACGATTTCATCGACAAAATCAAGGCTTTTTAGGCAGCTTTCAATCTTTTTTTCCTCGTTATGGGCTACGATTACGGCGCAAATTGATGATTTTCTCATTTTTTTATTTAAAATATTTGACATCGCTACTACATTATGCTACTATTTTGTTATGGATTTGTCAAAAAGAAAATTTATAAAAACAGGTTTATTATCGGCTTCGGCACTTGCTATATCATGCAAGAGGGGCCTTTTGCCTGCGCCTAATTTATTTAAGGGCGGGTCAAATAATTCTAGCAATAAAATAAAAGGGGAAAAAATGACTATTCAATTACCAAATTTACCATATTCAAAAGATGCTTTAGAGCCTAATATTAGCGAAAATACGATAAATTATCATTACGGCAAGCACCATAAGGCCTATGTCGACAAGTTGAATGAGGCAATTAAAGGAACCGATCTTGAATCAAAATCATTAGAAGAAATTATTAAAATAAGTGCCGATAATTCATCTATGGCTGGAATTTTCAATAATTCGGCTCAGGTTTGGAATCACACTTTTTATTGGAATTCTATGTCGCCAAATGGTGGCGGAAAGCCAAGTGGAGATTTATTGCAAAAAATTGAATCTGACTTTGGGTCGTTTGATAATTTTGTTCAAGAATTTAAAAATGCTGGCGCAACTCAATTTGGTTCGGGTTGGGCTTGGCTTGTACTTGATGGTGGCAAGCTTAAGGTCACAAAAACTTCAAATGCCCAAACCCCACTTACAACTGATGCAATTCCGCTTTTAACTATGGATGTTTGGGAGCATGCTTATTATCTTGACTACCAAAACTCTAGGCCAAATTATATCGACATCTTCTTAAATAAATTAGTTAATTGGAATTTTGTTACTGATAATTTGAAAAAAGCTCTTTAGCCTTACATTTTTTGCTGGTTTCAAAATTCAAAGCTTCAAAAATCTGGGTTTTTGAGTCAAAATGTTTATATTTTAAAATCGGTAAAGCTTATTTTGTTACATGAAGTCTGTAAAAAAATATAAATATGTCGCCAGTTTTCAACATGTTAAAAGTTAGATAATATAATATTTAGTTAAAAATTATAAATAAAAATGAGAAAAGCGAGCATAGAAAGAAATACCAAAGAAACCCAAATTAAAGTCGAAATTAATCTTGACGGAAAGGGGGTTTATAATGTTAACACTGGAATTGGTTTTTTTGATCATATGATTGAGCAACTTTCTCATCACAGTCTTATTGATATTAATTTGCAAGCAAAAGGTGATCTGCATATTGATTTTCATCATACGGTTGAAGATTGTGGAATTGCAGTTGGAGCGGCAATCAAGAAGGCCTTAGGTGATAAGAAAGGAATTACGCGCTTTGGTCATTCTTACGTGCCGATGGACGAAACTTTAAGTCGCGTTACCATTGACTTATCAGGCAGGTCTTACACTGTTTTTAATTGCGAATTTAAGCGCGACAAAGTAGGGGATATGGATTGCGAACTTTTCCGAGAATGGTTTATTGCTTTTGCTGGCGCCATGAATTGTAATTTGCATGTTGAAAATTTATATGGCATAAACAATCACCACATTATTGAGTCTTGCTTTAAAGCTCTTGCAAGGTCGCTTCGCGATTCTGTTACAATCGATAAAAGAAAGGAAGGCGTGGTTGCCTCGACAAAAGGTGTGCTGTAACAATTAAGTCATGTATTTCTGTTGCTCTACATTGTCTTTTGCTTGAAAAATGAATTTTTTACCTTATTTTTAATTTGTTTTTATAAAATCTTTCTGAAAAACTCATCTTATCATTTAATAAAAATATATTGTGAAATATTTTCTTGGCTTTACGGATTTTGATTCTGAATAAATTCGTTTATTGACTAAGGTTTTTAAGAAACAAAATATTGTTTATTGCTTTTATTTTAACTAAAATATTTTAATTACAATTTTTCTTGATTTTGAACATTTTTTAATGCCAAAAAATATCTTTAAAATCTATTTTAATCAAGAAGCGGTGAGTAAATTGTTGTTATTGCGAAATTTTTAGTCATATATTATCATGAAAAAATAATAATTAACTTCTTTGAGGTTTTGAGTTTTTTTTGCACTTAAGTGATAATTGTAACTAGAATTGTTTTGCCATTGGATTTCCTTAGTTTAATTAAGTATTAAAGTTTAAAATAATAGATCGTTATGAATATTTTGCAGCAAATTTCGTCTAATAAATTACTAAAAAAGCCCGTTATATATGGCATTTTAGGATTAGAGCTAAGCGATGAAGAGAAGTATTTTTTTAAAGAAAATGGCTGCGTTGGATTTATTTTATTTGCGCGTAATATTAAAGATAAAATTCAACTAAAAAAACTAACCGACTCAATGCGCGAATTGATGGAGGGCGAGATTCTAATTCTGATTGACCAAGAGGGTGGAAGGGTTGCAAGAATGACAGAGCCGCACTGGAATGTCTATCCTAGTGGAGAGTTTTTTGCTGATTTATATTTGCAAGATCAAAAAAGAGCCAAAAAGATGATATATGATAATTTTGCGCAAATTGCTTTTGATTTAAATGAGGTTGGGATTAACGTCAATTGCGCACCTCTGCTTGATTTAAACTTCAAAGAAACGCATAGGGTTATTGGCGATAGGGCTTATGGCCAAAATATTAATCAAGTTTGCGATTTGGCGCAAAGTGTTTGCGACGGGTTGTTAAGTAAAGAAATTTATCCGGTTATAAAGCATATTCCGGGTCATGGACGCGCAACTTGTGATTCGCATATAGAGTTACCAAGGGTTGATGCTGACATTGAAAGTTTAAGATCTCAAGATTTTGAAGTTTTTAAGAGATTCACTTGTCAAAAATTTGCGATGACGGCTCATATTTTATATTCGGCTATTGATAATTTAAGGCCCGCGACAAGTTCGAAAGAGGTGGTTGATTTAATTAGAGGTGAAATTGGCTTTAAGAATATTTTAATGACAGATGATTTGTCGATGAAAGCTTTGAAAGGAAGCTTTTTTGATAGGGTGAAAGAATCTTTAGGGGCTGGATGTGACCTTATTTTGCACTGCAACGGAAATATGGAAGAGATGAAAGAAATTAACTCTGCTTTGCCAGAAGTTGAAGATAGTTTGCGCGATAAATTTGTTGACTAATTTGTTATATTTTGACGCAATAAAATCTGATAGGATAATTTATGGTAAAATAACATCAATTCAAAACAATTTTTCTCTTCGATTTAAATTACAGATTACGAAGATTATTTACAGTTTAATACAAGCCTTTCTCGCTTGCAATCCATTCTTCTTGAAAATAATTTTGACTAAAATTATTTTATATAATTCATTTGATACAATTTGTAGATAAAATTTAAAGATGAAATTAAGTAAAAAAGCGAGGGCTTAAGCTAAATAATCATATTTTTATAGGTTGATGTGGGAATCGGTAATTTTTAATTAATAATTATTATCAAGTATAGGGAGCGGACATTGAGTAATTTATGAGTTTTATGATGAATTAAGAGTGAATTACGATGAATAATCGGTTTTTAAAGGCGAATCTTGGAGTTATATTGTAAGAAAAATTTGGTATAATTGGCTTGGGTTATGAATTGATATTCTGACGAAAATTTATTTGAGACGAGTAGTTAGTTTTGCTATTTCTAAATTTTTGGCAGCCAATAAGAAATATAATATTAAGTAAAAATACGGCATTAATTTCAGTTAAAGCCTTCTATAAGCCAATCATAGTTGAAACAAAGGGCAGGAAGTCTTTTAGAAATAATATAAATAATAGGTTAAATATAGCCATAAGAGATACGACAAGTTTTGGCGCAAGGCGCTTTGTGAATTTAAAACTATTTATAATATTTGGGTCATCAAAATACATTACTTTAATAATTTTTAAATAGTAATAAGCGCTTACAACGCTAAATAAAATTGCCGTAGTTGAAAATACATAATAACCCGATTGAATAGTGGCTGAAATTATATAAAATTTTGCAAAAAATCCTGCTAACGGAGGTATTCCGGCGGTAGAAAACATTAAAATTGCAAATATTGCAGCCAAAACAGGGTTCGTCTTGGCTAAGCCAGAAAACGAAGAAATATCAAATATTTTTTGGTCTTGTTCGTCATTTTCTCCTTGAAGAAGTCCTTTTTTGAACCCAGAAATTAATGTTAAAAATCCGAAATTACCAATTGATAAAAATGAATAAATCAACATATAAATCACGCAAGACTGAATACCTTCAAGAGAGAAGGCGGCAAGACCAAAAACCACAAAACCAATGTGCCCAACCGAGCTATAAGCCAAAAGTCTTTTAATATTATTTTGCTTAATCGCGCCAAAGCTGCCAACGATTATTGAGGCAATTGCGACTAAGATTAATATATTATTTACTCCACTCCAACCAGTAGAGACATCTAGGAAAATTCTGACAAAAATTAGGACAGATGAAAATTTTGCAACAGTGGCCAAAAAGGTCGTTACTATTGAATGCGAACCTTCGTAAACATCAGGTGTCCACATGTGAAATGGTGCGGCTGAAATTTTGAAGAACATAGCAATTAATATCAAAACAAAGCCTAAGATAACAGCTGGTGGAATAGGGCTGTGAGAGTAAAGTTGATAAACAGAACTAAAGTTTGTTGTGCCTGAAAAGCCGTAAAATAAAGATATACCCAAGAGCAGCAAACCAGATGATGTTGAGCCCAAAATGAAATATTTCATACCGCTTTCCGAAGATTTAAGCGATTTTTTATTTATTGCAGCCAGAAGATAAAGTGGCAAAGATTGTAATTCAAGCGATAAATAAAATGTTAAAAAGTCGTTAGAAGATATTAACAACATGGCGCCAACTGTAGAGATCATAAATAAAGCTATAATTTCAGCGCTTAACTCTTTTTTTGCAGATAAAAATTCTAACGATAATATTAAAAGTAAAATTAACAAGGATATTGAGACGAATTTTACCATAGCTGTAAAGCTGCTGCTGTGGAACATGTTGTTAAAATAATTTTGGCCAACAGAAATATTGTTAGCAACTAAGTAAAGCGAAGTGAAACAAGTTAAAATTGCTAAAATATAAGATAGCTTGTAGAATTCTTTCTTATTTCCAGCGAAGTAAACATCTAAAATTAAAATAACTATGGCACCAAAAAATAGCGATATTTCAGGTAAGATTGGCTCAACGAAATTCAGTAAGTTCATTTTTGTAATTCAAATTATGTTAAAATAGCGCAACAAGGTTTGTAACCGGATTTGCAAAATAAGATAAAATTAAATTTGGCGCAATTCCGATTAAAATCACTAAAATAGCCATTGTAGTCAAAACTAAAAACTCAACCTTATTAAGTTTTTTCATTTTTGCAACATTGTCACTAACGACCTCGCCAAATAAAGTTCTTTTATAAAGCCATAACATATAACAAGCACCTAAAATAACGCCTGTGGCCGCAATAGTAGCGGTAATTTTACTTGCTTTGAAGGTACCAATAATAGTCAAGAATTCACCTACAAATCCACTGGTTCCAGGTAGGCCAACCGAGGCCATAACAAAAATCATGGTTAAAAATGCAAAATTTGGCATTATATTTGCTATGCCACCCATTTTTGCAATTTCTTTGGTTTTTATTCTGTCATAAATTACACCTACACATATAAATAAGGCAGCCGAAACCAAGCCGTGACTTATCATTTGGGTAATAGCGCCGTCAATTCCTTGGCGCGTAAAGCTAAAAATTCCCATTGTAACGAAGCCCATATGCGCTACCGAAGAATAAGCTATCATTTTTTTCATATCTTTTTGCATTAAAGCGACTAAAGAGGCGTAAATAATAGCAATAACACTAAGCGCAAAAACCATTTTTGCAAAATAAAAGCTAGCATCAGGGAAAAATGGCAAAGAGAATCTTAGCATGGCGTAAGCACCAAGTTTAATTAGAATTCCAGCTAAAATTACAGAGCCAGAAGTTGGTGCTTGAACATGGGCGTCGGGTAGCCAGGTATGAACCGGAAACATTGGAACTTTAATCGCAAATGATATAAAGAAAGCTAGCCATAGCCATTTTTGTACCTCAAGAGGTGCTTTTGGTAATATGTGAGACAAAATTATCATGTCGGTACTGCCGACAGTGGTGTAAATATAAATTATGGCAACTAAAAACAATATAGAGCCAAAAAGTGTATATAAGAAAAACTTATAGGCCGAATATATTCTTTTATCTCCACCCCAAATTCCAATAATTAAGAACATTGGAATAAGCATTGCCTCGAAGAAAATGTAAAATAATAATAAATCCATCGCGCAAAACGAACCAATAACAAATCCTTCAAGCAATAAAAAAGCAATGATAAATTCTTTAACCCTAACTTTTATTGATTTTATGCTAATTAATATGCAAATAGGAATCAAAAATGTGGTTAATAAAACCATTAAAACCGAAATTCCATCAACGCCAATATAATATTTAAAACTCTGATTCTTAATTATGCTAGCAACTTCGGTAAATTGAAATAAAAAACCGCTTTTATCGAAAGAAAACGCTAATTTTAACGATAGCACGAATGTTATAAAACTTATAACTAGGCCGTAATTAAAAAAGTTCTTGTTATTTTTGCTTTTAAAAAAGATTAATATGATGGCAGAAATAATTGGAAAAAATATTAATGCTGATAAAATTGCAAAATTATCCATTTTTATGAATTTTGTTTATAAGAATGACTGATTTG
>CBFIDI010000037.1:0-14350 GCA_965661355.1 Rickettsiales bacterium | reverse complement strand
ACTTTGTAGAATTTATGTTAAATTGGTCTGAAAATCAGTAAATTGACAAGACAAGTTCTTTTGTAAAATTATTTGGTAATAAAAAGTTTGCATATTAATCTAAAAGAAGCTATCCTAAAAGCAGGCAATGATATTTTATGTTAAAAGTAAGTCTTAATAAATTATTAAAATTGCAAAATTTTCTTGGTTTAAAAAGATTAATTTAAATTTAAAGTTATTTGCCAATCTTGGAAATTAATTATTTAAGTTTCAAGAATATTTAAAACTAATAAAATTACTAAAATTTATGTTACAAGGAAAAGTAAAATGGTTTAATCAAACCAAAGGTTATGGATTCATTGAACCAGAAGATGGCTCAAAAGATGTATTCGTTCACATTAGCGCAGTCGAACAGGCTGGTTTACAGAATCTTCAAGAAGATGAAAATGTTTCATTTGAAATTGAAGATAACCGTGGCAAGCAATCTGCGACAAATCTTAAAGTTCTTTAATTTTAAAGTTCTTTGAAAGAAATCAAAGCCCCTTAGGAAATTTCTTAAGGGGCTTTTTTATTGTCTGTTTTATGAGTAATAATTTGTAGGTAATAGTCAGCGATATTTTAAATTAATTATTGATTATTTGTTAAGTTAAAATTTAATTAACAAAACCATGTTTAAGAATTTTTGTAACATATTCGGCAATATTACATCATTTTAATCTTAAAGAAAAGGATTTGCGCATCAACTTTCATTGATGAAGCTTTCTAGCGCTTATTTATCAATAAGTTAAAATGATTGTAGATATTTTTTACAATAAATTATCTTGGTAAAGTTTTTGTGGAGCTTGATTGGCTCTTGAAGATAAAAAATAATTATTCTTGAGGGTGGTTATTTGATGAATATTGTTGGTAATTGAAATTAGATATCAATACCAAATTTCTTTTTCAGCACCGATTTATCTGTCGTAATTTAACTGTTGGACCCGCTATAAAAAACTTAATATATTTGCTATGAATATAGTTTTTTTGATAATAAATTTATAATTAAACTAATTATCAACTATTTAGCGTTTAAAGAGGGGGCCTAAAATTAGATATCTTTTAATTTGCCATTAAGGAATAAATATAAAACTTTGGCTAGATTTATGTTTAAAATAACCTTTGAAATAAGAAAATTGATAAAAATCCAGTTAAAAATAAAAATCCGAGTAAGCTTAATATTTTAAGCCATAATTTTGGCCTAAATTCTGGCTTTATTTCTTTTGAAGTAACGACCTTGTAATTTACAAAAGCATAAATTGGGGCGACTAGAAAGGCGATTCCGGCTACGAAATCAAGCAAGATTTTAAAATTATCGAAAAAAAACACTAAAATTAAAATAGCCAAGCAAGAGTAAATAATCATGAAAAAGCTGTGGGTTAGCCTTGTTTGCTTTAAGGTTTGATTGTTTTCTTTTTTATTTTTAATTATTGACAAGCTTTCTGATAAAAGTCTGGGATAGCTGTCGACCACGGCTAAAACCGTTGAGAGCATTGCTGCTAAAATTGTGGTGCCAATAATTGGCGAAGCCCAATTGCCAATTAGGCCAGAATAGCTTCTGATTAAAAGGCGTGCAAAATCATCGACAGAGTTAGGAACTGAAATATTTGAATTGTGAATTACCAAGGCGCCCATGCTTAAAAATAAAAGGGCGGTGATAATTGAGATTAAATAACCGACATTAAAATCAGTTTGGGCTTTTTTGAAACTTAGCTTGTTGGAAGTTTGGTTTTTTGCTTTAAGCCATAATGAATGCCAAACTGAAAGATCGATTGAGCCGGGCATAAAGCCGGATAGGGCTATTAGAAAAGGTAAATATTGTAAGTTAAAAGCGCTATCTTGATAAAATATTTCGGGGGCCGGGGTAAAGTTTTTTGCCGCTAAAAATACCGCAACTAAGGTTGTTATTGTTAAAGAAATAATAAAAACTTTCATGATATTATCTAGTAACTTGTACCTTCCGATTGACAAAATTATTGTGCAAGATAAAAGCAAAAAAGCAGTTATTAATTTTATATCTTGATTAAGGTTAAAGACAGCTTTAATAATTCCGGCGCAAATAAATGAATTTGCAGCAAAGCTTAGCGGGGTAAATAAAAGAGATAAAAGGAATATTAAGTAAAATATTGGTTTGCTTAATTTGTAATAACCAACTAATAGATTTTCATTTGTGGCGCTTGTATATCGTGACCCAAATTCAATAAATGGATATTTAAAAATATTTACAGCTAAGATAAACCATAAAAGTTCATAGCCAAAATAACTTCCGGCGCGCGTAGCTTGAACAAAGTGAGAAGTTCCAATGGCGGCCGAAGCTGTTATTAATCCGGGTCCAAAATTTCTGAAAAAGTAGCTTAAAGGGTTGTGCATTAGTTTTTATTATTTAATCCTTTCCAAACAAATTCTGTTGTAAATGGCAAAATTGGTGCCGCAGCTTCGCACATTATTAACAAGCAAGTTAACAAAACATCGTAGGCGTCTTGCTTGTCTTGGTCGCGTGTTTTTTTCCAGAATCTGGCACGCGACCTTCTTATGTACCAATTATTTAGCGCTTCGAAAAACTGGTCAAACTCTGCGCAAGCTTTTACGGTGTCGTAATTATTGAGCGAATTGTCGATATTTTCAGCGGCTAATTTTAATTTTGACAAAATGTAGCTGTCTAAAACATTATTAAAGTTGCGGTTAAATTCAATTCTTTTGGCTTTTATTCCGTCAGAATTTGCGTAAAGACAAAAGAAATTAAAGGCGTTGATAAGTGGTTTAATGTGAAGCCTTAAAGAATCTCGAAAAGCCTTGCCACTTTTGTCAATTTTAAGCTCTTGGCCTTTCATAACTGGTTGACTGACCATAAAGAACCTCAATGCGTCTGAGCCAATTTCATCAAACATTTCAATTGGATCTGGGTAATTTTTTAGGCGCTTTGAAAGCTTTTGTGAATTTTCGTCTAAAATTGTTCCGTGACAAATGACATTTTTAAAGGCGGCTGAACCAAAAAGACCAGTTGACAAGACCGTCATGGTGTAAAACCAGCCGCGAGTTTGGGCTAAATATTCAGTGATAAAATCAGCCGGAAAGTTTTGCTCGAACCATTCTTTATTTTCAAACGGATAATGAACTTGCGCATAAGGCATTGAACCGCTTTCGAACCAGCAATCTAGAACGTCGGTAACGCGCCTCATAGAATATTTTTCGCCAGTTTCTGCGTCAATTTCTTGTTTAACTAAATTATCGATGTAAGGGCGATGAAGATTAACTTCGCCTTTTTCATCAAGGGGTAATTCGCCAAAATAATTTTTAAGATCTTGCAAACTTCCAAAAACTTTAGTTTTTTTAACTAATGGGTTGTCAGAAACCCAAACTGGAACTGGGCAGCCCCAAAATCGATTTCTTGAAATTGACCAATCGCGTGCGCCTTCAAGCCACTTTCCAAATTGTCCATTTTTTATGTGATCAGGAATCCAATTAATTCCGGTTTGCTCACGGTTTAATTCGTAATAATGCTGTTCATATTTTGCGTCTTTTCCGCCTTTAGGGTAAGAGTTTTTGCTTTTTGAGATAAGTTTGAAGCCGTTTTTTTCTAAAACTTTTTTTGACGCAAAATTATCAGAAACCGTAGCCGCAACAATTTTTTCAACCGGATAATTGTCAAACCCATATTTCTTAAGCCCGGCCAACATTTCACTTGCAAGGCCTTTGCCCCATGCTTCTTTAATAAATTGATAAGAAACTTCCAATTTACCGCTTTCAAAATTTTCAAATTTAGGGTCGTAAAAGCAAAAGCCCGCTAGGCCAAGAAAATTTTGGTTTTCTTTGTCAAGCATAATAAATCTGGGTAATCCTTTTTCGATTTGATTTTTAATGTAATTAATATTTTCTTGAACGCCTTCGTCATCGCAAATATGATGGGCCGAATAATAATAAAATTTGCGAATTTCGGGGTCTTTCAATAATTTTTCAACTTCTGCGAAATATTTGTCTGAATAAATTTCGAATTTAATTCTTTTTGTTTCAAAATTTGTTGGTAAGCTCGATTTGCTGAAAACGGGCTTTGCAGAATTAATTTCTACCATTTTGTCTTTAAAGTCAGTAACTTTGACATACCAAGAGCCAACAGCTTTGTAAATTAAAGGTGTGTCGGTGCGCCAACAATGTGGGTAATTGTGTAAATATTGCTCGGTTTTAATCCATGCGCCACTGGCTTTAAGATATTTTATGATGTCGTCATTAGTTTCGAAAACTTGGCGTGATTGAAGTGTTAGGGTGCAAGATTTTTTATCTGAAATATTTTCACTTTCGTTGTTTGGGTGAGCGGGTTCTGAGTCTGGGGCTGAAGAATTTGGCCAATTAATATCAAAGATTTCGGCGCTAAATTTTCCGCCTTCGTCAACTGGGCAAAGTGTTGGAATTTGGTGGCTTTTGCATAAAATTTGATCGTCTTCACCAAAACCAGGTGCCATATGGACAATTCCGGTTCCGTCATCTGTGGTGACAAAATCGCCATGAATAATAGAGTAAACCGAATTGTTGCCTTTTACTTTTTCGTGGTCTTTAAAATAAGGGAACAGAGGTTTGTAGTTGAGGCCAACAAGTTCGTGACCTAAAATTTCTTTTGCAATATATTTTTGTAATGAATTTAAGGGATTTTTCTTTTCAATTTCAAAATTTAAATCTTTTGCTAATTTCGCCGCTAAATTTTTGGCCAATATGAATATTTCATCATTTTTTTCAAGTGCCACATAGGTAATTTTCTCGCCAACGCCAAGCGCTAAGTTAGAGGGTAAGGTCCAGGGTGTGGTTGTCCAGGCGGCAAGATAAACCTTTTTGCCCGCAAAGCCTAATTTTTCAGTCGATTTGCTTTTAAGTTCAAACTTAACCGTAACCGCCTTGCTGGCTTTTTCGCGATAAGAATTGTCCATTCTGGTTTCAAAATTAGAAAGCGGCGTTTGGCAAGCCCAAGAATAAGGTACAACTCTTAAATCTTCATACATCAAACCCTTGTCGTAAAGCTTTTTGAAGGCCCACAATACAGATTCCATGTAATTAACATCCATCGTTTTGTATCCGCCGTCAAAATCAACCCATCTGCCTTGGCGTGTAACATATTTTTTCCAATCATCAGAATATTTCATTACTGACTTGCGACAAGCATTGTTGAATTTGTCAATTCCGTATTCTTGAATTGCAATTTGCCCGGAGACATTAAGTTGTTTCTCGGTCTCCATTTCAACCGGAAGCCCGTGGGTGTCCCAGCCGAATTTGCGCTCAACTTTTTTACCTTTCATGGTTTGGTAACGCGCAACTAAATCTTTGATAAAGCCAGTTAATAAATGGCCGTAATGAGGTAGGCCATTTGCGAAGGGTGGCCCGTCGTAAAACACAAACTCGTTTTTTGCGTTTAAATCATCGTGGCGACAATTTGAATGTTCTTTTAGTGCGCAAGGTTCTTTAACTGGCGAAACTTCGTCATCTTCTAATTCTTCATTATTTCTAATTTCGATCGATTTTTCAAAGACTTTATTTTCTTGCCAAAATTCTAAAATATTATTTTCAAGTTCAGCAAAATTTAAGTTTTGATTGGGTTTTGGATAAAAATTTTCTTTTGTCATATTTTTAGCTAAATTTTCAAAGTTGCGATTTTTAAGGCTCAATGGGCAATAATGCCAAGTTTTATTTTTAATTATTAAATAATTCAATTAACAAATTCATTAACACGCGCCATGGTGATTTTTTTGTGATGAATTTAGTGATTAAATTACGACAGGCAAATTAATGTTCAAAGTTTAGAATTGGTATGATACCAGCAATAAATCAAAAAGTCACGATAAAATTCTTGTATTTAACATAAAAAAGACATTGTTTTTACAGTGAAAAATATTACTTAGTAATTGCAAAAATCAAAAAAATATCCACCATTGAAACCGACTTTTAGTTTAATTGAAAAGGTGACAAAATGTATTTTTGTTTATGTGTTTTTTTGCTAAAGAATAAAATTATTTTTTTGTGACAAGAAATTTGCAAATTCTAATAAATATCAGCCATGCCAACCCTGACTAATTCTTCACTTAAATAAACGCCATGTTCGAAAAAATAACTTTGGCTTTTTCGATTTTCATTTTCGTTTAAATAAAATAGGTCAACTAAATAGCGCCCGTAAATGTCTATTTTGTTGGTTTTTACCGTTACCTTATTTAGGTTTGCAGCTAAGTTTAATAAATAATTTTTAGACTTTTTTCCTGCTTTAGTTTTTAATTCGGGGGCGTTAATTTGGTTTAGCCGAACTCTTTGTTCTTTAATTACTTGAAAGCCAAGATCAATGTTCAAAATCAGAGTGTCGCCGTCAACAACATCGATTATTTTTGCTTTGTACAAATAATCTGGATTTTTAGGGCGGGTTATTTTTTTTACATCTTGGTTTTGATTTAATTTTCCTGAGTTCGCTATTACATTGCTTTGACTAGAGATTATTTCTTGCTTCATTTTCGCAACGGTCCAACCTTCGTTTTTTGTTTTTTCTTCTATTTGACTTCTTAGCTTGTCATTTTTTATTGCGATCAAAGATTTGTAATGCGACCAAGTTAAATTGCTAATTTCTGGTTGTTTTGTGTAGATTTTAAAAAAGCTAAGAGATCTTGTTAAGGTCGATTTTTCTAAAGACAAATCTTCGGATAAATTACTTAAAATATTGCTGTAGTAATTTGCGTTTGTCGCCAGCTTTTCTTCTTCAATTCTTTTGCCAACTTGCCAATAGGTTAGTGCCAGCTGAGACGAGGCAAATTGTTCAATTGATTTTTTGTTGGCTAAAATAATTGCTGACAGATCTTTTAATAATTTATTGTAAGTGGGGGTGGTTAAAGTTTTGTTGGTCATGGTTTTTTGTCTAATTTTTTGTGTTTTAATTAAGTTTCTCAAAAAATGCCTCTAGAGGCATAAAATGAAATTGATTTTATTTTAACTATTTAAATGTAGTTAGGTCAAGAAAATATTTTAAACTTTGTAAAATAAATAATTGAATTGCCAATATTGACCAAGGCAATATTAGAAAAGCTTTAAGACAAGTAAAATAATTTTAAATATGGGGGCTGGTGTAATTAAGGGTTGAGTAATTTGACTAACAAATTGTTGTTAAAAACTAGATTTGCCTTGTTTAAATTAAGCTAAAAAGCGCTATTTTTTAAATGTGATTAATAAATTTAAAAGGCAATTAATTAACAAAATTTATTAGCCTTTAGTAGTAAATTTAGTCAGAAAAACTAGATTGGCGCAGCATTTAATAAATTTTGCTTTAACTAAAAAAGCTCCACAAAAAAACGCCAACAAAAATTATTAAAAATAAAAATCCTAAGGCGCTTAGTAATTTTAGCCATTTGCCGGGTCTAAATTTTTTTGCTATTATTTTCGAGGTTACCAATTTGTAATTAACAAAGGCGTAAAACGGAGCGCTTAAAAATGCGGTAATTGTTACTAAGTCTACCATGGTTTTAAAATCGTCAAGCAAAAATAAAATCATGAAAATTGCAATTAGACTAAAAAAAATCATTGAAAATGTGTGGTTTTTTCTTTTTTGTGCCAAGAAATTTTCTAGTGATTTTGTTAAATTACCTTCTTTTTTACGAGATTGCAAATTGTTAATTTTACCTTCAAAGGCAACCTTGTCAGGAAATTTGTTATTTTTATTTTTAGTTTTTTCTTCAGAATCCTTTCTTGCAACATAAAAGCTTTCGCAAATAGTACGCGGATAAATGTCAACCACGGCCAGAAGCGTCGAAAACATTGCGGCCAAAATGGCCAGGCCAACAATTGGCGCAGCCCAAGGGTCAATTGAAATAGCGTAGCTGTTAATTAAAAGTCGAGCAAATTGGTCGGATCCACTCGGTATTTGAACATTTGAATTGTGAATGATTAAAGCGCCAATGCTTAAAAATAAAATAGCAGTAATCATTGTCATTAAATATCCAATATTAAAATCTAGCCGCGACTGAGAAAAGGTAAGTTTATTTTTACCGTCATTTCTGGCCTTAAGCCACAATGAGTGCCAAACCGACAAATCTAGCGGGCCGGGCATCCAACCCATCAAAGCAATAATAAATGGAATATGGGCAGGGTTAAAAGCCGATTCTTTGTAAAAAATTTCAGAAGCTGGCTGGTAATTATTTAGCGCAAAAATTACTGCTAAAAAAGTAGTTAAAGTTAAAATTATTATTAAAATTTTCATTAAATTGTCAAGCAGGGCGTATCTTCCGTAAGAAATTAAAAAAATACAAAATGCCAATAAAATAGCCGTAATAATTTTGACTTCAAGGCCAATGTTAAGAACTTCTTTAATAATTCCGGCGCAAACAAAAGCAATTGCCGCAATGCTTAAGGGCGAGGCAATTAAAGTTAAAATTACCAAAACGCAAAACGCAATTTTGCTAAAATTAAAATAGCCAGACACTAAATTCTCACCAGTTGCACTAACATAGCGCGATCCAAATTCAATGAACGGATATTTGAAAATATTAACCGCTAAAATAAGCCACAATAATTCAAAGCCAAAATAACTTCCACCTCTGGTTGCTTGAACAAAATGCGAAGTTCCAATTGCCGCCGAAGCAGTAATAAAACCGGGTCCAAAGTTTTTTAAAAAATTTCTCATTGTTTTGTTACTTTATTTTTACGCAAGAATTGCTTTAATTATTTTAGGTGCAACTTTGCAATAATCAAACTATTTTAAGATTGAACAGTTAAATAAATCTAATTTGAAACTTTTGTAAAAAATTGTTAGAATATTATGAATAAAATCTGTAAAATAAACTTAGGAAATATTACAAAAATAATCTGAAATAATTAAAAGTAAAAATATGACAAACTTTCTGCACAAAAACGACTTGCCAAGCGACATAAAATTTAGTGATTCAATTGCAATTGACACCGAGACAATGGGTTTAAAAACTAGGCGCGATCGCCTTTGTGTGGTACAAATTTCGGGTGGCGACGGCAATAGTCACATTGTTCACTTTAATTCACCAGATTACAGCGCGCCAAATTTGAAGAAATTATTGTCTGACAAATCTGTGTTAAAAATATTTCACTATGCACGCTTCGATATTGCGGCCTTAAATTATTATTTAAATATTGATTTACAAAATATTTATTGCACAAAAATTGCTTCAAAATTAATTCGTACCTACACCGATGCTCATGGCCTAAAAACTTTGTGCAGCGAACTTGCGTCGGTCGAAATTTCTAAAAAACAGCAATCGTCCGATTGGGGCAATCCTGAAATTTCTAAGGCACAAATTAAATATGCTGCCCAAGATGTCCTTTATTTACATCAGCTAAAAGATAAATTAGATCAAATGCTAATTCGCGAAAATCGTATGCAATATTTCAAAGAATGCCTAAAATTTTTACCAACGCGCGCAAAACTAGACATTGAAGGCTTCGACAACTTAGATATTTTTTCGCATTAAATTCACCTTTTATTGCTTAACCAATCTTTCAACGACAATGTTTCTAATTTTTAAAGACAGATAAGGTTTAATATGTTTTAGTAAAAATCAATCATAAAATTCTAGGCTTCTATCTTGAATAATTTTGCGCTAAAAATATCTCACCTTTGATTCACCTTTAAAGATGTAAAATATTTCCAACTGTAATTTAAAAATTTATTAAATAAAGTAAAATGCTTAAATATTTCTTAATAATTTCAATAATTTTTCTAAATTCTTGCTCTTACAAGCCAGTTTTGGGCGATAATATTAAATATCAAAATACATCTTTGCAAAATATTGATCGCGACATTGAAAATTGCGAAAAAAAAGCTAAAAATCACCTCAAAGGCTTAAAAGCAAGCAGAGTCGCAAAAGAGGGTGCTAGAAAAGGAATTTTAGGAGCAATATTTGGCGCCCTTCTTGGAATTTTTACAGGTGACTTTGGTCAAGTTGTAAAAAGCACAGCTGTCGGCGCTGGAGTTGGCGCTGGAGTTGGTATGGTATCGGTGGCCTCCGAGGGTTCGTTAACAAAAGACCAAATAAAACGCAATTATGTTACTAATTGTTTAAACAAAAAAGGTTACTCAATCATTGGCTGGCAATAGCCAATGATTTTAAATTCTAAATAAGTTATTTAACTCTTTTGAAAAACCATCACATAATTCACATCTAAATCATTTTCATCTTCTTTCCACTGATCTTTAAAAATATTGTAACAAAACCCGCAAGATTCTTTCAATTCAACTTCATTTTCTAAAGCAGAATAAATTTCAGAGGGCTTTAGAAATTTTTTAAATTCATGCGTTCCTGCTGGCAGCCATTTCAAAACATATTCAGCGCCAATTTTTGCAGTTAAAAGCGATTTTAATGTTCTATTTAATGTTGCAACAAATAATAAGCCATCTTTTTTTAGCATTTTACTGCAATTTCTTAAAAAATCTTCAACATTGTCAACATGTTCAACAATTTCAAGGGCTAAAACTACATCGAAATTATTTTTAACTTTTTTATCATCAACAATGTCTTCAATTAAACCATGTTGATAGTTAATTTTAACATTATTATTTTCGGCGTGCAAATTTGCAACTTCAATATTCTCTGGCGATGCATCAATACCAGTTAATTCAGCGCCCATTTTAGCAAAAGGCTCTGAAATAAGACCTCCTCCACAACCAATATCCATTATTTTTAGCTTTTTAAAAGGTTCTTTGCTATTAAAATCAAGATTAAATTCTTTGCAAATTACTTTTTTAATATAGGTTATTCTAACTGGGTTAAATTTGTGCAAAGGTTTAAATTTGCCATTTTCGCTCCACCATTCATCGGCAATTTTTGCAAATTTCTCTACTTCTTTTTTATTTAAACTTGTCATTGATTTAATAATTTAAAATTCTTAATTTAACATTACTCAAAATTTGAAGCCAATAAAATTTAAGATTTTGGCAATTTTTCAATATCAATTGCCTCGTAATTTTCAACATGGTTCATCCAATCTTTTTTAACTTTAACAAATAAAAATAACGAAACTTTGGCCCCACCGGCCGCTTCAGAAATTTCAGCGCGGGCCAATGTACCAATTTTTTTAATTAAACCACCATTTTTGCCCAAAATAATTGCTTTTTGACTATCTTTAGTAACTAAAATTGCTTGATGAATAATTATATTACCTTTTTCATCAACTTTGTAAGAGTCAGTTTTGACGGTTACGCAATAAGGTAGCTCTTCATTTAAATAAATAAATAACTTTTCGCGCACAATTTCACTTGCAATCATTCTCATTGGCGCGTCGCTAATATCCTCTTCGTCAAAATGCCAAGGTTCATTTTCGCATTTTGAAAATAAAAATTCTTTAACTTTGTCAAGGCCTTTCTCTTGAAGGGCTGAAATCATAAAAATATCTTCAATTTCATTTTCAGCAAGCTCTTGCGCAATTTCCAATAATTTCTCTTTTTTTATTAGGTCAATTTTGTTAATAATTACCGCTGGGGCAAAATTATTACTTTTTAATTCTTTTAAAATTCTTTTATTTTCTTTGTCAAGTCCGCGCTGAGCATCAATTAAAAAGCACACAAAGCTGGCACTTCTAATTCCTTGCCAGGCCGATTTTACAATGACCCGCTCTAAAATTTTGTCACTTCTAGGCAGAAAAACCCCAGGCGTGTCAAGTAAAACAAGTTGTGAATTATCTTTAACTAAAATCGCTTTAATCACATTGCGCGTGGTCTGTACCTTGGGCGAAACAATAGTAATTTTTTGCCCCAGCAAAGCGTTTGTCAGGGTCGATTTGCCAGCGTTCGGCGCCCCAACCATGGCAATTAGTCCAAATTTTTGTAAATTATTGTTAAGATCGTTATTCATTATTTAAAAATAGAATTGACAAGCTTTTATGGGCTTGGTTTAAGTCTTTTTATTATCTAGCTAAAATTATCTTGTCTTTATCTGGCTTTAATTATGGCAAATATTTTAAAATGCAAAACCGCAATAAAATATCTATCCCCTAGGGCATTTTATAAATTCATTAAATTGCACTATCGATTATTTTTGTTAAAATTTAACTAATAAAACCATAGTTAAATTTTCTTAAAATTAGCAGAAATTAATCATTTTTTAAAATAATTCATCCTGATGAAATTATTTAGCTCTTAATTGTTATTCAAAGATAAAAATTACTTATTACAAAACCATAATTACTTGATGTCTTGAAATGTTAAATATCATTTGTAAATAATTAACAAAAACCATGAATTTATTTAGTAAATTATTTCTTAAAGTTAAAAATTATTATAAAAACTTAAATATTTTGATTTTTAACTAATTCTTCAGCAATTAAAAAAGCCAACTCAACACTTTGCGAAGAATTTAACCTAGGGTCGCAATGCGTGTGATATCTTGCCCTTAGGTCCGTATCTTCAATTTGTTGATTTCCACCCAAACATTCAGTAACATCTTGACCCGTCATTTCAAAATGGATTCCACCAGCATAAGTATTACAGTCGCGATGAATTTTGAAAAATGATTTAATCTCTGACAAAATATCATCAAATTTACGAGTCTTTAATCCGCTAGAAGATTTAATAGTGTTTCCATGCATCGGGTCACAAGACCAAATTACATTTTTGCCAGCATCACGAACCGCTTCAACAAGTGGCGGCAATAATTCATTTACTTTATCAGCGCCCATTCTTGAAATTAATGTAACTCTTCCAGCTTCATTATTTGGGTTAAGAATTTCAAGTAAATTCAATAAATCTTCTTTACTAATTGTTGGCCCAACTTTAAAAGCTATTGGGTTAGAAATTCCTTTCATAAATTCAACATGCGCCTCTTTTGGGTTACGAGTTCTATCGCCAATCCATAGCATATGCGCGCTTTGGTCATAAAAATTGCCAGAATTCTTCTCTTGCCTAACAAAAGATTCTTCGTAATTTAAAAGCAAAGCCTCGTGCGAGGTATAAAAGCTTGCCGTGGTAAATTGTGGTATTAGGGCGCTATCAATTCCGCAAGCCTTTATAAATTCAAGATGGTCTCTAATGGCGATAACAATTTCTTTGGTGCTGCGATTATGATCCAGATTATGTATAAATTCTTCGTTCCATTTATTAATTTTGCGCAAATTGCCATATCCACCAACCGCTAAGCTTCTTAAATAATTTAACGAGGCCGATGAATAAAAATAAGCATCAACAAGACGCTTCGGGTCGCAAATTCTGGCGTTATTATCAAATTCAATCGAGTTAATAATGTCGCCACGATAGCTTGGTAAAGTTACGCCGTCAATTGTTTCTTCGCCGCTCGATCTTGGTTTTGCATATTGTCCAGCAATTCTACCAACTTTAACAATAGGTTTCTTGGCGCCATACATCAAAGTTGCCGTCATTTGCATTAATGTGCGAAAAAAGCTTTTTAAATTTTGATGCGAAAATTCAGCAAAGCTTTCGGCGCAATCTCCACATTGCAACAAAAAAGCCTCGCCATTACAAACTTGAGCAAGTTCAGACTTTAATTTTTCAATTTCATCAATACTTACAAGCGGCGGAAAGCTAGCCAATTGATCTTCAACTTTTTGTAATTTATTTTGATCTTGATAATCTGGCTGTTGTTTAATTTCAAAATTTCGCCAAGAATCTTTTGTCCAATTTCTATTCGTCATTATTTTGGTGTTTTTAATTTATAATATAAGCATTAAATAAAATAGTTCTGCCTTTGCATTTGCTAACTTCAAGAATATTATCTTGTTAGAATTTTGTCAATCAATTTTGCCTTCTTCTGTTATTTTGTATCAAAGTGAGATTTAAACTTATTCTTAAATATTAAATAAGGGTTAATAATTTGATCAACAAACTTATTATTAAAAATAATTCACAACCAACTATTTCTTAATTTTTATGGTGATTTAGAAATTAAACTATAAATGTTAATTCCTAAATCTGACATAAATAGCCAATTTTTACTTTACAACTGATTGCTTGTAGTGAAAAAAAATTTCTTCAAGATAAATTATTCAAAAACGAATGAATGATACATCTTTGAAATATTTAATTTTAACAGATAAATGGTTAATTATAATGTTAAAATAGCATTAAAATATTGATTTATGATATCATCATAACGAAATTCAGGCTTAATATTGCGTGATAGGCTGTCAATTTTTTTAATAATCTTTTGCTAAAGTTTTAAAGTTAAGAAATTGTTTAATATTTCAATAAAAAACTAATAAAAATTAGATAAAGCTATTTTTCAAGCTTTTACTTGAAAAATATAGAATTTATGATCTAATTATATTATAAATTACCTTTAAACTAGAATTTATGCGCAATATTTTTTGTAATATAAATTTAAAGAACTGAATTTAAGCAATTAAT
>CBFIDI010000036.1:0-15153 GCA_965661355.1 Rickettsiales bacterium | reverse complement strand
TTCGATCATAACATTTTCATCAAGGTAATAGTCGTAATGAATTTCGTCAAAATTATAACCAAATTTATTAACAGGCAAATCTTTAGCCCAATAATTTTCACGCCTTTCATAAGTTATTGACTTTGAGTTTTTGATAGATTTTATTTTATAAGGCCCCGAGCCAATAACATTTTCAAGAGAACTATCGCCAAAATCATGCTTTTTATAAAAATGCTTAGGCAAAATTTTTAACGAAGCCAGCAAAAAGGGTAAATCTTTATTTTTAGAGCTAGAAAAGATAAATTTTACAATATTATCGCTAATTTTTGTCACTTTTTTAACATCTTGCAGCGCTATTTTATATGATGGGTGACCCTTATTTATTAATGTATTGAAAGTGAAAATAACATCATCTGCGCCTATTTTTTTACCATCTGAGAATTTTGCTTTTTTATTTAAAATAAAAGTAACAGATTTACCCTCTTCAATTTTAGCTTGCTTGGCAATTAAAGGATAATAGCTTTGAATTTCATCTTGACTTGGCGCCATTAATGAATCGTAAATATAGTCAATTCCAGAAGCCGAAATACCTTTTAAAATGAAAGGATTAAGGCTGTTAAATCTACCTTTTATCCCCAATTTTAAAACCCCTCCTTTTTGCGCGTTCGCCGAGGCATAATCAAACTTCTTAAAGTCTTTTTTATATTTCACATTGTCAAAAACTGAAATTGCATAGTTGAAATTGTTTGCAGCATAGCTATAATTTAATTTCAGGGAAAAGACTATTGAAAAAACTAAAAATTTTTTAATCATAAATGAAGATTTTTAAAGGCCTAGAAAATTTAGGAGCAATAACACCAACAAGCCTAACAATCGGCAATTTCGACGGCTTTCACCTAGGTCATCAAAAAATTTTAGCAAAGGTAAAAAAGAAAGCCAGAGAAAATAAGTTAAAATCTGCTATTTTAACATTTTATCCACACCCAATAAAATATTTTAGACCCAATTTAGCTAAAAATTTTCTAATTGACAGTGTTTCACAAAAAATCAATATTTGCAAGCAAAATTCAATTGATTATCTTTTTTTAGCAAAATTTGATAAAAAATTTGCCAAAATTACGGCCGAGCAATTTGTTAGTAATATAATGGTATCAAGCTTAAAAACAAAAGAATTAACCATTGGTCATGATTTTATATTTGGCAAAAACAGAGTTGGTAATTATGATTTTTTATCAAAATATGCTAAAAGTTTCAATTTCAACCTTGAGCAGGTCGAGGCCGAAAAAAAGCTCGGCACAATAATTTCTTCAAGCAATATAAGGGAATTTTTACAAAATGGTGAAATTAAAAAAGCCAATCAGTTTTTAGGTCGTGAATATGAAATTAAATCAATAATAATTAACGGTCAAAAAATTGGCAGACAACTAGGTTTCAACACCGCAAACTTTGCCGCAAAAGAACATTTGGTCAATCTTAAATTTGGCGTTTACAAAACCGATATTTATATTGAAGAATTTAATCAAAAATTCAAATCAGTAACTAATTTTGGCATCAGACCGACATTTAATAATAACTCTTTACAAAGTCAAAAATTATTCGAAACTCATATTCTTGACTTCAATTACCAAAAATTCGGCGATTTATATCACAAAAAAATTAAATTAAAACTACTCGATTTTATAAGACCAGAGCAAAAATTTAATTCTCTTGATTTGCTTAAAGAGCAAATTCAAAAAGATGTCGCAATTGCCCGACTTGATTCTTAAAAATATGGAAGTTTTAGACTTAAAAAGATCAATTTATAAGAATCGAAATATATAAGCACTATTTTTTTTGCCAACCAATAATATCCTCGCGTCTTCAAAGACAAATAAGCGCTTCGTTTTTTAACAAAATACCATCGTCAAAATCTAAGAATGTATTTTTAGTAAAAATCTCAATTTATTTAGTAATTTCTTTCCAACAACTCCTTAATAATATTGACTATGTTTTTACCAAAACTTCCAAAAATATATCAGATGATATCACTCATTTTTTTACAATAACTTATCTTGATGAATTTTTTTAAAATCCTCAATCCTTAATTGTAAAAATATTATACAGATATTTTTTGAGCAAAATGTCTATTTGATGAAAGTTACAGCCAAAATATTTTTTACTTAAATTCAAGACTTACCAATAATAACTTCTTTAAAAAGCGATATTTTACAAGTTATCTATGGGCAATATTTATAATTTAGAACAACAAAACTATGAAATAAATAAAAAACTCATTAAAAGTCTTGAAAAATGGCGCAAAAAATGTTAAAATAAAAATGTATCAAAAAATTGGTACTATGGTGATAAACTTAGTCTAGAATAAATGTACATGGACTCGGGGGCGGTACCCGACACCTCCACCATAAAATTTTTTACATAAAGAAGTTTTATTATGGGGGTGAAATAGCTTCGACATGCATGGTAAAAAGGCTGACTTTGCCCGGTTGAGATACTGCCGGTTGCTTTTTAGCGATATCCGTTCGAAAACAATAAACGCAAATGACAATTTTGCAAATGATAATGCAGATTTTGCTCCTGTGGCAGCTGTCGCATAGCATAAGTTGTATTATCGGGGTTTTGGTCTCGCTTTCCTGTCAACAGAATAAGTGAGGCAATTTAACATTGCTTAAATAGGATCACGACTATAAAAATAGAGTAAATATTAAAATTTTATTTTTTAATGTCTTTTTAACATAAACTCCTGTTTTTATAAATTTAAATATATAAAAACAAGATCATCAAACCTTCTAATACAAAGCTTCAAACTTAAATATAAGTTTGATATTAGATATAAAATAACAGTATTTTTATGCAAGAAATTGAAGATTTAATAGGTTACGACGAAATCATAGAAAATTCTATGAGATCAGTTATTTTTGAAACTTTGAAAAAAATTGAAAAAGATGGCCTTCCGGGTAAACACTATTTTGTCATGACTTTTTTAACGGAATTTCCAGATGTTGAGATTCCAAAAAATCTCAAAATACAATATCAAGAAGAAATGACCATAGTCGTTCAATATCAATATAAAGATCTTAAGGTCGAACAAGATCATTTCTCGATCAATTTAAGCTTCAATCAAAAATATGAAAGCTTAAAAGTTCCCTACAAGTCAATCACATCTTTTGCTGATCCTTCAATGAATTTCGGCCTAAAATTTAGCGTTAGCTACGAAGAAACAGAGACTAAGCTTAAATCTTCAATTGGCAAAAAAAGTTCAAATGCGAATAAAAGTTCTAACGACATTTCTTCATCGCAAATTGATTTATCGGCCAAAGTAGTTTCACTTGACGATTTTCGTAAACAAACAAAAAATAACGATAATAACGAATGATATATTTTTATCTTACACTATATTTAACGACAACTTACCTAGTTGCGTCAATTCCCTTTGGACTTATTTTGGGAAAAAAGTTTGCCAAGCAAGATGTTAGGAATTCGGGCTCGGGTAACATTGGCGCAACAAATGTAACCAGAGTAGCTGGTAAAAAAATTGGCGCTATAACTCTTATTCTTGACGCTCTAAAAGGCATGTTAATGGTAATTTTAGCAAGATTTTTATTTGTTGACGCAAAATTTTTGCATATATTTTTGGTTTTAACTGCTTTTGTAGCGGTTTTGGGGCATATTTTTCCGGTTTACTTAAAATTTAAAGGCGGAAAAGGTGTGGCAACCTCAATTGCTGTAATTATTGCTTTGAACCCAATAATTGGCTTATTGACAATTTTATCTTGGCTTATAACATTTTTAATATTCAAAGTTTCGGCAGTTTCTTCAATTTTTTCTATTCTTATCGCAACTATTTTATCTATTTTCATGTCAGATCCACTAAGCCAAACCGTGGCCTTTGTCACAATATTTTTACTTATATTATTTCGACATAAAGAAAATTTATCTAGACTAAAATCGGGCAAAGAAAATAAATTCTAATCTAATTAAAACTTATAAGGTGAATAATATAGTAAAATCTGATCGCATAATTCTAGCGCTTGACTTTCCTGATTTTGAAAGCTGTAAAAAAATGATAGATTTACTTGGTGAAGAAATATCGTTTTACAAAATTGGTCTTGAAATAATGATGAGTGGCGATTTTTTTAAGACTATTTCTTATTTAAAAGGAAAAAATAAAAAAGTATTTGCTGATTTAAAGCTTCACGATATCACAAAAACAATCGAAAGAACAATAGTGAATTTAAGGCAATATGATATTGATTTACTAACTATTCATACTGGCGATAGAAAAACAATGCAAAAAGCTAGCGAAGTTAAAGGTGATATTAAATTATTAGCAGTTACAGTTTTAACCTGCCATAACGAAGATGACCTTTTGGATATGGGATATGACAAAAATATATCAATGCAAGATTTGGTGCTAAAAAAGGCTAAATTAGCAATTGATTGTAAAATTGACGGCGTTGTTTCGTCAGCTCTTGAAACTGAATATTTGCGCAATAACTTAGGATCTGACTTTTTAATTGCAACCCCCGGCATAAGACTAGAAAGTTCAGATGACGATCAAAAAAGAGTCACCGATGCAAAAACAGCAATAAAATTAGGATCTAGTCACTTGGTTATAGGGCGTCCAATAACGCGAAATGAAAATCCTTTGCGGCAAGTCATAAAATTTAAAAATAACATTGAATTTTAATCTGTTGACAAAAACAATAAAATAAATCAAATAGAATCAGCTATGACACTTGATGAAATATTGTCAAAAATAAATATAAAATATGCAATAAAGTCACAAAATTTTAACTTACGCGAAGTTATAGTTGCGAATGTTGAATTAGATTCGCGCAACATAACGCCTAAAATTGGCGGCGACATTGCTTTTTTTGATTTAAAGGGCGAGAATTACAACGCTGATCATTTTATTGATAACGCGATTGAAAATGGCGCAAAGATAATTATTTCTTGCGACTTTACAGATAACGACTCGGTTATTTCTATTAAAACTGAAAATATTATTGATTTTTTAACTGAATTTTTAAATATTTTTTACTGTAAGCTACCACAAAATCTTTTCGCAATTACTGGAACCAACGGAAAAAGTTCGGTCGTTGAGTTTGGAAGGCAAATTATGGATATTTTAGGTAAAAAATCGGCCTCTATTGGAACAATTGGCGTTAAGTCTAAACATGTTAGTCAAAATGAATTTAGCAAATCATCTTTAACGACGCCAGATATCGTAAATATTTATAAAAATTTATCTATTTTAAAGCAAAAGGGAATTGAAAATGTTTTTATTGAGGCAAGTTCTATTGGCATAGACCAAAAAAGAATTCAAGGACTTAAGTTTAAAGCCTCGGCTTTTACTAATTTTTCGCAAGACCATCTTGATTATCATAAAAATATGGATGATTACTTTGCTGCAAAAATGAAATTATTCAACCACTTTACCTCCTCTGAAGGCTTGGCAATTATCAATAGCGACATTAAAGAATATGAAAAAATAGCAAATATTTGCAAGAAAAAAAATCTAAAAGTTTTTAACTATGGATTCAAAGCTAAAAATTTAACAATAGAAGAAAATTTTATTCGAGAAAATACAAAATATATTAGTTTTCGCTTTAATAACAAATTATACGAAATTAAAACAAAAATTTTACCCGATTTTCAAAGTTACAATATTTTATGCGCCTTGTCTTTTATTTTATCGCAAAATAATCTAAGCACCAAACAAATTCAAGATTTAACTCAAAAAATATCAAATTTGGAGACGCCCGAAGGAAGAATGCAAAAAATTGCTGAAAAAAACGGCGCTACAATTTATATTGACTTTGCCCATAGTGATGACGCGCTAAAAAATATTTTGCAAAATGCTAGAAAACTTATGCCAAAAAGACTAATTGTACTTTTTGGTTGTGGTGGCGACAGAGATAGCAAAAAAAGACCGTTAATGGGTAAATCCGCATGTCAATATGCAGATTTAGTAATTATTAGCGATGATAATCCGCGATGCGAAGATCCTAAGCAAATAAGAAAAGATATTATAAAAGGCTGTGACAAAGAAAAAACCATAGAAATATCTTCGAGCAGAAAAAGTGCAATAAAATATGCGATAGAAAATTTAGAGCAAGGTGATATACTTATTTTAGCGGGCAAAGGTCACGAAAAATATCAAATTATTGGCACTAAAAAAATAGAGTTTGACGAATCTGAAATAGTAAAAAAATTTTTGCGTGAATAATTTATGATTTTACAAATAATTATAATAATATTTACCTTTAAAGCAATTTTTCGAGCTATAACTAATTTAAATCAATAATATAAATAATGAAATATTTAGCATATAAAAATATCAACAATAAAAAGAAAGCTTTTATCGAGAAAGTTTCAGTTCTAGATGTTGAGCAAGAAGTTAAAACTCCTTTTTATGCCTACTCTAAGAAGCTATTGAAAGAGAATTTTTTAGAGTTTCAAAATAATTTTTCTAACATAGATCACAAAATATGCTACGCCATTAAAGCCAATTCTAATTTAAGCCTAGTCAAAGAATTAAACCATTTGGGAAGTGGGATTGACGCTGTTTCGGCCGGTGAAATATATCGCGCTTTAAAAGCTGGAATTGATGCTAAAAAAATAGTTTTTGCTGGCGTTGGCAAGACTAAAGAGGAAATTACTTTTGCACTTGAAAATGGCGTTGAAGAATTTTCGGCCGAGTCGCAAGCTGAATTATACGCTTTAAGCGAATCTGCAGTTAAAACCAATAAAACAGTTAAATTGTCGCTAAGAGTTAATCCAAATGTTGACGCCAAAACCCACGAAAAAATTTCAACAGGAAGAAAAGGTGATAAATTTGGCGTTGATATTGATGTTGCTAGAAATATTTACAAAAAAGCCTCGAATCTTCCAGGTTTAGAAATTTTTGGAATTTCTACTCATATTGGGTCGCAAATTACAAAGCTAGAGCCTTTTGAGGTTGCTTTTAAAAAAATAATTAACTTATTTTATGAACTGAAGGAGGATGGATATAATATAAAAAACTTAGATTTTGGTGGTGGAATTGGCATAAATTACAACTCAGAGACAACCATCGATATTTCTAAATATGCCGATATGATTAAAGGCTTGATTAAAGACTTAAATGTCTCTTTAACAATTGCGCCCGGAAGATCAATAATAGGGAATTGCGGAGTTTTAGTGACTAAAGTTATATATGTCAAAAGAACTAGTCATAAAAATTACGCAATAATTGACGCTGCAATGAACGATTTAGCTCGCCCCGGAATTTACGACTCTTATCACGAAGTTATAAAAGAAGAAATTTCAGATGGGCACAAAGAAATTTTTGATTTAGCTGGCCCCATTTGTGAATCGACTGATATATTGGCCAAAAACCGTGAACTTAAAGATGTTAAATCAGGAGATTTGCTATTAATTCTAAGCTCTGGAGCTTACGGCTCTTCAATGTCGGGCGAGTATAATTCAAGACCACTAATTCCTGAAATTTTAATTGATGATGAAAATTACCAAATAATTCGAAAAAGGCCTTCTTACGAAGATATGTTAAGACTTGAGATTTAAGAGTTTTTTTTGCAATATACTTTATTAAAAAACACTATAATGTTGCGACGCTCTCTCTTTTGAAGGCAAATATTGCAACGCGTAAAATATCAAGGGGCCATTCTTCTGGGGTAGGTATATGCTCTTCTATTAACTCAAAACCAGCTTCAAAAAAGAAAGATCTAATAGTTTGCGGCGATCGGGCGAGATAATCTTTGCCAATGTCATAATCTTTTCCGATTGGCGGAATATTTTCCTTGACTATAACTATGCCATTATCAACCAAATTTTCGTGGCATTTTGACAAAAAAACCTCAAGATCTTCGTCTTCAAGATTTTCAAGAGACCATTGCAGCCACATTGCGTCATAATATTTTTGAAATACATAACCTTGTATAGAGCTTCTAGCAATATCTTTAACCCTATAGACACGATTCATGTCTTCTTTAGCCTTAGCGATAAAATTCTCCTCTTGGTCAAACATGTCAACTTCATCAAAATAGTCAACAAGCAAATTCTTTGTGACCCGACCTATTCCGCCGCAACTTTCCAGAACTTTACCACCAATAAAAACACCTTTATTTTTTAAAATATTTAAAAACCACTGGGAATATTCAATGTCGTAATCATGAAAATTATCATATCCACCTAATACACCTTTAATTGTAGGGCTACAGTTTTTCCAACGATTTTGGATATTTTGATATAATTCACTCATAATTTATTTGCCTTTTATTGAAAAATATTATAGCCTAATTAGTCTTAGTATGTTTGAAATGTTAAACTTTGTAAAATGGAAAATCAAGAAAAAAAATCAGTTATCTCGTCTAAAAACAATAGGCCACTTAACGGCGAAGTTACAATTGCTGGTGACAAATCAATTTCACACAGATCTTTAATTTTTGCCGCTCTTGCAAATGGCACAAGTCAAATATCTGGGCTTTTAGAAGGTGAAGATGTTTTATCAACCGCTAAAGCCTTAGGGCAAATGGGTGTAAAAATCACCAAAATCGCAAAAAGTAAATGGCAAGTTGAAGGCGTTGGCTATTGCGGCCTTAGTCAAAGCGACGATATTTTAAATATGGGAAATTCCGGCACTTCTTCAAGGCTTTTAGCGGGTCTTGTTTCATCATTTAATTTTACTTCTTTTTTTACCGGTGACAATTCTTTAAAGAAAAGGCCGATGAAAAGAGTTTTTGATCCAATTACGCAAATTGGCGCTGATATTGTAGCGCGCGATGAGAATTTTATGCCCTTTGCTGTTATTGGCGCTAAAAGTCCTTTGCCAATTGAATATGAAATGAAAATAGCTTCGGCGCAAGTTAAAAGTGCAATTTTGCTTGCAGCAATGAATATCCGCGGAAGAACTACAATTATTGAACCGCAAAAATGTCGCGATCACACAGAAATTATGATGAAATATCTCGGTCTTGATATCGACATAGAAAGCTATGGTGAAAATGGCACAAAAATTTCTTATTGCGGAATGCAGGAATTTGACGCGAAATTTTTCGAAGTTCCAGGCGACATATCCTCGGCTGCTTTTTTAATTGTTGCTGCGTTAATTGTTGAAGGATCGAAAATATTGATTAAAAATGTCGGCCTAAACCCGCTGCGCGACGGAATTGTGGTGACTTTACAAGAAATGGGTGGAAATATTCAACTTTTAAATCAACGCAAAGCTGGTGGCGAAATTGTCGCTGATATTTTGGTTGAATATAGCAATTTAAAAGGAATTGAAATTGCCGCTGACCGCGCCCCATCAATGATTGACGAATATCCAATTTTGTCGGTTGCCGCTGCTCACGCAAAAGGTGTTACAAAAATGGAAGGCCTTGAAGAGCTCAAAGTTAAAGAAAGCAATCGCCTTGAGATGATCGCTGTTAATCTTGAAAAATGTGGCGTCAGCCTGAAAATGGGTAAATCATCACTTGAAATTGAAGGAGGAGTTTCTCAACCAAAAGAATTAACCAAGATTGAAACCCATCTTGACCATAGAATAGCTATGTCATTTTATGTTATGGGTTTAAAACTTAAAAATGGAGTAGAAATTGATGACAAACAATCAATTAACACTTCATTTCCAGAATTTTTGAAAATTTTCGCTAGATTTTAACCTTTTAATTATACAAAATTAGGATCAAGGTGAATAGGAATTAGAGTTTAACTTTATAACCCTTAAGAAGAAAGAAATTCAAGCATTCTTAGGCGCGCAAAAATAGTAATTTTAAAAATTTAGGGTAAAAAAACTTAAACATAAAGCAAATTTTTAAATATTTATCTGCTTTTTCATTTATTTATTTAAAATAACCATCCAACTTTCTTGCGATAATCGCTTTCGAAGCCAGAAATTTTATCTTCATTTTGCAATGTTAGACCAATATCATCAAGACCTTCCATTAAGCATTTTTTTCTGAATTGATCAACTTCAAATTTATAAATCTTATTACCCGCCCTGACCTCTTGACTCTCAAGGTCGACAGTGAAACTATTTTGTTCACTTTTTGCAAATTCCATTAATTCATCAATCTGATCTTTTGGCAAGGTCAATGGTAAAATTCCGTTTTTAAAGCAATTATTGAAGAAAATATCCGCAAAAGATGGAGCAATCAAGACTCGAATACCAAAATCAAGCAACGCCCATGGTGCGTGCTCACGGCTTGACCCACAACCAAAATTATCACCCGTAACCAAGATTTTTGAGTTTTTATAAGTTTCTTTATTTAAAACAAAATCCTTAATTTCGCTTCCGTCTTTTTTATATCGCATTTCGTCAAATAAATTCACGCCAAGACCGGTTCTTTTAATAGTTTTTAAGAATTGCTTAGGAATTATCATATCAGTGTCGATATTTATCAACTCTAAGGGAGCGGCAATTGAAGATATTGTTGTGAATTTTTCCATTTTTTATTTTAATTTTTAATTTTAGAATGCTTTATATGACAAAAATTTAAGTTCGTTAATTTTTCCAACTTCTAACTAAATTATTGTAATCTTCCATTAGCCCCGAGGTAATTTCGCTTATTATTTCAAATTTATATTTATTTTCAATTTCTCCAATTCTAGTGATTTCAGCGGCACTTCCAGTTAGAAATGCATCTTTAACTTCTTTTAGCTCTTCTGGCATTATGTGGCGCTCAACTACTTTGATCCCTTTGTTTTTCGCCAATTCAATTACGGTTTGACGCGTTATGCCATTTAAAAAACAATCGGCTTTTGGTGTATGCAGCTCGTCATTTTTCATAACTAAAAATAAATTAGCGCCGGTTGCTTCCGCCAAATATCCGCGATAATCTAACATTAGGGCATCATTAAAGCCTTCGTTTTCGGCTTCGTGTTTTGAAATTGTGCATATCATATAAAGTCCTGCTGCTTTAGCAGAAACAGGAGCAGTTTCTGGACTTGGACGCTTATAAGTCGCAAATTTCAACCTTAGACCTTTTCTTCTGGCTTCCGCAGAATAATATGGAGGCCATGGCCAGCAAGCAATACCAACATGGATTTTGTTTTCTTGTGCCGAAATTGCCATTTTTTCAGAGCCCCGCCAAGCAAAAGCTCGCATATAGCCGTCGACTATATTTTGTTTTTTTACCAATTCTAATTTTACTTCTTCAAGTTCATCAACTGAATAAGGAACTTTAAATCCCAAGGTTTTAGCCGAGGCATGAAGTCTCTCAGAATGGATCTTAGACTTAAAAATTACACTATCATAAATTCTTTCTCCTTCAAAAATTGAAGAAGCGTAATGAAGACCATGATTCAGGACATGAGTTTTAGCATCTTTCCAATCAACAAACTGGCCATTGTACCAAATGTAACCATCGCGCTTGTCAAAAGGTATTATTTCAGTCATATATTTATAATTAAATTTTTACAATCAGAGAATTATTTTATGATTTAAAAGCACTTATCCAAAAAACTAATTTCACTTTAAGTAATATGTGATTTTTATAAAATAAATTACAATATAAAGTTAGCTAAACAGCGTTTGCCCCAGAAATAATGTCAATTAATTCGCGGGTAATATTAGATTGGCGTGTCCGATTATATACCAAGGTAAGATTCTTTATCATTTTAGAAGCATTATTTGTTGCAGCCTCCATTGCAGCCATTCTTGCACCTTGCTCTGAGGCCGAGTTTTCAAGAAGCTCGTTATATATTTGTACAGCAATGTTCCTAGGTAACAAGCTATCTAAAATTTCTTCTTGGCTTGGCTCGTAAGACAATGGCTTTTTTGAAAAACAATCACTTTCTTTACCTTCAGGAATTTGTGCAGGAATTAACTGTTTTGCAATTGGCTCTTGTGAAATTGCGGTTATAAATTTTGAATAAATAACTTGACAGACATCAAATTCTTCATTTTTATATTTTTCAATTACTTTATTTGCAATGTCTTTAGCGGCTTTATATTCAATTTTATTTTTGAAAATATCCGTAATATTATCTACGATAATATCTCCGTACATGGTTTTAAGCTGTTCATAGCCCTTTTTCCCAACGCAAATTATTTTTACTTCTTTACCAGAAAGCTTTAATTCATTAATTTTATTTTTTGCAAATCTAACAACCGAACTATTTAAGCCGCCACAAAGACCGCGATCAGAAGAAAGTAAAATTATCAAATGGCTATTTCTTTTACCCTTACCAGTTAAAAGTGGAAATCTGTCGTCAAGACCGCCTTTTGCCGAGGCACTTGAAGATGCCATTGCTGATATAATTTCATCTATTTTAGTAGCATAAGGCCTAGAAGACTCAACTGCGCTTTTTGCCTTTTTCAAACGCGAAGCAGCAACCATTTTCATGGCCTTGGTGATTTTTTGTGTTGAACTAACCGACTTTATTCTAGATTTTAATGCTTTTAAGTTTGACATTATATATATTAATTTAGCAAATTCTTCGAATTACTCTTTATCCAAATTATTAGTAAACTTGGTTTTACCTATTTATTGAAATCTTTAACTTAAGATTTAAAGATTTCAATAAAGTCAATAATTGCCTTTTTAAGCTTTTCTTCATTAGGCTCGGTAATTTTTTGCTCTTTTCTAATATCATCTAAAATATCTTGATGCTGAGCTTTAAACCTTCTAAGTAATTCTTTTTCAAATTCAACAATGTTATTCGCTTCAATATCCTCAAGATATCCTTTAACGCCTGAATATATTGATACAACTTGCTCTTCAAAAGCAAGAGGCGAATATTGATTTTGCTTCAAAAGTTCCGTTAACTTCCTTCCTTTATCAAGAAGTTTTTGAGTTGAAGAATCAAGATCAGAGCCAAATTGAGCAAAAGATTCAAGTTCGCGATATTGCGCCAAATCTAACTTAATAGTTCCGGCAACCTGCTTCATTGCTTTTGTTTGAGCCGCAGAGCCAACTCGACTTACAGATAGACCAATATTGACCGCGGGCTTAATGCCTTTATAAAAAAGATCGGTCTCAAGAAATATTTGACCATCGGTAATTGAAATTACATTTGTCGGAACATAAGCCGACACATCTCCAGCCTGAGTCTCAATTACTGGTAAAGCGGTTAGTGAACCTCCCCCTTTTTCGTCTGACATTTTTGCAGCACGCTCAAGCAAACGAGAGTGAACATAAAAAACATCACCTGGGTAAGCTTCGCGCCCTGGAGGTCTGCGTAGCAAAAGCGACATTTCACGATAAGCAACAGCGTGCTTTGAAAGATCATCATATGAAACCAAAGCATGCATTGAATTGTCACGGAAATATTCGCCTATTGTACATCCAGTATATGGCGCAAAGAATTGCAACGCTGAAGCTTCCGAAGCGGTAGCTGAAACAATGATTGAATATTTCATAGCCCCTGCATCTTCTAAAGTTTTCACAATCTGAGCTACCGTAGATCTTTTTTGGCCAATTGCAACATAAATACAATATAACTTCTCGCTTTCATCATCTCCTTCGTGAAGCGGAGCTTGGTTGATCATTGTATCAATAATAATTGCTGTTTTACCAGTTTGACGATCTCCAATTATAAGCTCGCGCTGACCTCTTCCAACTGGAACTAGAGAGTCAATCGCTTTTATTCCAGTTTGCATAGGCTTACAAACTGATTGTCTGTCAATAATTCCCGGAGCTTTAATTTCAAGGCGACGAGTTTCACTAGAATCTATGGGCCCTTTGCCATCAACAGGATTACCAAGTGGATCAATAACGCGACCAAGCAAACCCTTGCCTACCGGAACTTCAACAATTTTACCAGTTCTTTTTACTTCCGATCCCTCTTTTATCTTATCTGCATCTCCGAAAAGCACCGCGCCAACCGAATTAGTTTCAAGATTGAGGGCCATTCCCTTAATTCCACCTTCAAATTCCACCATTTCACCAACCTGAACATTGTCAAGTCCATAAATTGTAGCAATTCCATCACCAACTTTTACAACTTGACCAACCTCTTTTAACTCGGCTGATGAATGATAATTTTCTACTGATTTTTGTAAAATATCTGAAAATTCTTCTATTTTTAATTCCATTTTTTTCGTATTTTATTTAAAAATATTAATTATTAAAATTTAAGGTAATTAATCTGATTTTTACTTTAAATTTCTTTCATAAGATCGTTTTGCATATTTCTAAGCTGGTTTTTTAAGCTATTATCAATGAGATCTGATCCTATTTTTACTTGAAAACCACCCAAAATATCTTTTTTTAACTCTAAATTTATTTCAATTATTTTGTCTTCATATTTTTTTGCTAAAATATTTTTTATTTGCAATAAATTTTCTTGCGATAAGCTTTGAGTTGAAATAATTTGAACTTCAATTATATTACCTTCTTGCTTTACTAATTTTGTAAATTCTTGCGAAATTTCTTTAATATATGACATTCTTCTATTTTGCGCAACTAATTTAATGAAATTAGATACAAGCGAGTTTATTTCTAGTTTTTCAAGAAATTTCGTGACAATATCAACTAGATTTTTTTTAGATATCGCTGGATTTAAGAGCTCTGAAGCAAATTCTCTTTTTAACGCATGACAGAATTTATCTAAACTTTGACCAGACTCTTCCACTAGGTTTTGCGACTTAGCAGCGCTAAATAATGCTTTTGAATAATTTTTGGCAATTGTCAAAGTTTGGCTCATTGACTTAATAAATTTATCTTAAAATGTGAATAACAAAATCAGCGTATATGTTATAAGGTATGAAAATAAAAATCAAGAAAAAATCTTTTTAAAAATTACCAGTGCTAATTTAAAAGAATGTTAATAATAATATTTTAAAACTCTCTTTTTTTAAAATAAAAAAGTAATAAATTTATCTTAAAATTAACCAATTATTTATACTTAAACAAAAAATATTGAAGCAATTAATTGTAATTTAGCTAGATTTTTCTTGTTGAATATAATAAAATTTTTTAAAAAGAATTTTTATTTTGGTTTTTCGCTTAAAAATTACAAAATTTAATCTTTGATTTGAAGGATATTTTTAAAATTTGTGAAAATTTTTACTATTTTGTCATGGATTTTTATAATTTATCTATTTTACCCTAAAAACAGCTAAGCAATGAAAGTTACCACTTAACCAAGCATGAAATATATAATATAAAAATGAAGAAATTTAATATAGCTATTTTAATTTCAGGACGCGGATCAAACATGAAAAATTTG
>CBFIDI010000035.1:0-15782 GCA_965661355.1 Rickettsiales bacterium | reverse complement strand
CTAAATCTTCTTCAATAGATTCTATGGCGCTTAGCTGATCGTCGGTTTCGACAAAGCTAAAATTTGCCTTAAATTCATTATATAAATTATCGTCAGGGATAAAAATTGGTGCCTTTTTGACATGTCTTTGCGCCGCGATATTAATTAATTTTTCGGCGGCTATTTTTATGCGTTTTTTAACTTTGCTTTTACGGTTTTTCCAGGCCGAAATACCAAGCTTGTCAAGTTGTATAAGTGGGTTATCGGAGCCGTAGCGGGTAATTAAATTTATATCTTCAACCGATATAAATAAAGTATCTCCGCCGCCATAAATTAAACGAACCATGTCCGTTTCGATATTTGAAATCTTAATTTTATGAATTCCGTCAAATTTACCAATTCCATAATCGCGATGAACAACTAATTCACCAATATTTATGGTTAAACCTTCTTCTAAAATTCTCTTTGAGGCCTCTTTACTACCTTTTGATTTCTTTCTGATTATTTTTTCGCCAAAAATAGCCTGCTCACCTATTAAAATAAAGTCCGAAGTTTCAAAGCCCTTGTCGATTTTTACTGTGGTAATTGGTTTATTGATTTGGTAATCTTGAAATATTTTTTGTAATTTATCTTTTGAGTTTTCGTTTGTGGCGCCAATTAATATTTTTTTCGATCTTATAGAATTTATATATTCTTGAAGCAATAAAATTGGATCTTTTTTGTTTGTTTTTGACGCAAGTTTAAAATCTGGACATTCTTTGATTTGCAAATCGATAATTCTTGAATTTTGATTTTTTGAATCAAAATTATTGAAATTTATAATTGTGTAATTTTGAGTTATATTTTCAAAGTCATTAGAGTTAAAATATAAAAATTCTGGTTTTAAAGGGTTGTAAATTTGAGAATCGTGGCTTTGTTTGAGATCTTCAATTCTCGATAAATAGTAATTTTGGCATTTTTCTTCGTGATTTTTGATATCTGTTTTTATTTCATTGTTAAAGAAAATTACAGGTGAATTTAAATATGAAAAAATATCAACTAACTTATCTTTATAAAAAAGCGGAAGATAATGTTCCATTCCTTGATAATATCGACCTGAAGAGATAGCCTCGTATAAAGGATCTTCGTAATTTAAGTTAAAAGTAGAGTTAAATATATTGCGATAATTATGACGAAAATTTTCAATTGTTGAATTATTTAAAACTACTTCGTTGGCGGGTAAAATTTCTATTTGCTTAACTACTTCATTTGAAATTTGAGTTAATGGGTCGAACTCTTTTATTGAATCAATTTCATCGCCAAAAAAGTCAAACCTATAGCCAATTGAAGTTGCGGCCTTGTTTAGTACAATATCTATAATTCCGCCGCGAATTGCAAATTCTCCAGCCGTATATGCGGTTGATTGCCTTTGATATCCGTTAAAAATTAAGAAGTCGATAATTTGTTTAATCGAAATTTTATCACCTGCTTTTGCTATTAAAGATGAATTTTTGACTAAATTTGGAGCAATAACTTTTTGCAAAGCTGAATTTACCGAGATTATTAAAATAAATTTTTTATTATTTCGGTTTGCCAATTTATAAAGTGACTTAATACGATTGGTGGAAATTAATTGTTTTGGCGAGGTTTTGTCATAAGGTTGGCAATCCCAAGCGTTAAAAATAATTATTTCGTGAGTTTGATTTATGTCGGGGGTAAAAAACTCAATTTGGTTTTTTATTTTTTCTATTTCAACATCGTTTTTTGCAATAAAAGCTAAATCTCTATCTTTAAAATTTTGTAAAATTAACGAAGAAGAATAAATTATAGCGTCGTTATTAATTTTTACTATTTCGCAAGATTCTTTAATGTTTCTGATTTTGGTTTTGTAATCCATTTATTGATTTTATTTTTTACTGATTTTATAAAAAAGATGTAATTAACTAAATTTCTTCGATAGAAAAATAGGCTCCGCTTTTATTGATATCCGGTGGTAAAATTTCTATGTTATGGCTTTTTGCCTCTTGTAAAAATACATTTATTTTCTCGGAATTATCAATCTCTAAATTAATTGAAGCAACTAAGAATTCTACTGGATAATGGGCCTTTAAATATGCGGTCTGGTAAGATATAAAAGCATAGGCTGCGGCGTGCGACTTATTAAATCCATAACCTGCAAATTTATCGACTAAGTCAAAAATTTCACCAGATTTTTTTTCATCAACATTGTTTTTTGTAGCGCCTTCAACAAATATTTTGCGCTGCTTATCCATTTCCTCTTTAATCTTTTTACCCATGGCCCTGCGCAATAAATCAGCCGCCCCAAGGCTATATCCAGCTAAAACTCTTGCGATCTCCATAACCTGTTCTTGATAAACTATAACTCCGTATGTTTCTTTTAAAATTGGCTCTAGCAAGGGATGTGGATAGTTAATTTCTTCTTCGCCATGCTTTCTTTTGACATAGGTTGGAATATTGTCCATCGGACCTGGTCTATAAAGTGATATAAGAGCTATTATATCTTCAATTTTATCGCATTTCATTTGCTTTAAAACGGATCTCATGCCTGAAGATTCAATTTGAAAAACTCCTACAGAATCACCTTCTGCAAGCATATCGAAGGTTTTTTTGTCATCAAGTAAAATATTGCTTATATCGATATCTATATTTCTGGTTTCTTTAATAAGTTTAATGGTCTTAGAAATTGTGGTAAGTGTTTTAAGGCCTAAAAAATCAAATTTGACTAATCCGGCATATTCAGCATATTTCATTGAATAGCCCACGGCCGGCATTTCCTGATCTTGGTCTTTATATAATGCGCAAATTTCAGCCAACGGCTTATCGCCAATAACAACACCCGCAGCATGGGTCGAAGCGTGTCTGTTTAATCCTTCAAGCTTCAAAGCTATATCAGCAAGTTTTGCAACTTGTTCATCTTCCCTAATTGCGCTTTGCAAATCTTGATCCATTTCTATCGCTTTTTCTAGCGTCACAGCTTCAATTGCATTAAAAGGAATAAGTTTACAAATTCTGTCAACTTGGTTATAAGGCATTTGTAAAACGCGTCCAACATCTTTTAAAACCGCGCGGGCCTGCAGTTTTCCGAATGTTATTATTTGTGCAACTTTAATTTCTTGAACTTTTTTTTGCGAATTTTCATTTTCCTTATCAAGATCATATTTTTTTTGAACATAATTAATAACTTCATCGCGACGAGCCTGACAAAAATCGACATCAAAATCGGGCATCGAAACGCGCTCGGGGTTTAAAAAGCGCTCAAAAAGAAGGCCAAAGCGGATAGGGTCAAGGTCGGTTATTTTTAGAGACCAGGCGACAACTGACCCAGCTCCCGAGCCTCGACCTGGGCCAACGGGAATATCGTTACTTTTACTCCATTTGATAAAGTCAGATACAATTAAAAAATATCCATCAAAACCCATATTGGAAATAATAGAAAGCTCGTATTCTAGTCGCTTGAAATATTCTTCATTAATTTTTTCTTGATCTTGCTTGGATATTTTCTCAAGTTCGAATTTTATTTTAAGCCTTTCTTTTAAGCCTTCGTCCGATTGTCTTTTTAGTTCTTTTTTTTCGCTAAAGCCCTCACTAGAGTCAAATGTAGGAAGTGTAGGCTCTCTTTGAGATGCCATAAAATGACATTTTTTTGCAATTTTAACGCTATTATTTATGGCCTCGGGAAGATCCTGAAAAAGGGATTTCATCTCTTCTTGGCTTTTAAAATATTGCTCGGGAGAAAATTTTTTGCGGTCTTGTTCAAGAAAAAATCTGCCTTCGCCAATGCAATATAAAACATCATGAGCTTCATGCATATCTTTTGTTAAAAAATATACATCATTTGTTGCCAAAAGTGGAAAGTTATTTTTAAGTGCAAAATCTAAAAGTCTTTTTTCGTTGTCACTTTCAGACTTTATTCCGTGCCTTTCAATTTGAATATAGAAATTTTCTTTACCAAAAATATCAGCAATATCTTTTGAAATCTGTTCTAGCTTTTTTTCTTGGTCGCTTTCAAGCAATTTATAGATCACGCCTTCTTTAGCGCCAGAAAGAGCGATTAACCCCGAAGAATTTTCTTTTAAAAGTTCAAGGTTAATATGCGGCGAAATTCCATTTTTTCGGTCAAGAAAACTAAAGCTTTCAAGGTACATTAAATTTTTGTAACCTTGTTCATTTGTTGCAATTAATGGTAACTTACATAGCTGGTTTTCTTGGTCTAGGTAAGATTGATCTTTTTTATTGTTAAGGTTGAAGTCAACTAAAATTTCACAACCAATAATCGGCTGTATTCCTTCTTTTTGGCAAGCCATAGAAAATTCTAGGGCGCCAAATAAATTGCCAATATCCATAATTGCCACTGCTGGCATTTTATACTCTTTAGCCTTTTTTACTAAGTCGTTAATTTTTATTGCGCCTTTGCAAAGCGAAAATGTTGAATGGTTTCTAAGAGATATATACATTTATTTCTTCTGATTTGCTGATGCTTTAGTTAGTTTAATATCTTTACCTTCAAACACTTTATCAAACTTTAAAACATATGTTTGGTTTGGCCTTAGTGTAAATCTGACTAAAACCTGATTATTATCGTTTGAATATTGAGTTGTTTCATTTTGACTTTTACCAGATAATATTCTCCATTTACTAAGTGACAAAGTCCACAATATAGAAGCTTGTCGTCCATTTATTTTTTCAACATAGAATTCGTTTTTTCGATTATTTTCATCGTGAGTTACTTTATCTTTATTTAGCCAAATTGCCCAATTTCTGGGTGAAAAATAAAATATCGACCCTAAATATATTTTTGACCTTTCGTTAAGCTCTAAAAGATTTTTTTCGTTTTTTAATTTTAAGTCACCTTCCAAATCTTGTTTATTATTAATATCGTCATATTGCTCATCTTTAATATTCAAGCTTTGACCAGTTCCAAATAGTGAAATTGCTTTATCAATATTATCAATATCTTTATTATCAAACATTATTGTTTTGAATTTATCATTTGATATCGAAAGAATATCACTTAGACCATCTTGTGAATTAGTTTTCTGCTTTGATTTTTGCGATATATTAAGTAAATCTTGCGATATAACATCTTGAGCCTTTGTGTCAAAGTTAAAAGAAAAAAATATGATAAAAAATGTTAGAAATTTTGCGAAATTCATTAAAGAATACTGAAATTTGTTATTTTTATTAAGTTATATTAATTTTTGTTTTACTATAAATACAAGCGCCTAACTGTGGGGGTTTGTAAAATTAGAAGTAGCTTTTAATAAAAATAACTATAATTTATCTAAGTTACAATCTTTTCGATGCAAAAATGGCTGTTTTGGTCGCTAATTTTACTAATGACGATAAAGGTTTAAAATAAGACAGGTTCTGAGCTTCGTTTTCATAGCCAATATCTCGATGTTCAATTTCTTCCAGTCGAAATTTTTCTATTTTTTGCCTTAATTCTTTAAGTTCAAAATCTTCGGGGTTTTCTTTTTCTGCTTCCTTAATTCTTTCAATTTGCTCATGATAATGTTCGTCTATAACTTCTTCTACGGCTGTGGTACAGCACATTGCCGCCTTTTTATCAAGCGCAGCAGTTAAAAATCCCATAGCATAACCACCAAGCTTCCAAAAGGGTTGAAATACAGTAGGGCGAACTTTCTTGCTTATTATTGCCTGATCAAAATATTCATAATGTACATCTTCTTGTTTTTTCATTTCTTCAACTATCGCCACAGATTCTTGGTCGTTTTTCAATTGAAGAGCTTTTATTTGTCCGTCATAGATAAGTCTGGCGCCATATTCTCCGGCGTGGTTAACTCTGATCATTTCATGAATTTCTTTTTTATCCATAATTTTACGAAATTTTGCTTAAATATTAGACTTTTAATTATAGTTGCATTAAACCATATTTTAGGCTTTATGTCAAGCAAAAAAGAGATCTTAAATTAATTACTATTCTTTGTGGTAAGGGTGATTAGAGTTTATTGTATTTGCCCTATAAATTTGCTCAACTAATATTATTCTGGCCATCATGTGGGTATATGTCATTTTTGAAAGAGATATTATTTCGTCGGCTGTGTCTAAAATTTCTTGCGACAGGCCAAAAGCTCCGCCAATTATAAAATTTAGCCTTGAAACGCCGTTATTTGAGTAATTTTCTATTGACTTAGCGAATGATTTGCTATCTTTTAATTTACCCCTTTCGTCAAGAGCAATAATTTTTGCGCCTTTGTCGATATTTTTTAATATCAACCTAGATTCATCTTCTTTAATTCTGGGCACTGGCAGACTTTTGCTTTTCTTGAATTCAATTTCTTTAATTTCAAGATTGCTAATTCTTTTTTGATATTTAAGAAATATTTCTTTAAAATGTTGGTTTTCGAATTTAGCAATAGAAATTATAGTAATGTTCATTAGTTTTTGTTGATTAAATTGCGAATATAATTATAGTTAGTTTATTATAGCGATTATTTATTTAATTATGAACTAAATATTTATGAAAAAAGCGATATATCCTGGTACATTTGACCCAATTACATTTGGTCACAACGACATAATTAAAAGAGCATCTAGGATTTTTGACTGCTTAATTGTTGCCGTGGCGAAAGACAACACTAAAAAACCACTTTTTACAATAGATGAAAGAGTTGAAATTGCTAAAAAAGAAATTGAGTCATTAAATATTTCTTGTGAAGTTAAGGTTGAAAAATTTGAAGGATTATTGGTTGATTATGCTAAAAAAAATAATGCAGATGTTATTGTTCGTGGTTTAAGAGCAGTTTCCGATTTTGAATATGAGTTTCAAATGTTTGGAATGAATTCAAGGCTTAACCCCGAAATACAAACAATTTTTCTGCCGGCTTCTGAAAGCAATCATTTTATTGCTTCAAAATTAGTTAAAGAAGCTTCAAGGCTTGGTGCCAATGTTGGTCAATTTGTATCGGATCAAGTGAAAAATAGACTAATAGAAAAATTAAAAAATTAATTATTTGCAAATTGTCTTTAAAAATTTTACTGTTTATTATTAGGTGATGAGAAACTTATAAAATATCAATTTTGTTGCTTTAAATAAAGCTTCTATGACAATTCAAGGTTAAATTGATATAAAAAATTATCTTCATTGATTTTTAGAGCGTTAATTTTAAAAAAATAATTTATTTTGGTTGAACTTTAATAAAATTTTGTAAATAAATGAAAAATATAAAAGACGAAATCTGGATTTTAGCAGACGACAGAGTTGGAAATTATTCTCAGGCAATTGGTCTTGCGGACGAGCTTGGTTTTGACAATAAAATAGTTAATATAAGCTATGGCTCTTTTGCGGTTTTGCCAAATTTGGTTTTAGGGTCAACTTTAAAAGGCGTCAATCAAGAAACAAAAGATGCTCTTGAAAAGATAGAATATTTACCAAAATATGTTATTGCTGCCGGAAGGAGAACAGCGCCAATTTCTTTGCATTTAAAAAAGAAGTCAAAAAATAAAATAAAAATAATTCATATTATGAATCCCGGCTTTTCGCATGAAAAGTTTGATTTTATAATTTTGCCACGCCATGACAGAATTAAAAAAAGTTTTAAAAATGTAATAAGAAGTATAGGATCGGTTACAAAAGTTAGCGTTAGGGCTGTTAAATATGAGTGTGAAAAATTTGCAAATTTATTTTCTTCAAAAAGCAAAAAAATTGCTTTAATGATCGGCGGAGACACCAAAAAAACCAAATTCGACCTAGCCTCGGCGCGCGAACTTATTGATCAATCTTTTATAATTGCAAAAAATATGGGGTGCGAATTATATATTTTCAACAGCAGAAGAACTCCAGCTAAATTTGTTGAACTTATAAAAGAAAAATGCAAAAAGTCAAGGGTTGAAAATAAGTTTTTCGACTTTAATGAAATGCCAAAGAACGAAAATCCACACATGGCAGCATTAGGAAGTTGCGATTATTTTATTGTAACTGCTGATTCGGTATCTATGATATCAGAGGTGTGCTCCACTAAAAAGCCGGTTTACATTTTTGACAAAAGAAAAATTGCTACATCAAAACATAGAAGGTTTCATAAAAGCTTGTTTTTAGAAGATTATGCAAGAAAATTAGATAAAAAAATATCTGAGCTTGAAGATTATGAAAGCAAAAAGCTTGATGAGGCTAGAAGAATAGCATCGATAATTAAAGAAAAGCTGTGATTTTAAAAAATATTGCTTCACAGATTTGTAAGTTAAAAACATCTTTACTTGGTTGCTTTTACTTGCCTTTTTTTCTAATTGCAATATTAATTTCATCTTGTACTGATCAGGGTTGTATTGAGGCTGATGATTTTGGTGAATATGAAACGCAGGTTCTAGAAATTTTTGCTACAGCAAACTCTAACGCTTGCGACTACAACCCATCAAAGCCACCAACTGATGCCGATCAAGGCAGTGGCCTAAAAGAATGTTTTACATCTGGCAAAGTTACGGTTTATGATGAAAATGGAGACTGGGAAGAAAGTACGCAGGGCTGTATAAATCTTGCTAGTGCTAAATTCGAAAATTTATGCATTAATCAATGCGTCGCTGATTGTAATGCTGGCCTGAGAACGCGCGATACATCTAGCTCTGAACCAAATTGGAAATCTACTAAACCAGGCGAATATGGCGTTACAATCAAGCCTAATGCTGAAGTCAGGGTGAGATCGATAGGTCTTATTTCCCTTGGTGACGAGTTTGAATTCCCGAAATCTTTTATTAGAACCGATAAGTTTTTGCCTCAGTCTCACGACGAAAATTGGAAAAATAGAATATATGATTTTAGGTCGGGCAAAACTATAAAATTATCTTTTAGCGGAAGAATTGACGATGGTACTCAGGTAAATGGCTCGTCTGCAACTATAGGTTATGTCGGCGGAGGTGCTTCATCTAGCATTGACAATCGGGTTATAAATGCGGCGCGTAGATTAGTGGCTTATGTAATACCTCACCCGCCGCAATATGGATATGATGAGTCTCAGGACAATGAAAAGTCTGGATCTGTTAATATTCCTTTGCTGCCCGATCCTAACATGTGGAAATGCGAATATCAAGATTCTAGCGATGCCAGAGAATCAAATTGTTACAACCAAAGTTACAAAGATAACGGATATCCTTTTGTTGACGACGCTATTGTAAATTCAATTTTTCCCGTTACATCAAAACAAAGATCTTCTGTGCTTGGTAAATATGGTGGAATGATTAGGTGGAGCAATGACGGATTGCTGCCAGATAGTTACGACCCATATGAAGGGGTAAGCTGTGACGATCCAGCTTGTGTTGGTGCGGGTGAGGTAGATTCTTCTCAAGGAAGAATTGTAGGAGATATTTTAGATGCCGACTCTGTTATTTCAGCGCCAATTGATTCTAAAATATCTTTTAAATATTTGCTTCCTAATAACACAGCATGTAATGGCGTATATGAAGTTGTAATAAGAAATTCAGAGCAAGATATTCATAGCTATCCTATTAATATAGACAATGTCAATTGGAATACGGAGCATATTTCGGTAGAGACAGGTCAGGAAATAGTTATTAGGTCAAATCATAACCTTTATACAGATTCAAACTCTAACAATATTAGCTGCGGAAGGGCCTTGGCTGTTAAGTTTTCTAAATATCATGATTTAATTATTACGCAATCGGGTTTAGTTAGTTTTGCTGTTTTGGGTGGAGTTAGCGGTGGAAATTGTAAAGTTGATGCTAGAATAGTAAATCCATCAGGTTCTCATGTTGATTTTTCTGGTGGCTACGAATCTGATTACTATGAATATGGTGGCGGGTTTTTGTCTAATGAAGATCCATTGTCTAATTTTACAGTTCCAATTTTGTCAAGTGCTACAATGTGGGACAATGGAACGCTTGAAAATGCTTCGTCAAAAGTTTTTGTAAGAAAGGGTCAGGTTATAAGATTTTCGCCACAAAGCTGGAATGAAAGTTGGAATGCAGTTGGCGGAATTAAAGAATGCGGCATTGGCATGGCCATGAGAATTGAGCCAAGGCCAGCTTTACTATGTAGGGGCTATGGAGCAGGTTTAGTTTCGAACCCAGATTGTACATTTAGATATAGTTCAGATGGTAAGGTGATAGGTTGTGAAGATGAATCTTCTTCTTGTTACGATAGCAATAATGAATCAAGTTTTTGTCCAAACACCGAATGTCACAAGCCAATAAACTGCGATGCGGGTCAAGGCCCAGGATATGCTAGAACAAATTGTTCGATTGGCGAAATGCCTGCAGAATGTCCATTGATAGATGGCAGCGATACTTCGAAACTATTTTACGATATGTCTCAATGCAATTCTTGCGCAAATGACAGAATGTCTAAAGCTTTGCAGCCAGCTTTTATATCGCAATCAAATCTGTCGTCATGCTACGACCTTGAAGATTATAGAGGCAAAGTTGAAAATATTCCCATCACTGGCTTTAGCGCAGATCAAATTTTAGACCACTCAATATCTAAAGGGGCTAGAGAGTTAGGGTTCTTTGATGGTCTTTACGGAAATATGGGAAGCGTTTCACTTGAAGATAAAGTTGATGTAGATAACAATAATACTGCTATATTTTCAATTGATAATACTGCGTCAGTGTCTAGCTCTGGTCGTTTAAAATTTATTTTTCTTGACGGTGATAACTTTAAAGACATCACATCATTTTATTCTGATAATACAAGCCCGGCATCTTCTTATAATGGACTTAATGGTTTCAGAATAGGTTTGTCTAGTTATTTAGAATTTACCAATGGTGAGTGGCTAGAAACAATTCTGTGCGCAGAAAATAGTGACTCATCAAGTAACTGCCGCAGCGCAACGAGGCCAAAACAAATATCCGGACAACCCAAAGTGGTAGAGCTTTCGGATCCGGAGCCAGGAAATCTAAGTACTAGAAGCACAACTGAATTTAAGTATGATGAATATGGTACTTTAACCAGAGTGGCTTCGAACAGCTCTGGTTCAACAAATGGGTCGGGGGTTTGTATTAATACTGAAATCGGAGACCAGTATTATTGTCATTCCGAAACTGAAACTGATAAAAAAAATATCAGATTGTCCTTCAAAATCAAAGATCCAGAAGAAGCAAATTGCTCAATAAGTGGATCATCGGGTAATGATGGCATTTTAATTCGCAACTCATATTACAGACCAAGTGATTGCGATGTTGATAATCCAAATGCAATAAATCCAGTTAAAAAAGATGGAATTTCTATTATCAATATTGACGGCGTCAACGCAGACGGTAACGAATTAAGCTCTAGGAGTTGTGTTTTAAATGATAATGCTGGTCAAACATGTACCCCTGAAGAGTTGGAGGCTGCGAAGCAAGACCCCGAAAATGATAGTTTGGTATGCAGAAAAGAATTTATTTGCGCCAATAAATATTCAAATAATTCAGGTCGATATTATGTTGCTGTTAGGGTGAAAGATGATGAAATACAGATTTCCTCAATTGTTGATGATATTATATCTCCGGTAATAGAAGTTATGGACGGCACAGAAGATGGTACAAAAATCGGAGAAGCCGAAAGAGTTTACAGGCTTCTTATAGACGATCCAAAATATCAATTCTTGCTATCTTTATTTCTAGTACTGATGTTTACATTTTATGGGTTTACCTACATTATGGGTGTTTCAGACGCTTCTATAAGCGACCTTGTTAATAAAATGGTAAAAATAGGCCTAATTTACTTATTTGTTGGCCCATCTGGTTGGGAGTTCTTTAACACAATTGTTGTGCAGTTTTTTAAAGATGGAACCGATTATTTAACATTCTTGATGGCCTCGGCTTTTGATGATTCGCCGCAATTACAAAAAGCAATAGATGATTACGATTTTTATGATAAATCTGTTTTATTTAGTGGGGTTGACCAGGTGTTTACCATATTTTTCTCAAAAACAGTGCAAAAGAAAATTTCAGGACTGTTATTTGCAAGTATATTTGGCTGGCTTTATATCTTGATTATATATTATTCAATGATGATATATATATTTGCTGTTTCAACCGCTGTTTTATTATATTTAACGGCTCAGGTCTTTATATCAGTTCTATTTGTTTTGGGTCCGCTTTTCTTTATTTTTACTTTATTTGGCCCAACAAAAGAAATGTTTGACAAGTGGCTACAGCAACTTATCGGTTTTTCGTTGCAGCAAATATTTTTATTGGTCACATTATCGTTCTTTAACATGATGATGTATGAGGTAACTAAAAGATCGCTTGGTTACAAAGTTTGTTGGGACGAAGTGTGGACTATTAACATAATTGTCAGAATAACATTAATGTCGTGGTGGACAATTCCATCGTTGCCACCAAACATAGATTCGCAAATAGAAGTTGGTAATGTCGGTAAAAATGATGGAATACCTTCCTTCTTCTCGCTATTATTTATGTGGGTTATTGCAAAATTAATGCAAGAGTTTATAACTTTCATGACAAGTGTTGCGTCCGAAATTGGCGGAGGAATTTCTGCTACCGATTTATCAAGTGGCATTGCGCAAGCTGCAAGAGGCTTGAGGCAAGGGGCTACTAAACTTGCATCTGACGGCCTAAAAAGAACTAAAATTGTTCAAAGACTTGACAAAAAATTATTTAGCTCTGGAGAAATGGCTAGAAATGAAAGAAGAGCCAAAAAGGCGCAAAATGCTAGAGACATGAAGATGAAATCAGCTTTAAACAAGTCAGGCAAAAGCGCTATTAGCGATTACAAAAAAAAGCACGGAGCGGACCTATCTCTTAAAAGCAAAGAAGAGCAAGAAAAAACACTCAGAAAAGTGCGCGACGATGCTATGATGAAACAAGGTAAAAAAATGGGTCTAAATGCACAAGAGGTAGAAAAGCTAAAAAGCGACAAAGGCTTTAAATATACTGGCGATAATGTGTTTGGAGCCGCTGGTGCCGCTATAAAACAATCGTTAAAAAGTGGTGGAACTTTAAAAAGTAATCTTAATGATAAAAAAGTTGAATCTAAATTCAGTAAAAAAGAAGCAAAAACGGCTCTTAAAAATGCTGATACGGAAGGTAGAAAAAAATTCATAGATTCTCTAAAAGAGGGAAATACTCAAGTAGAAAGGGGGGCCTTTAGGCACAGAATGCGAGATCGTATGTTACGAAGAAGGTCTAAAGACCAAGATCTGAGTAAAAAAGATCGCTCTGCTGCTATTAAAGAGCTAGAGTCAGAAGGGGAGATTACTAGAATGCGTACAGGAACAGGTTTTGCAAGAGATAAAGTAGAAAAAGAAAGGATTAAAGAGCGCGCAGAGAAAATAAGGCAAGATAGAACGAAAGATTCTAAAAAATTCTCTAATATGCAAACTATCGCCGATTTAGAAAAAGAATCTAAATATTTGGAAGATGTTGAAAATAACAATACCGGACCAGATAGCTTAGCGAGGAAAAGTAATGGTATCACAAATATTACGGGTCGAAAAAAAGCCATGGGGCAACAGCGCGAAGAAAGAAATAAAAATCTTGCAAAAATTAGAGAGGAAAGAATAGATAGCCTTAAGGCGCCTTATGAATCTAGGGCTGAAAAGTCAGAAATTGCTATGAATGCCGCCGAAAGCGAGATGAATGGCCATATGGAATCAATCAACGAGCTTCAGTCTAAGAAAAATAGAAGCGCCGAAGAAAATGCCGCTCTAACAAAATCTTGGTCTTCATATAACGAAGCTGGGTCAAGATATGAAAGAGAAAAAGTTAACCGCGATGAGGCTCGGGCCAATGTCGGTACTTTAAACAAAGCACAAAAAATACTTTCAGGCGAAATTGAATTAACTGGCGAAGAAAAGCTTAGAGCTGTTAAATCAAGAGTTAACAATAATATAAAGTCAGACTTTAGTGAAGGAAATATGCAGAACTTAAGAAATTTAATAGGTTCGGACGATGAATCTGGTCCAGGTTCTAACAGATAGCGAGCAAAGTCATTATAAGTTGCATTAATGTTTTGTTTTGTTAATTAAAGAATAAAATTACAAAGATAAGAGATAAATTTATTATAAAAAATTAATTATTATATTGACTTTAATAATTAATTTTAATAAAATGTTGTATTCTTGGTTGATAATGAATACTGTTGACCAACTTAAGTAATTAGTTGCTAGATGAATAGCAAAACTGAGAAATAAAATATAAATTATAGTTATGACAGTTAAAACTTACTCTGCCAAGTCAGGTGAAATTGAAAAAAAGTGGTGGATAATAGACGCTACAGACATAGTTACCGGAAGGTTGGCAGCTGTTGTCTCTTCTATATTACGAGGAAAGCACAAGCCGCAATATACTCCTAATGTCGATTGTGGAGACTTTGTTATTATTACGAATGCGCAGAAAGTTAAATTCACTGGTAAAAAGCTTGAAAATAAAAACTATTATTGGCATACTGGATATCCTGGCGGAATTAAATCTTCAACTCCACAAAAAATGCTAAAGGGCGATCACCCTGAAAGAGTTGTTTTTAATGCTATAAAAAACATGATGTCTAAAGGGCCGTTACAGCAAGATATTATATCAAAGCTAAAAGTTTATAAAGGTTCAGAGCACCCGCACGAAGCGCAAAAGCCCGAAATTTATGATATTGCATCAAAAAACGAAAAAAATAAAAGATAAAAACCATGAGTGAATTAGTAGTTAAAAAAGAAGAAAGTGAAATTGTTGTTTCTGAGTCTAAAGTAGATTCTTTAGGTAGATCATATTCGACTGGTAAAAGAAAAAACTCAGTTGCCAGAGTTTGGATCAAAAAAGGTAATGGCAATATTGAAATTAACGGAAGTGATGCCAAGAAATATCTAAAGCGCGAAATCTTATTTAATATTATTAACTTTCCGTTTGACGCTACTAAAACTCGTGATAAATTCGATGTTATTGCTACTGTTGAGGGCGGCGGTCTTTCTGGTCAGGCTGGTGCAATTGCCCATGGAATCAGTAAGTCTTTATCTCTTTTTGACCCCGAACTAAGAAAGCAGTTAAGAAGCGACGGATTTTTAACTCGTGATCCAAGAGTTGTAGAGCGTAAAAAGCCAGGATTAAAGAAAGCGAGAAAAGGCCAAACTTACAGAAAGCGTTAATTCAGATAAATCACTCGATAGCAAATTTCAATACTTTAGTTGCTGCAACTACTTTATTACTAAAACTCTAGTGACTCTTGATATATTTATTGAATTTACATAGTTAGCCACAAACTTTCTGGTAAAATAACCAACCTTTCTAAATCTCTGATATATGTCAAGCAATGGCAAAAAAATTATTATAGCTTCTGATCACGCAGGTTACGAAGTGAAAACTAAACTTATCCATTTTTTATCTGAATTAGATTATACAATTAATGATTTAGGTTGCAATTCATCGCAGAAATCTGTTGATTACCCCGATTTTACCTCTAATCTTGCTAGAAATTTAACTTCAGAATCGCAAATAGGGATTTTGGTATGTGGAAGTGGAATTGGCGTTTCTATTGGGGCCAATCGACACAAGCATATTAGGGCGGCCTTATGTACAAATAAAGAAATGGCAAAATTGTCAAGACAGCATAATAACGCGAATGTTATATGTTTTGGATCTAGAATTAATAATTACGAAGATATAAAAGAATTTTTGAAAATATTTTTACAAACTGAATTTAGCTTTGGTAGACATGAAGGAAGAGTTGAAAAATTATCAAAATGAAGACAAAATTATAAGGAGTTTTGGTCGAATAAAATCTAGAAAACTATCCCCTTGCAAGCAAAAAATATTAGATGATTTTTATCATAATTGCGATGATGATTTTTTTAGCATATCAAAAGAGTATAAAACAAAATCATTTGAAATAGGATTTGGCTTTG
>CBFIDI010000034.1:0-15922 GCA_965661355.1 Rickettsiales bacterium | reverse complement strand
TGATATTACAGAAGTTTTAACGATTATTCTAGTAATTAAATTTTATAGATAAATAATCAATTAAAAATTTAACATAACACAGTGAAAAAATCCTTTTTCAAAAACTATTTCTATTCGCCACAATTTAATTACTAAATCCATCAAAAAAACTCATCATATCCAATTGTTACGCCGTATTTTTAATAATAAATTTATTAATTAAATTATTTAGTACCAAATTAGAATTGAAAGGTGAAGCTTAAATTGATCAATTTTTCATTTATTTTACAATTTGTTTTTGTTGAAATTTTCTTGCAAATCAAGTCAATTAAGATTATAATTCCCAATTATAACTTTAAAAAATCTTGCAAATTGAAAAAATCTAAAACTAAATTCATTTTTATCACGGGCGGAGTTGTTTCGTCGCTTGGTAAAGGCTTAGCCTCTGCTGCTTTAGCCTCGTTATTACAAGCCAGAGGCTATTCTGTGCGACTAAGAAAACTTGATCCTTACCTAAATTTAGATCCGGGCACTATGAGCCCAATTCAGCATGGCGAAGTTTTTGTTACCGAAGATGGCGCCGAAACCGACCTTGATCTTGGTCACTATGAAAGATTTACTGGCGTTGACGCAAAAAAGTCTGACAATGTAACCGCTGGCCAAATTTACCAAAAACTATTATCAAAAGAAAGAAAAGGAGATTATCTTGGTGGTACTGTACAAGTTATTCCACATGTAACAGATTTAATTAAAGAATTTATTTTAAACGATCTCGATGATGTAGATTTTGCACTTTGCGAAATTGGTGGAACCGTTGGCGACATTGAAGCTTTGCCATTTTTTGAGGCCATAAGGCAAATAGATTATGAGCTTTACGATGACGAAACAAATATAAAAAGATGCGCTTTTTTGCATTTAACATTATTGCCTTATATTCAAAGTGCGCATGAAATAAAAACCAAACCAACACAACATTCGGTTAAAGAATTGCGCTCTATTGGAATTCAACCGACGGTCTTGCTATGTAGGGCTGAATATAAAATAGACCCTTCGCATTTAGAAAAAATAGCTAAAATGTGCTCGGTGCCAAAAAATAGAGTTATTGCCGCGCCAAATGTTAACAATATTTACGAGGTTCCTCTTGTTTATCATAATAACGGCTTTGATACCGAGCTTTTAAAATATTTTGACCTAGATTATCAAACAAAGCCAAATTTATCGAAGTGGAACGATATCAAGAATTCGATCGAAAACCCAGAACAAGAAGTTGAAATAGCAATTGTTGGCAAATATACCGATTATCTTGACTCTTACAAATCGTTATTTGAAGCCATTACTCACGCCTCTATTTCGTTAAGAGTTAAAGTAAATATAGTTTGGATTAACGCCAGAAGAATCACTGAAAAAACGCGCGAAAAACTAAATAATATTAACGCAATTTTAGTTCCTGGTGGCTTTGGAGAAGATGGAAGCAAGGGAAAAATTGAAATGGTTCGTTATGCTCGTGAAAATAATATACCATATTTTGGAATTTGTCTTGGTATGCAAATGGCAGTAATAGAATTTGCTAGAAATATCTTAAAAATTAAAGATGCAACCTCAAGTGAGTTTAGCGATGAAAACACCCATGTTGTGGGCCTTATGAATGAATGGCTTGACAATAAAAATATCACAAAAAAGGCCGGCAAAGACATGGGTGGAACCATGCGTCTTGGCGCCTACCCTTGCAATATCAATACTAATTCACTTGCTTATAAAATCTATGGTTCAGAATCTATTTCAGAAAGACATCGTCATCGCTACGAAGTTAACATAAATTATAAAGAACAATATGAGAAAAACGGCATGATTTTTTCTGGAATTTCTCCCGAAGGTAAATTACCGGAAATTGTAGAAATTAGCGATCATCCATTTTTCATTGGTGTACAATTTCATCCGGAGTTAAAATCAAAGCCATTTGCGCCGCATCCAATTTTCGTTTCATTTGTTCAAAGTGCAATAGAAAATAAAAAAAATGCTTAAAAAAATCCTATATATTATTCTTTTTACTTTCACAATTAATTCTTGTGGTTTTGAAGTTATTTATAGTAAAAAAGATGGATTAATTTCTTATGAGGAAGAACTGGCGAAAATTAAAATTCAAAAAGCACCCGGAAGGTTATATCAAGAATTAAAAAACAATCTATATGACCTATTTAACCCAGACCTACTTCAATTAGAGCCAAAATATTATGTGACAATCGATATTCAAGATTCTATATCTTCTACCTTTTTAACAACAACCGGAGCTTCAGGAAGAAATAAAATTACTATCACCGCTAATTATACATTTTACAACTTAAAAACAGCGGAAAAAATTTCTACGGGCACAACTTCGGCAAGCGATAATTACGATATTGAAGATAACAGATACGGAACTTATAGTGCGCAAGAATTTACCAAAAACAACCTAACGAAGTCGTTGGCGCAAAATATTCGCAACCTTTTGGTAAATGACATTATTGAAACCAATAAAGGAAAAACCCCCCAAGACCCAGAGGAAGATGATAACCATAGCAAAGCGATAATTGACGAAGAAGAACTAAAAATTAACGATACTTACTAAAATATTTAGTAATTTCAAATTTTACCAATCAAATAAACTTCCCCTAGCCTTTAAACAGCTTTTATACGAATATTTTTATTTATTTTTTAAGTCTTAATCTTAAAGCATTCAATTTAATAAAACCTTCGGCGTCTTTTTGGTCATAGACTTCGTCTTCTTCAAAGGTTACATGATCTTCGGAATATAGACTTTTATCTGAAGATCTTCCTATTACTATTGCCGAACCTTTGTAAAGCTTTAATTTTACTTCACCTTCAACATTTTCCTGACTTTCATCTATTAGAGCCTGAAGCATTTTTCTTTCTGGCGAAAACCAAAATCCATTATATACTAATTTTGCATATTTAGGCATTAATTCATCTTTTAAATGCCCAGCTTCACGGTCCAAAGTTAAAGATTCCATTGCTCTGTGCGCCGTCAACAAAATTGTCCCGCCTGGTGTTTCATAAATTCCACGAGATTTCATGCCAACAAATCGGTTTTCCACAAGATCAAGGCGCCCTATCGCATGCTTTGAGCCATATTCATTTAATTTTGTTAAAATTGAAGCTGGACTCATTTTTTCACCGTTAATTGCAATTGCATCGCCTTTTTTAAAGCTAATTGCGATAGTTTCCGGTTTGTCTGGCGCGTTTTCTGGTGAGATAGTTCTTTGATATACATATTCTGGAGCCTCTTGAGAGGGATCTTCTAAAATCTTACCTTCGCTTGAAGTATGAAGCAAATTAGAATCGACCGAGTAAGGAGCTTCACCTCTTTTATCTTTAGAAACAGGAATGCCATGTTTTTCAGCGTAAGCAATTAGTTTGTTTCGAGAGTTAAGGTCCCATTCTCGCCAAGGCGCAATAACCTTAACATCGGGCTTATTAGCGTAATATCCTAGTTCGAAACGAATTTGATCATTACCCTTACCAGTTGCGCCATGCGAAACGGCGTCGGCGCCAACTTTATTTGCAATTTCTATTTGTTTTTTGGCAATTAGAGGTCTTGCAATTGCTGTTCCAAGCAAATAAACACCTTCGTAAACAGCATTAGCTCTGAACATTGGAAAAACATAATCGCGCACAAATTCTTCGCGTAAATCTTCAATAAATATTTCTTTTACACCAAATTCTTCAGCTTTTTTTCTTGCTAATTCAAGCTCTTCTCCTTGACCCAGATCGGCGGTATAAGTTACAACTTCGCAATTATATTCTTCTTGAAGCCACTTTAAAATTACAGAAGTGTCAAGGCCACCAGAATATGCTAGAACTACTTTATTTACTTTTTTTTCAGTCATGAGTTTAATTTTGATTAGTTATGAAGATTTTACTTTGCGATATTATAGTCTAAATCGAATTTTTTGTCAAGAATGATTAAGAAATTTAGTCAAATTTAACTTAAAAATATTTGCCCTGAATATCTGTCGATAGTTTTTTTATTAGCCAATAAATTTATTATTCAAATTATTGATGAGACTTAGCGCTATGGGAACTTAAATAATATTGGTTTATTTATTAAAGCTGCTTGTTTTTAAAAAATTATTACTTAAAATTTAATTTAAGGCTTAATATTAGAACTTTTGAATTAACTATTTAAATTTAAAAAAATGCAATTAAAAGAAATCTTATTCAAAGAAGAAATTGAGCAAACTTTTGTCATAATGTCTCAACTTCATGTGAAGCTTGAAAAAGAACATTATTGCCAAGAAATATTAAATATGTTTCACGAAGGTTATAAAATGGCCGCCATTTTTGATGAGCAAGAAATATGTATTGCTCTAATTGCGTTAAGGGTAATTAGAAGAATAGGACTGGAAAAAACTATTGAAATTGAAGATTTTATGATTGATCACGCTAAAAGAAATTTAGGCGCGGGCGAAAAGCTGTTAGAATGGGTTGATGGACAGGCGAAGAATTTTGGCTGTAAAAATATTATTGTTGATATAAAAACATACAGAAAAGAGTCTCAGGCAATTTTTGCTAGGCAAAAATATATTATTGACGGACTTTGCATGAAAAAGTCTTGTGATTAATTATTTACCCTAAACAAGCGAAGTCAAAATATAATTTAAGCTCTTAAATTTTTCTTTGATTTTATCATAAAGTTGTAATATAATAAACGATTAATCAACAACTAGTTTGTATATATTTATTGATGAAATTAAGAAATTATAAAATAAATCTATAAGTGAAAGAGAAAAAAGAAAACACATCTTCAGATAAGAAAAAAACGAAATTAATACATTATATTCGCAAATATTTAATAATTCCGGCTAAAATTCTAAGAATTTCGGTTATAGATGCCGTTCGTCAAGACGGAATTGAACATGCTGGATATTTAGCATTTTTAAGCGTTTTGTCGCTTTTTCCATTTTTAATATTTCTAATTTCGATAATAGGTTTTGTTGGCGGAAGCGAACTTGGGGCAACAGTAATTTACGATGTTGTAAATACCCTGCCCCAACAAGCAGCGCAAACCATAATGCCAAGAATTAAAGAAATAGTTGTTGGCCCAAGGCAAGACTTTCTTACAATTGCCATTATTGGCGTTATATGGACAGCATCTTCTTCGGTTGAAGGCTTAAGGACAATTCTTAATCGCGCTTATCGCGTTCATTTGCCACCACCTTATATTTCACGAAGGTTAATAAGTATATTGGAATTTTTTATAATAACTTTTTCAATTACGGCGGTTATCATGGTTTTTGTAATACTGCCAAATTTGGTCCAGCATATTCCTTTTCAACCTTTGCAAGAGTTTATTCAAAACTGTGACATTCCAAAAATTCATAATTTTGCTATTTCTATATTTTTAGCTTTAGCTGTCTCTCTTCTTTATTATGCAATTCCTAATGTTAAACAAAAAATTACCCGCACTTTCCCTGGCGCCGTTTTAACTGTTTTTTTATGGACGGTTACTAAAAAATTATTTTTAATTTATATCACTCAATTTGACCAATTTAACTTTGTTTATGGATCTTTAGCCGGAATAACCATATATTTAATGTTCTTTTATTTGGTGAATTTAATTTTTATTGTCGGAGCTGAATTTAATTATCATTTATATCGAGTTTATAAAGTTTTTCTAAAATAAATGAAACATGCTTTTTGGCCAAATCAGAAGGGTTATCGCGATATTGAACTTGGCCTTAACAGAACCTATGAAATATTATCTAGAATTGGCAACCCGCATGAAAAATTACCAAAAGTAATTCATGTTGCCGGCACAAATGGCAAAGGTTCGGTTATGTCTTTTTTAAAAGCAATTTTAGAGGCAAATAACCAAAAAGTCCATTGTTACAGCTCTCCTCATTTAAGCGAAATTAACGAAAGAATAATTCTAAACTCACAGAAAATTTCTGATGATTTTTTAAGTAAATGCTTAAATATATGTCAAGAAGCGTGCGAAAAAGAGCCAAAATTAGAGCCAACTTATTTTGAAGGATTAACAATTGCCGCATTTTTAGCATTTTCAAAAGTGCAAGCGGACTTTTTGTTGCTAGAAGTTGGAATGGGCGGAAGGCTTGACTCTACTAATGTTATCGCTAGGCCAGAAATTTGTATTATAAGCCCAATTTCTTATGACCACACAGATTTTTTGGGAGATACAATAGAAAAAATTGCTTATGAAAAAGCGGGAATAATTAAACAAAACCGCCCCGTATTTATCTCAAAGCAAAATAAAATAGCGGCAAATGTTATTAAGAAAAAAGCTGAAGAGCTTAATAGCCAGACATTCTTTTTGGGCCAAGATTTTTACAATGAAATTAATTCAAATAGCTGGAACATTAAGACTAAATCGACAAATTGCAATATATCTAGCATCTTAGATATTGACTTTCCTAATTTTTTAATTGGCAGTCACCAAGTTGATAATGCGACCTTGGCCTTGTTTGCGTTAAAACATTGTTTTTCGCATTTAATTAGCGATAATAAAGCAAAATTAGCAATTAAAAATACTAAATGGCCAGCAAGGTTAGAAAAAATTGAGTCTGGGGTTTATTATGAATATTTAAATAAAAAACTTAATCAAGAAAATAAAGAATTTGACCTAATTTTAGACGGATCTCATAACGCACAAGGTTCTGAAATTGTTCGTGAGTTTTTATCGAAAAATTCAAATAAAAAAAGGATTGTTATATTTTCAATGCTAAAAGACAAAGATATAAACAGCTTTTTATCAAATATTAAAAATGAAATAGAATTATTAATTGCGATTAATATTGAAAATGAAAATAATTGCTTTCTAGCAGATGAAATTAATGATATTTGCAAAAAATTATCAATAAAAACTAAAAAAGCAGGCAATTTTGAAGAATCATTTGCAATTATTGGTGAAAATTCTTCAGATGAAAATCTAATATTAATATGCGGATCTTTATATTCAGCCGGTAACTTTATTGATCAAAATAGTCACAAAATAAAATAAAATATATCATATTCAATATTTTTAGCTAAGATTTTGAATATAATTGCAAAAATACATTTTTACAAACCTGCATTATTAAAACAATGAAAATTACATCACGCAGATTAAGGCCCGTTTTATCGATATTATTTTTTATTTTATTTTATTTCTGGATAACAAATATTGTTAAAAGCAAAGACTCTAATAGCAAAAAAAACGAATTAAAAACTTATCAGCATTCAATATCTGGAAATGCTTATATTACTGACGGCGACACCATAAAGCTTGGCAAGGAAAGAATTAGATTAATTGAAATTGACGCACCAGAAATGGCGCAAAAATGTTATGATAAGAATAATAATTCTTATCTTTGTGGCGTTATGTCAAAAAACTTTTTGCTTGACTTGGTTAAGTCAAAAGAAGTTTTTTGTAAATATAATAAACGAGATATTTATAGCAGAATTTTAGGCAATTGCTATGTAGGCAATGAGTCGATAAATGAAAAAATGGTTGCAAATGGCATGGCTGTGGTATTTAGTTATAGCAAGTTTGATGAAATATTAAAAAAGCTGCAAGAAGAAGCTAAAAGCAAAAAAGTTGGAATATGGCAAGGAAGTTTTGAGTTGCCGAAGAATTATCGTAAAAGGATGAGAAAATAAAACTATATTTTATTGATCTTTTTATTAAATTTTTACAGGTAATTAGCGCAATAATAGAAGTAAATTTAGCTATCTTATTATTTAAAATATCAATACTAAACCTTACTTTAAATGCTAATTTACCTGTCGTAATCTTATTGTAAAACCCATTATAAAAATTCTTAAGGCGTTCATTATTATATCTTGCTTTTGCTAAATAACTTTATAATTATAATGTTTATTCCTAAATCAATATTTAAAGGTAGATTCTGAAATAATATCATTTCAACTTTATAATTTATTATTGAGGACTTAAAAAATTTAATCAAGATGAGTTATTAAAGAAACATTAATTAAATTGTAACGGACAGATTATTGAATATAAAGTTAAGATTTCATAAACGGTAAACCTATATTTCCTCTTAATATTAAAGCGTTAAAAACTCCAAAATAACGGAATTATTGTTACCGCAACAATCATCATTAAAATATTTAGTGGCAAACCAATTTTGACAAAATCTTTGAATTTGTAATTGCCAATATTATAAACATAAGTGTTTGTTTGATAGCCAATTGGCGTCGCAAAACTTGCAGAAGCGCCAAACATTACCGCAACAATAAACGGCCTTGGGTCAACACCAAATGAAGTTGCTAATCCAATTGCAATAGGCGTAAGTAAAACCGCAGCAGCAGCATTGCTAATAATTTCAGTAAGAAGTGATGTTAAAAAATATACTACACCTAATATTATTATTGGGCTAAAACTTATTGGAAGACCTATTATTTGCTCAACAATAATTCTGGCCAAGCCCGTTTGTTCCATTGCTATTGACAATGATAAAGTTCCAAAAATTATCATCAACATTCGCCACTCAATTGACTCATATATTTTTTTAGTATCAATCGACTTGGTTACAATTACCGCCATGGTGGCAATTATAGCAATTCCAGCGATAGGCATTAAGCCTAGGGCAGAAAATAAAACTACCGAAATTATTGCACCAATTGCAATTGGCGCTTTCTTTTTGTCAAGTTCAGCATTCCTAAATTGCGTAACACCAAGAACTTCTTCACTGTCAAAAAGACGCTCTATATCTTCTTTTGACCCTTCTATAATAATTGTGTCGCCATATCTGAAACGCACATCTTCAAAGTTTTTTGTTATACTTGACTTGTCTCTATGAACCGCAATTATATAACAACCAAATCTTCTTCTAATTCCTAAATCAGCCGGGTTTTTTCCAATGAAACTGCTATTTTGACTTATTACAACCTCTTCAACTCTAGTTTCTTTTGATTGCAAAGGGGTAAATAAATCATTTCTTTCTTCTTCTGTGTCAAATGTAATGCCGACAAGCTTATTTAACTCTATTAATTCTTCTTTGTCGGTTTTAAAAACAAGTCTGTCGCCAGATTTTAACGGCACATCGCGCAATGTTGAAGATATTTTTTCCGAACCATGAATATCTTTTTTTTCGCCTTGGTTTGTCGTAATATATTCATTGCTATCCTTAGTCTTTAAAGCACTTCTTAGCGCGCTAATAATGCCTTGTTTAAATCTGTTTCCTTCATTATTTCTGATTAGGTCGACAATTTCATAATTAGCGTCAGAAGTAAATCTTACCTCGTTTAAAGTTTTGCCAACCAAAGATGAATTTCTTAAAATTATAGCTTCCGCTAAAAATCTTTTATTTTTTGACTGGTCACTATATTCATCTTCGAAAAGCATTCTTTCTGGCAGCAATTTTCTGCCAATTGTTGATAAAAATAAAATTCCAACACAGGCCATAATTAAACCAGGCATAGTAATTTCAAACATCGAAAAAGGCTCTTGTCCATTAAGCCTAGCAACACCGTCAACTAATATGTTTGTCGAAGTTCCAATTAATGTCATCGATCCGCCCATAACCGCGACATAAGACAAGGGAATTAAGTATTTCGACGGAAAATCTTCAAATTTTTGCGCTAAATTTATTATTACTGGCGCCATAATTATAACAATTGGAGTATTGTTCATAAAGGCTGAGCCAACCAAAACCCCACTTAAAAGCAAAATCACTGCCAAAGATTTATTTATTTTTGCTATTTTTAAAATTTTAGCACCCATAAAATCTATTACACCAGTTTTTTGCAAAGCGGCACTTAACACAAACATACAAGCTATAGTAATTGGCGCTGGGTTACTAAAGACAGATAGGGCATCTTGGGTTTTGACAACTCCGGTTAGAATTAAAATTGCCATCGCAGACATTGCGGTAACATGGGCCGGAAATTTTTCCGTGATAAAACAATAAAAAACACCAACTAAAACAGCTGCTGTTATTATAATATTTAGATCTCGATTAATAATTTCTAAGAATTCCATTAAATATATTTAAGATTAATTTTTTTGATGCAAAGCAAATTGCAATGAAGTAGGTTTACCTTGGGCAATAATTATTTTTAATCTTTACACAATTCTAATATTTACTAATAAAATATTGAAATTAATTAAAAAACTATTTTCTTGATAAATTAATCAATAATTTGATAGCTATATTTTTCAATAACAGAATTTACTAAAATCTTATCACAAATCTGATCTATAGTCTCAACAATTCTACTTTCTTGGTCATCGCTTATTTTCATTTCAATTACTTTACCTTGCCTTACATCTTTAATTTGATTATAACCAAGATTGTTATTTAAAGAATCTTCAATTGCCTTACCTTGGGTATCAAGAACAGAATCTTTTAATGTAATTATAATTCTAACTTTTTTCATATTTGCTACTTAATGTTAATTTTTAATCTTTTTGCAACTTCTTTATAAGCCTCTACAAGACCACCCATATCTCTTCTAAACCTATCTTTATCTAGCTTTTCATTACTGTCTTGGTCCCACAATCTACAGCTATCAGGACTTATTTCATCGGCTAATAAAATTTTATTTTCATCATCAAGACCAAATTCAATTTTAAAATCAACTAAAATAATTTTGGCTTGTAAAAAAATACTTTTCAATATTTCGTTAATTTTTAAAGATATTTCTTTTATTTGCGCCATTTGCGACTCTGATAACAAATTTAAAACCTTTATAGCATGATCTTCATTTATTATTGGGTCGTTTAATTCGTCTTTTTTATAGCATATTTCAAAAATTGATGAATTTAGCTTAATCCCCTCTTCTATACCAAGCCTTTTGGCCATAGATCCAGCACTTATATTTCTTACTATAATTTCTAGAGGAATAATTTTAACCTTTTTAATAAGTTGCTCTCGGTTATTTATCCTTTTAACAAAATGTGTGGCAATTTTACTTTTTGCAACCTCATTCATTATAAATTCTGAAATATAATTATTTAAAATTCCCTCTTTTTTTATATTATTAAAAGCAGTGGCATCATCTTTAAAATACTGAATTAAAAGGTTCTTCTCGTTGGTTTTATATATTATTTTTGCCTTGCCCTCATATAATTTTTCAGATTTTTTATATGTTTTTACATCTTGATTTTTCATATATTGCTTTCTTCTAATTAAGTTCTTTCTTAAGGCGCTTGACGAACCATTTTTATCTTTCATTTTTCTAAGAAAAGAAGTTTTTTAAATCTTCGCTATTTTGAATTGAAACAGCATCAATATTTTTACAAGTTCTCGGGGCTAGGCCAGATAAAACTTTACCAGAGCCAATTTCAATAACTCTTTCAACGCCATTTTCTTCAAGCGCCAACATTGATTCACGCCATCTTACAGCGCCAGTAACTTGTTGGACGAGTAAGTCTTTTATTTGCTCTGGGTCGATAATTACTTGTGCATTAACATTCGCAATTAGCGGTAATTTTGGAGCTGAAATTTCCGTTTTACTTAACATTTCAGACATTGCTTTAGCAGCATTTTTCATTAGTTCACAGTGAAAAGCGCCGCTAACCGGAAGCATTACGGCTCTTTTGGCGCCTTTTTCTTTAGCAATTTTTAAAGATCTTTCAATTGCCATTTTTGAACCACTTAAAACAACTTGACCAATAGAATTATCGTTGGCTACTTGACAAATTGATTCCTCGCCTAAGTTTTCACCCCTTGCCTCTTGAGCTATTTCTTGAGCCGTAGAAATATCAACACCAAGAATGGCCGCCATTGCGCCACTGGTCTCTTGTCCGCATTTTGCCATTTCTGAGCCACGAACTTGCAATAATTTCGCAGTTTCTTCAAGGCTTATTGCTTTTGCGGCGCATAAAGCAGAATATTCACCTAAAGAATGTCCAGCTACATATGAGGCGATATCTTCTAAATTTTTACCATATTCATTTTCTATGACCGAAATTAAAGCCATAGAAACCGCCATTAAAGCTGGCTGAGTATTTTGCGTCTGGGTTAATTCTTCACTTGGGCCTTCAAAAATTATTCTTGATAATTTTTGACTTAAAACATCATCAACTTTTTGAAAAACATCTTTTGCACAAGAATATTTTTCGTATAAATCTTTGCCCATTCCGACAATTTGAGATCCTTGCCCCGGAAATATTAATGCAGTTTTCATTTTTTATTATATGTTTTGTTATTTAAACTTAGAATTGCAATCATTGTAATGTGAAGTTCAAAAAATATCAACTAAATTCAGTTATTAAACTCTGAATTACCGAAATTTAAAAAGAATATTTGCGCAATATTTCATTTACTTTATCGCGATTATTTTCATCTTTAAGGGCGAACGCAATATTGGCCTCAATATAACCAAGAACGTTACCACAATCGAATCTGGTCTGATTTATTTCCTTAAAAAAATAAGGCGAAATTTGACACATTTCTTTCATGGCGTCGGTAAGCTGTATTTCTCCACCTGAACCAATTTTAAACTTTTCAAGATATGAAAAAATTTCTGGCTGCAAGACATATCTTCCAGTAATTGCAAAATTAGACGGAGCATCTTTTGGATCGGGTTTTTCGACCATATTAATAATTTTATTTTGCTTGTCAAAATCTATTATTCCATATTTTTTACTTTCGCTTTTATTAATTTTGCCAACAGCGACAATGTTTGAATTTTCTTGTTGTTGATGGTAATAATCTATCATTTCTGACAAGAAATTTTTATTTTCTTCTTGCATCATCATTTCATCAGCCAAAGTAACAACAAAAGCCTCGTCTTTTGATATAAAATTTCTGGCGCACCAAATTGCATGACCAAGACCCAAAGGTCTTTGCTGTCTTACAAAGGCTATTTGCCCTGGACTAGGAAGCCAAGACATTAAATCGTCTAATTCTTCTTGTTTTTTCTTATTATCAAGATTTGACTCAAGTTCATAAGCGTGGTCAAAATGGTTATTTATAGCGTTTTTATTGCGACCAGTAACAAAAATAAATTTTTCTATACCTGCCTTTTTTGCTTCTTCGTAAGCATATTGAATTATTGGCTTATTGGCAATTGGAAGCATTTCTTTTGGCATTGATTTAGTAGCGGGCAAAAATCTTGTACCAAGGCCACCAACAGGAAATATTGCAGTTTTAACTTTTCTCATAAGTAAATTCAATTTATTATTAGCAATTACCTTATCAATAACTTTCTAAGTAATCATTGTTAGCCGTTACTTTTTTCATCTTCTTCAAGTTTTTTAATGTCATTTTCATCTATTCTTAATTTACGATATAAAGTTGACCTAGCAATATTAAGGTTTTTTGCAACCTCGGAAATATTACCATTATATTTGTTCATTAGTTTTTTAGAGATTTCCTCTTCAATATCGGCCAAACTTTTACAATCTCCTTTTTCGTTAAATATTTCTACCATCTCAGCCTGAATGATACTTTTCTTCTTCCCCAAGCCGTTGTCGTCAACAATTGAATCTAAAATTTGCGGAAAATGCTCTGGTTGCAAAATTTCGTCGTCACATAATATTACCGCTCTGAAAATATAGTTTTTAAGCTGCCTAATATTATCTTTCCATTCATAATTAAACAATAAATTTAAAGAGCTTTCTGAAAATGATTTTACTTTTTTGTTTTCATTAACGGCAAAAGTTCTCAAAAAACTTTCGGCTAAAGATTTTATATCTTCCTCCCCTCTTTCCTTTAAAGTTGGAACTGAAATAGGAAAAATTGATAATGCATATTTTAAATCTTCTCTAAATTTCTTTTCTTGAACTAATTTTGTCAAGTCTTTATTGGTTGAGGCAATTATTCTAGAATTTGACTTTATTGGCTTGATACTATCTGATGGATAAAATTCTCCATCTTGAAGTAATCGCAATATTTTCATTTGCATGTCGACAGTCAGGAAGTCGATTTTTTTTAAAAATAATGTCCCACCTTCAGCTTCACGAACCTTGCCAGCTTTTGACCTTGACGCAGAAGCTCTTTCAAGGCCAAATAAAAACTCTTCCATTAACTCTATTTTTACCATATCGCATTCTACGGTAACAAATGGCTTACCTGATCTAGCGCCAGAGCCGTGAATAGAGCGCGCCAAAAGATCTTTTCCGCAACCGCTTTTTCCTTCAATTAAAATAGGAATTGAAATTCCCACTGCTTTTTTAGCATAATTTATTACCGAAACCATTTTATTTGACCGCCCAATAATGTCAGAAAATGCAACTTGATTTTTGTCTTTTCTAACCAGATTTGAGACTTGGTATTTTAGGTTTTTCTTGTCGATTGCGTTTTTTATTGAAGTTGTAAGCCTAGCGAATATATCATCTTTACCTTTAATTATATAATCGGTTGCACCAAGGTTAATTGCGTTAACAGCAAGGGTTACATCACTTGTTGCGGTAAGAACAATTACTTGTATACCACTTTTAATGCTGGCTATTTTTTTTAATACGGTTAAACCATCAATGTCGGGCATCGATAAATCTAGAAGCATTACGTCTATATCAGAGCTTGTAAATCCTTCAATTACCTTTTTATTAATAAAGAAATCTACAACTTCCATACCACTATTCATAATAAGATGGTTATAACCCATATTAGAAATGAATTTTTTCAGAATTTTGCACTGGGTAGGCTCGTCGTCAACTATTAAAATATTATGCTTAGCCATGATTTGATTATTAATTTATCAACTTAAAAACTTATGCTATTGCTTATTTATAAACGCAAAAACAAAAAATTTTAAACCTTAAATGGTTAATTACTAATTTTTTACACTTAATTCTTAAATGCTCATTTCATAATGCCAAAAAAGGTTACAGTTACGAATATTTATATGAATTTAAAGTAACCATTACATGAAAAATATTTTTAAAGAAATAGCTTTATCGTTGATTTATTTTAGATTTTCTGTCTTTATCGCCTTAAAAATAACTTAAATAATAAGATGTAGCTAATTTTTGTAACAAGAAATAATTTTAAAATATTGATATTTTTTTAGCAAGGTAAAATTGGTATTATTATTTAAAGCTTGTCATCTTTGTTGCGCGGAATTTTTACTCCTGATTTAGATTCTTTTTCTTGGGCAAGCTGTGTTATTTTAGCCGCGGTTTCTTCGACCGATCTTTTTGTGACATCTATAACGGGACAATTTAATTTAGAAAATAATTTTCTTGATTCAATAACTTCTTTTTTTACAGATTCAATGTCAATATAATCAGTTTCTTCTTCTTGCCCCATTGAAATCATGCGACTTTTTCTAATTTGCACTAATTTTTCAGGATTTATTGTTAACCCAACAATTAAAGGCTTTTTTAAGTCGTAAAGCGCGCTTGGAATTGTTTCAATTGAGACAAATGGAATATTGGCGGTTTTATAACCACGACAAGACAAATAAACACTTGTAGGAGATTTAGAAGTTCTTGATACGCCAACAATAATTATGTCAGCTTCGTAAAGCCCCCAATCAGATTGACCATCGTCGTGGGTCATGGTGTAGTTAATAGCCTCGACTTTTGAAAAATATTCTTCGTCAAGTGAATGCTGCCTTCCCACTACATTACTTATATTCATGTTAAGATAGTTTGAAAAGGTCGATATAACTTGCGATAAAGCACTTATGCAGGGAATTTTCAAGTCTTTACAATGGCTTTTTAAATCATCAATTATGTCATCTTGCAAAATTGTATACATAACAATTCCAGGATTTTGACTAATTGATGATTTAATTTTTTCAATCTGCGATTTTGTTCTCACTAAAGACCAAATATAATCATTTGACTCTATATCTTCAAATTGAGACATAACAGCCCTTGCAATTGAACTAAGGGTCTCTCCAGTCGAGTCAGACACCAGATGTATATTGATGATTTCTTTTTCTTTATTCATTTTACCTTAAAGATTCTGGCATTTTAATATCAGAATTGACTAAAACCGTAATTCTTGTGCCTTGTGGAACGGTTATTAGC
>CBFIDI010000033.1:0-16251 GCA_965661355.1 Rickettsiales bacterium | reverse complement strand
TGAGTTGTAATATTATATTATATATTATTTAACTTTTAACTTCATCAAGCTTCTTTTGCCCTTTAAATCCTGCTGCAACGCCAGTTCTGGAAACACCTTCAAGACCAAGAACTGAAAGTTTTTCTAAAATTTCATCGATATTTTGCGAAGTACCAATAATTTCAAAAACAATTGAATTGTCAGATATGTCGACTATGCTGGTGCGATATTTATCAACAAGCTTAATTGCTTCCTCACGCTTTTGCTCGTCTCCTATAATTTTCACAAGACATAATTCGCGCTCTATATAGCCATATTCTTTTGTTAGCTCTACGGCTCTGTATACAGGAACTATTCTATTGAGCAATTTACATATTAAATCTATGGTTTTTGAAGACGAATTGGTTGTAATAGTTACCCTAGAAACTTTTTTGTCTTTATAAATTGGTGCTACATTAAGCGATTCAATGTTACATCCTCTGGCCGAGAAAAGCTCGACAATTCTTGCAAGGGCGCCAAATTCATTATCGACTAATATTGCAATAACATGTTTTTTTTGAGTGTCTGACATAATTTATACTGCGTTTATATCTTTTTGAACATATTCCTTGGCTTGCTTGCCAAGAAGAATTTCGTTATGGGCCGACCCCGCAGGAATCATAGGAAATACATTTTCTGATTTCTCAACTACACAGTCAAATAATACCGGCCCTTCATGGTTAAGCATTTCATCAATTTTATCTTCTAGTTCATCAAACTTTTCGCACTTAATTCCTTTAATACCAAAGCTTTCGGCTAGCTTAACAAAATCAGGTAGCGAATTCATGTAAGATTGACTTTCTCTTTTTTCATAAACTAATTCTTGCCATTGCCTCACCATTCCCATATAGCGGTTATTTAGTATAAAAATTTTAACAGGTAAATTATATTGCTTTATCGTTGAGAGCTCTTGCATATTCATTAAAAATGAGGCATCACCGCTAACGCAAACTGTTAGAAAATCAGGGTTGGCAATTTGTGCGCCAATTGCCGCCGGAACGCCGTAACCCATGGTTCCTAAGCCACCAGAAGTTAGCCATTTTTTAGGTTCGTCAAAATTTATATATTGCGCTGCCCACATTTGGTGCTGACCGACATCGGTTGATACGAAAGGCCTTTTCTCTATTGTTTTTTTGTTTAAAACCTGAATTGCATATTCTGGCTTTATAGTCTCTTTGCTTTGTTCGTAAGACAAAGACTGTACGCTGCGCCATTTTTCAATTTGATCCCACCATTGAGAAATTTCTTTTTCGCGGTTTTCAAAGTTGGTATCGTGAAGCTTATCTACAATTTGCGATAAAATTTGACTAGCATCGCCAACCAAGGCAATGTCTACCGGAATAATTTTATCTATTGAAGCGTCATCTATGTCGATATGGATTTTCTTAGAATTAGGTGAAAAAGCGTCAACTCTGCCAGTTACTCTGTCGTCAAACCTAGCGCCAACATTTATCAATAAATCGCAATCATGCATTGACATGTTGGCCTCGTAAGTTCCATGCATTCCAAGCATGCCAAGGAATTGCTTGTCAGACGCAGGATAAGCACCAAGGCCCATTAATGTGCTTGTAATTGGATAGCCCGTCATTTTGACTAGGGTTTTTAGATTTTCACATGCTTTATCGCCTGAGTTAATTACGCCGCCACCAGTATAAAAAACAGGCTTTTTAGCTTCTTTAATTAAATCAACCGCTCTTGAGACATTAAGATGGCTAATTTCTTGCCTATAAGGCTTTAGCTGCATAGATTTGCGGTTGATTTCAATCTTGCCGTTATATGAACCATGGTTGTTTTGTACATCTTTTGGTAAGTCGATCAAAACCGGTCCGGGCCTTCCCGATTTGGCGATATGGAAGGCTTCGTGGATAATATTACCTAAATCATTTACATCTTTAACTAAGTAATTATGTTTAGTGCAAGATCTAGTCAGCCCTGTTATATCTGCTTCTTGGAAGCCATCTGTGCCGATAATAGGCGTTGCAACTTGACCTGAAAAGCAGATCACCGGAATTGAATCCATCATTGCATCAGTTAAGCCAGTAATTGCGTTTGTTGCACCGGGGCCAGAAGTTACAGTGATTATTCCTACTTTTCCCGTTGAACGAGCATAACCTTCGGCAGCGTGTGCGGCGGCCTGTTCGTGGCGCGTAAGAATATGGTTAATTGAATTTTGGTTGTAAAGTTCGTCATAAAGGGGTAATATGGCCCCACCCGGATAACCAAAAATAGTCTTCACGCCTTCATTTATAAGTGCCTTGATAATTATTTGTGCACCAGTGAATTTTTCTGTTTTATTGTCTATTTTGCTCTGCATTTTTTGTTTTTTGCATAATTTATTTAATCATAACCAGACTTTAAAAAAACTTTATATCGCCTAAAATAAAGACCTCAATTGCATTTGGTATAATGTTTTTATTATGATAAATTTTTATATATATTTAGATTCAAATTATACTAACAAAGGCTAATTTTATCAAGAAAAAAATTGCTTTTTCTCTTCAATCTGTTAAAGTTTAACATTAATTTTATAATTAAATAATTATTTTTTGCCAAAAAGCGCCTATTTTTACCTTGTTGAAATTATGGTAAATCAATAAAATTAGGCTTATTTTTAAGAATTAACATAAATCTATAAAAAAATGACAGATTCATCAGAAAAGCTAATTTCTATCGAAAAAATAATGAAAGATATCCCGCACAGATATCCATTTTTATTGATTGATAAAGTAAAAATAATAAAAGACTTTGAAGATGGCGTAGGATATAAAAATGTAACATTCAACGAGCCTCATTTTACTGGCCACTTTCCCGATCATCCTATTATGCCGGGCGTTCTAATTGTTGAGGCAATGGCACAAACCGCAGCGGTTCTGGTTAAAAACTCTTCGCATGGCGAAGAAAAAAAAGACATGGAAGATGCCTTGGTATATTTCATGACGATAGAAAATACTAAGTTTAGAAAGCCTGTTGTCCCGGGTGATGTTTTAGAGCTTCATGTTGGTGCAATTCAAAATAGGGGCGCGGTTTGGAAATTTTCTGGTACAGGAATTGTTGATGGTAAAAAAGTTGCCGAAGCTCAATTTAGTGCAATGTTTGTAAATAAGAAATAATTTTTAATAAATCTATGTCAAAAATTCATGAAACGGCCGTAATTTCCGAAAATGCCAAAATAGATAAAAATGTTCAAATTGGACCTTATTGTGTTATTGGCGACGATGTTGAAATTGATGCGGGCTGTATTTTAAAGTCACATGTTTTTATAGAACAAAACTGTAAAATAGGTAAAAATAATATATTTTATCCATTTTCCGTTATTGGCACTATTCCGCAAGATTTAAAATTTAATAACGAAAAATCTTACATTGAAATTGGCGATAATAATACGATAAGAGAACATGTTACAATTCATCTTGGTACAAAAGATGGTGGTGGTTTAACTAAAATTGGCGATAATTGTTTGTTAATGGTCGGGGTTCATATTGCTCATGATTGCATAGTTGCAAATAATGTTATATTGGCTAATAACGCCGCCTTAGCGGGCCATGTTATAGTTGAAGATAGTGTTGTTGTTGGCGGCATGTCGGCGGTTCATCAATTTGTCAGAATTGGTAAATCTGCTATGGTTGGCGGCATGACTGGCGTAGACAATGATGTAATTCCTTATTCTACCGTTGTAGGAGAAAGGGCGCATTTAGCTGGGTTAAACTTGGTGGGAATGAAAAGAAAAAATATAGATCGAAAAGAAATTCATGATCTCAGGGGTTTCTTCAAAGAGGTTTTTGAAGATGAATCGGGTGATGAATTTAAAAATAAAGTGATAAATTCGGCAAATAATCATAAATCAAAAATTGTTCAAGAAGTGGTTGATTTCATTAACTCCGAAGAAAGAAAAAGACAATTCTGTCAGATTAAAAAATAACATAACATATTTGCGTTGTCGGCGAAAAATTAAAATTAATTATTAAGATTATAGTTTTATGAGAGAAATTTGTTTTGATACAGAAACAACTGGTCTTGACCCGCGCGATGGACATAAGGTTGTTGAAATTGCTTGCGTCGAGCTAATTAACCGCGTTAGAACTGGTGATTATTTTCATGTTTATATTAACCCTAGAAGAAGCATGCCAGAGCCTGCTTTTAAAGTTCACGGTTTGTCTGAAGAGTTTCTAAAAGACAAACCAATTTTTGCCCATGTTGCAGATAAGTTTTTAAATTATATTGAAGGCGCTAAACTCATTGCTCACAACGCGAAATTCGATTTAAAATTTTTAAATTTTGAGCTAGATTTAATTGGGGCTAAAAAAATATCGCAGGAAAATACTATTGATTCACTGTCGATGGCCAGAAAGAAATTTCCAGGCTCTCAAAACTCGCTAGATGCGCTTTGTAAAAGGTTTAACGTAGATTTAAGTAAGAGATCAAAGCATGGTGCATTGTTAGATTCTGAGCTTTTATCCGATGTTTATATCGAACTTACAGGCGGCGCGCAAGAAGGTTTGAAGTTTTCTTCCGGTTCTGGATTGCAAAAAGATGAAAGGGTCGAAGTAAAAATAGCTAACGAAGTTATTGCTGACAGAAACTTTATAATTAGCGACGAACAAGATAAAAAACATAAAGAATTTATATCCAAAAATTTTAAAAATAACTTATGGGGATATTAGATTCTAATTAATAATTATTTACGCAACTAATATCAAAACTCAATTTAAAAAATTACGAATAAATTTATGTAATTTACACTTTATAATTGATTATTAAGGGTGATAAAAACTTTATTAAACAAGAATATTGTAAAAAAAATGAGTAATAATAACCGACATTTATTTGCTAAATTTTAATGTATAAGTAATCAATTATAAAGCTTTGATAACATTGTGGCAAAAGCTGTATTTATTACGATATAAATATGTTTTTTGTCTGTATTGTTAGTTCAAAAAAATAAATGCCAAAAATTATATTATGATTTAGATTTTATTATCGCCCACCCTCAAGGTAAAAATTGATAATATTGAAGATCTTTAATAGATAATTGTTAATTTATTGTTCTAATTTATAAAAAGGGCCATTTTTTAGTGGTACCAAAATTGCGAATAAAATAGTTAACATATTGTCAAAAGCCAACACCAATGCAACTCTTTTTCTCAAAAACCAAATCGATATTTAAATCAATATTTTGCGACGAAAAAGAAAAAATATTTATATATAATATTATCTTTTTTTGTTTCGGTTCTTTTGTTTGTGTATATTACCTTGAAAATATTAATATAAAATCAGTAATTAGCAGTTTTGTTTTAATGTGTTTTTCTGTTTTATTATTATTTTTATATAAAAAAAGGGACTTTCTATATATAATAACATTATTTTGCGCTTTTTTAGTTGGCTTTAATATTTCATATTTAAATCAAATAATATCTGGTAATTATAATAAAATTACTGGCAAAGTTTTTGTTAATGTTAAAGGTAAAATTGACGAATTATCTGAATTTGAAAATAAAAAAACTAAGCGCAAAGGGTTAAGTTTGGTTTTAAAAGATATAACTTTATATGAATCTGCTTATGAAGGAAATTATGAAAAAAGACTAAAAGAGCCAAAAACAAGTGAGAAGTTTCGTTATAGAAATTTTATGAATTTTTACGATTTTCAAGAGCTTGATTACGAGTTTTTGTTAAAAAAAGATGGGTATCAAGAAGTTTTTTGGCAAGAAAATAGCGAGAAAAAGAAAGTTTATCCAAGGCCGCCGCCAAAAATAAGGGTTTTTGCCAGTCAATATAATGAAAAATTAGAAAATGGCGATTTGGTTTATTTTAAGGCGGTTTTATTGCCAATTGATAAACCAGATTTCATTAATAGTTTTGATTTCAGATTTTATAATTTATCTAAAGATATAGGCTCTCAGGGCTATGCAATTTCGCCAATAAAAATATTAAAAAAGCATGATTTGGGTAATTTTAGTGCTTTTATTAAGAATTTAAGAGTTAAAATTCAAAAAAAGATCGAAAAAGGTGCTAAAAAAGAACAATCCGCAATAATTAAAGCCCTTTTAACTGGTGACAGGTCTAATATTTCGGAAGATAAAATGGAGAATATTAGAAATTCTGGTTTGGCGCATTTAATTGCAATTTCTGGGCTTCATTTAAGTCTATGTGCCGGTATTTTCTTTTTTCTTTTTCGATTTATTTTGCTGCAAAATTCTTATATAACATTAAATTTCGATATTAAGAAAATTGCAGCGATATTTGCTATTTTAGGATCGTTTGTTTATTTGCAAATTGCGGGTGCTCCTATTTCGGCGCAAAGGGCTTTTTATATGGTTTGTTTGGCTATGATGGCAATATTTTTCGATCGCCGCTCGGACTTGCTAAGAATTGTTGCCGTTGCGGCTTTTGTAATAGTTCTAATCAATCCTTACGCAATGTTTTCAGCTGGTTTTCAGCTTTCATTTGCCGCAGTTTTATCAATTTGTGCCTTTCACGAAATTTGGAGTAGGTTATATGACAAATTTATAACTAAAGAAAGTCTTAAAAATAGTAAAATAGTAAAATTTCTTAAATATTTCTTTGAAATGGTATTTATTTCTTTTGTTGCGCAAATTGCTAATAGTTATTTTTTGATTTATCATTTTGGTAAACTTGCTCTTTACGGAAGCTTGTCGAACTTAATCGCAATTCCTTTAACTTCTTTTGTTCTTATGCCATTGGGCTTCTTGTCATTATTTTTAATGATATTTGAACTTGAGGGTTTTGGCTTAAATATTATGTCATATGGCGTAATGATAATTGAAGAAACTGCAAAATATGTTGCTAATTTACAAAATTCATTCGTAGATTTTCCGCAAATTCCAAAATATGGTCTAGTAATTTCGATTTTTTCTGGATTATTTTTTGTGGTTTTAAAAAATAAATATTTAAGAATATTGTCATTTTCATTATTTTGCGCCTCGTTTCTTACAATTGAACAGGCTAATAAGCCAAATATATTAATTGATGGTGACGCTAATTTCTTTGCTCTTTATAGTAAAGATAAAGGTTTGATATTTTCAAAAAAATTAAAAAAGTCAAATAAATTAGAGCTTTGGCTTAAAAAAATGCAAGTAAAAGACTTTTTATCTTTTCAAGATTATTCACATCAAGATCTTGGCAAATGGGGAATTAATTGCTATCGAGAATATTGCGAAGTAAATCTAGAAAGGTTCTTTGACGATAAAAGCTATAAGCTTAAAAAGGCGCTTTTTATCAAAGAAAGAATTAAAATATCAGACATTTGTCAAAAAGATTTTGATTTAGTTGTAAATTTAACCAAAAAATATAAACTTCCAAAATGCATGTCCGCCAGGGCAATTGATAACTTTGATTTATTGAATTATGGTTCGCATTTTATTTATTTAAACGAAAATAATGAATTTAAAATTAAAAAAGTTGATTGAATATCATTTTGGTTTAAAATGGGCTTTTAAGTTATTTGCCTTTAATTATAAATGTTAGTTTGGGTTTATGAATTCGCCGCGTAAAATTTTACAAGAAATATTTGGATATGATAATTTTAGATCTGTTCAAAAAGAAATTATTGACAATGTCGTCGCAAAACGAAATAGCTTTGTTTTGATGCCAACAGGAGGTGGAAAATCTTTATGTTATCAGGTTCCGGCAATTTATATGAAGGGTGTTGGGGTTGTGATCTCTCCGTTAATTGCGTTAATGGAAGATCAGGTAATGTCTTTGCAACAGCTTGGCGTCAAGGCTTATGCAATTAATTCTAGCATGAAACCAAAAGATGTTTATGAAATTAAAGACAAAATTAGAAATAATGAAGTTGACATAATTTACATGTCTCCGGAAAGGCTTTTAACGCAAGAAATGTTAACTTTGCTTTGCGAAGATAATATTGAGATATCTTTATTTGCAATTGATGAAGCGCATTGCGTTTCGTCTTGGGGGCATGATTTTAGGCCAATTTACACCAAATTAACAATTTTAGCAGATGTTTTTAAAGATGTTCCAAGAATTGCTTTAACCGCAACCGCCGACGAGGCAACAAAAAAAGACATTATACAAAAACTAAGGCTGGAGGGCGCTAATTCTTTTATTTCAAGTTTTGATAGACCAAATATCAGATACAATATTTTACAAGCGGACAAACCAAAAACTCAACTTTTAAGCTTTATTAAATCGGGTCACGAAAAAGAAAGTGGAATAATTTACTGCATTTCAAGAAAAAAAGTTGAAGAAATTGCTGAATTTTTGCAAGAAAAAGGACATGATGCCTTGGCTTATCACGCTGGAATGGATGCTAAAAAAAGGAAAAAACATCTAGAATATTTCTTGCTTAATGAAAATGTGATTATGGTAGCAACCATAGCTTTTGGAATGGGAATAGATAAATCAAATGTTAGATATGTTGTGCATTTAAATATGCCAAAAAACATTGAAAGCTATTATCAAGAAACGGGTAGAGCGGGTCGAGACGGCTTGCCTTCAGAAGTTTTGATGTGCTACAGCCAAAAAGACATCGCTTTGCAAAGAAGTTTTATTGAAGAATCGCAACTTACTGGTGATAATCAAAGAAGAATAGAGGTGCAAAAGTTAAATTCTTTAATTTCACTTTGCGAATCTTCTTCTTGCAGACGCAGAATTTTACTTAATTATTTTTCTGAAGATTCTAACCCCTGCAATAATTGCGACAATTGCCTAAATCCACAAGAGACATTCGACGCGTCGATAGAAGTGCAAAAAGCAATATCTGCGGTATACAGAACTAATCAAACTTTTGGTGTAAATTATATAATTGACATATTACTTGGCAAAGAAAATGAAAGAATCAATAGATTTAACCATCAAACTTTATCGGTTTTTGGAATTGGGCAAGATATTTCTAAAAAAGACTGGCAAAATATTTTTCGTCAAATTGTAGCTTTAAATTATTTAAAGGTTGATATAGAAAACCATGGAAGCTTGAAAATAACTCAATCGGGGCGCGATTTTTTAAGAAATAAAGGTGAAATTAGGTTTAAAAAAGTGCAAAAAAATGCAGCACCAGATAAATATTCAAATAAAGAAAATGGCAAAGAGGGATTTGACGATTTAAATGATAAAGAAAAGGTGATATTTAACGATTTGAAAGATTTAAGAATGTTTATTGCTAAGTCAAATAAAATACCGCCTTATATGATATTTCACGATAAAACATTAATAGAATTATCAAAAAAGTTACCAAAAAATAAAGATGAAATGCTACTTATAGATGGTGTTGGAAATAATAAAATAAAAAAATATGGTGAGGCTTTTATTAAAAAGATAAATAGCTATTAACCCTTAGGAAAACTAATATTTATTAGCTAAAGTAGAGTTTTTTGAGTGCTAAAGAAATAGAAAATAATATAATTGATAAAATTATTATTACCGCACCAGTTGGAAGATGGTGGTAATTTACAATTATTATTCCGCCAAGCGATGCTAAGCTAGCGAAGATTACCGATAAAACCGCCATTAATTTAGTTGAATTTGCAAATTGTCTAGCCGTAGCCGCCGGAATTATTAGTAAAGAAGTGATAAGAAGTGCTCCAACTATTTTTATCGAAACCGCAACCGTTATAGCAATGGAAAATATAATTAAAAATCGCATATAATTTTTATTTATACCCTTGGTTGAAGCAATTTCTTCATTTATTGTGAATAAAACCAACTTTTGCCAATTTTTTAATATAAAAAAGAAAACTAGAGCCAAAGTACATAAAATAGCAAAAAGATCAACTAAAACTATTGATGAAATATCGCCAAATAACAGACTTTCTAGGTCCGTGTCCGGGTTTTTCGAAAAGCTCATTAATATTACAGCAATTGAAAGGGCTCCGTGGGCTAATATTCCGAGCAAGGCGTCAATTGAAAGGGTGTTTTTATTTTGCAAATAAAGTAAAATAGCGACAAAAAATAACGAAACAATAATTATTGCAGCATTATTAGGAATGTTTAAAATAATACCAATTGCAACTCCTAAAAGAGCGCAATGCGCTAAAGAGTCACCAAAATAGGCCATTTTTCGCCAAATTACAAAACAGCCCAAAATTCCGCAAATAAAACTTATCGACAGGCCAGATAATATTGTTATTAAAGAGTTAATTTCCAATTTTAATTATGTTTATGGTTGTGAAAATGGCTATAGGTTGCTAAAATTTTGTCCATATCTTCGCCAAACAAAGATATAAATTCAGAGTTTTTAGAAACTTCACTAGCTTCTCCCGAGCAACAAATATGGTTAAATAAGCATATAACTTTTTTACTGGCCGACATGACAATATGTAAATCGTGCGAAACCATTAAAATGGCAATATTTCGCTGTTGGTAAATATTGTTGATTATTTTATAAAAATTAACCTGCGATGAAATATCGAGATTTTGGGTTGGCTCGTCCAAAATAAGTAAGTCTGGTTCGTTAATTAATGCTTTAGCAAGTAATATTTTTTGTTTCTCTCCGCCCGAAAGTTGGTTTAGTTGTTTTTCTAATAGGTTTTCAATTTTGACATTTTTTATGATTTCATTAAATAGATTTTGGTCTGAATTTTCACATAATTTCAAAAATTCATAGCTATTAATGGGAATATTATTGTCAATTGATATTTTTTGCGGCACATAGCCAATTTTTAAATTTGCATTTTTGTTAATTTTTCCAGAGCTGGCTTTCTGAGATCCGACAATAATGCTTAAAAGCGATGATTTACCTGCGCCATTAGGTCCAACAATAGTTATAAAATCATTCTTTTTTATAGCAAGGTCGATATTTGATAAAATTTTATTCTTTTTATGAATAAAATTGATATTTTTTAATTCTAGTAAATTTTCCATATTAATTACTTAAGAGCATTTTTCGCACAAACCAAGAACTTCAATAATATTATTTTGCATCTTAAAACCGTTATTATTACCAACTCTTAATATCGAGTTCGCAAGTGATTTGTCGCATATTTCTTGAACATTGTTACATTCTTTGCAAATCAAAAAATGACAAATATCGTTTTTATTAATATGTTGATAATGAACATAATAAGAGTTTATGCTGTGAATTTTACGAATAATTTTATTTTCTATAAAAAAATCTAGCGCTCGATAAATTGTTGGTGGCTTATTAGATATTTTGTGTTTTTTTAGTTCATTTAAAACATCATAGGCTTTAACGGGTTTGTGGTCACGAAAAATTATTTCTAAGATTTTTTCTCTTAAGGGTGTTAAATTTACATTATTTTCATTGCAAATTTGTCTCGCTTTACTAATTGTAGTTTTAATGCATTTTTCGTGATTATGATCTGTGTCGTTATTCATAAAGCAATTTATGTATAAATATTCATAAAATATTTAGTTTTAAGGTAATTATTAATTAATACAAATTATTATATGGCGCATTTATTTTAAAGTAAATGAAAAGCTAGCCAAGATATAAAGAGCTTAAAAGTTAGGTAAGTCAAGTGTAAAATATTTTGTAATCCACTAAGATAATCTCAGGAGAATCAATGTCAAAAACTTTTTATATCAATAATAATGATATTCTTAAATATCATAAATATCATTATTTAAATTCCGGAAATTGAGTTTTTATCTTGATATATTAAAAACCTTTCTTTTGGTGGGTCAAGAATTTCAAATTCGCCATTTTCAATAGTTAAAATCGCTAAATTTCTCTGCACTAAGCCATTTTCAAGATATCTAAACTTGCCGTCAATTCCGTCGAAGCCAACTTCGTCTTCATGCTTAAATTGCGTGAAGTCTTCCGTTGAAATTTTTTTTCCTTCGCTTTTGTCAATAATTTGAGCTATTGCAGCAATTGAATCATAAGCAATTGAGGCAATTCTAGGTGGGTTGTAAGAAAATTTTCTGTAATATTCTTTTTCAAATTTTTTATATCTATTTTGAATTGGCGCAGCAAACCAAACTCCGTCCAAGTTTGAGTTATTTAAAGAGCTGGAATCGTCCCACGAGCCAATTCCGGCAATTATGATATTTCTCTCGCTAGTATTGTATTTTTTTATTAATTTAGCAATTAATTGTAAGTTTTTTGAACTTTCCGGAACAAAAATAACTTGCGCATAATTTTTATCATCTTCTTTTATTCTAAAATCTTCTTCTAACTTATTGCCACCGCCCTCTGCTAGATCAGAAGAAACTTTAAATGCGTTAACAATTCTTTTAACCGATTTTTTTAGACTTTCGCTATTTCTTTCGTAAAGTTCAGACTGAATAATGTTGGCATCTCTCTCTTTAATGGCAATTTGCAAAAGCTTCGAAACTTCAATTCCATATGAGTTATTAGGCGATAAAATTGCAAAATTACTTTTTTGTTGCGAAAGTGCAAAGCTAACTATTCTGTCTATTTCTTGCGAAGGTAAAAAACCCGAAATGAAAATAGCGCTTTCATCATCAATAAAACCTTGTAAATCACGATTATTAGAAAGTGAAATCGCTTTGATAGAATTGCGCATAATATTTTTGTGAGTTGCCAAGACGAAATTTGAAAAAATAGGGCCAATTATAATTTTTATATCACGATTAATAACTTCTCTTATTGCGGTTGAAGCTTCTACTGGGTTGTCTTTGCTGTCAATTAGAACCAATTCTAAATTATGGTTTTTGTCATTATCAAAAAGTGACATTAAAGCAGAATTATAAACCGACCAGCCCAAATCTTCGTGTTTACCGGTGAATGGTAAAAATAAAGCTATTTTGGTTTTTTTCTTATTGGCGTAAATTGTATCAAGTTCTTTTACCGAAAAGTTGCCTTGCGATTCATAAGGGTGGCGCGCCTCTTGCTGGCTAGGAATTTGTCGGTCAATAAATAAATCACTTGATGATTTGCAAGAGCTTAGTATAATTGAAGTTAAAATAATAAATAAAAAATTTTTCATGTCAGAACTATATATTGTTTCTACCCCTATCGGAAATTTAGAAGATATAACTTTTCGTGCAATTAAAATATTAAAATCTTGTGAATATATTTTTTGCGAAGATTCAAGGGTAACTATTAACTTACTAAAAAAATATGAAATTAGCAATAAAAAATTGATCACCTATAATGATAATTCAAATGATAATGATCGCAAGAAAATTTTGCAAATCATAGAAAATAGTGCCAAAGCCGCCCTTGTTAGCGATGCCGGAACGCCACTAATTTCTGATCCGGGGTATAAATTAATTGAAATTTTGCAAGAAAACAATATAAAAATCACGCCAATTCCAGGTCCTTCGTCTTTAATTGCCGCAATTTGCGCTTCTGGATTAGCGGTTGACAATTTTACTTTTTTAGGATTTTTACCAACTAATTCGCAAAAAAAACGAAATATCGTAAAAAACATCGATAAAAAGCAAAGTTTCGTCTTTTTTGAAAGTCCTAGACGGGCCTTGCAAACTTTGCAAGAAATATTTCAGGTTTTGGGCTCTAGAAGAGTTTGCGTTGCGCGAGAATTAACAAAAATTTATGAAGAAATAAAAACAGACCATATCGAGAAAATAATAAGATATTATCATGATAAGCCTGAAAAATTAAAGGGTGAATTTGTGATAATTATTGAAAAATCATCAAATATAAAAGATGTTACTAAAGAATTTCTACAAGAAAAAATTCTTGAATCTTTTAAATCGGGGGCTTCGGTTAAAGAAACTGCAAATTCTATAGCCGAAATTTACGAAATAAGCAAAAAAGATGTTTACGAGCATGCTTTATCCCTTAAAAATCAAATTAAAAATTAACTAAAGAATAAAGTAATTAAGGTAAAAATCGATTTTCTAAGTTTTTTCTATTCTTTAGTTAACAGTAAATTGTTGCAATTTAAGTTAATAATCTTGTAAAATTCAACAAAGTCTTGATTTATGAAAAAAAATATAATATAATATATCAGGAAAAGTCCAATTTTGACTAGAATTATCAATAAAATATTATTTATTTTTAAGTGTATAAAAAAAACCAAACTGATAAAAAATATCGCATTAACCTAGAAATTAACTCTGACAAGGTCAGGTTAATTGATGAAAAATCTGAAATGATCGGCATTGTAACAATTGAAAAAGCTTTGCAAATGTCTAAAGATGCTGGCTTAGATTTAGTCGAAGTTTCGCCAAATAATAATCCCCCGGTTTGTAAAATAGCTAATTTTGGTAAAATGCGTTACGAAATGCAGAAAAAAGCAGCCGAAGCCAAGAAAAAGCAAAAAACAGTTGATGTGAAAGAGGTTAAACTTTCGATAAATATCGGAAAAGGTGATTTTGATACAAAAATAAATAAAGTTGAAAAATTTATTGGCGCCGGCAATAAAGTTAAAGTTTCAATTAGAATGCGTGGCAGAGAAATTACTCATCTTGATTTGGCTAGAGAAATGATGCAAAATGTTGTTGAAATATGTCAAGAATATGCCAAGGTTGAATCGGGTCCAAGGCTTGAAGGAATGCAGATGATACTATATTTAGCGCCTATTTCTTAAATTTCGCTAAAATACTTAAAGTTAATTATGAATTTATTATTTTGATTTAATAAAGGTTTAAATCATTACATAAAAATTAAAAACTGACAAATCTTTTAAAGCAACAAATGAAAAAAGTCATTAAGGAAATAAAAGAAAAGGCCGAAAAATCGGGTAAATCTCTTGATTTTATTAAATTTACCGAAATATTTTATTCTCAGAACAGAGAAAAAGATTTTGAAAAATATTCTTCCGAAGAATTTTATTTTTTAGTTGACGAAGCTTATGAATTCTTTTTAAATCGAACAGATGGCGACTTAAAAATAAAGATCGAAAAAAATCACTGCGAAGGTCCGGATCAAACCATTATAGACATATTAAGCGACGACAGACCTTTTTTGGTTGACTCAATAGTAAGTCTTTTAGAGAGTAAAAATTATGAAATTCAAAATATTTTGCACCCAATATATTGCGTAAAACGCGATAAAAAAGGGGCGGTCAATAAAATTGAAGATTGCAAAAAAAATGACTCTCATAATTTTAATACAGAATCTATGGTTCAACTTCATGTCAGGGGTTTAATTGCAAAAGATGAAGAAAAAGAGTTAAAAAAAGAAATAATATCACTTCTTAACGCTATAAAAATTTCGGTTGATGATTGGTCTAAAATTGTTGAAAAAATTGAAAAAGCAAAAGATGGAATTTATGATTCTTTAAAAAATAAAGATAGAGCTAGTGAAATTAATGATTTCTTATCTTGGCTTGTTGACAAAGGTTTTATTTTTTTGGGGTATAAAGAATTTGAATATAAAAAATCAGGCAAAGAATTTGAGCTTAAACCAATAGAAAAGTCATCTTTAGGGGTTTTTAGGTCAAAAGATAAAAATTTTATGCCAAAAGTTGCCAATTCTTCCTCGGGCAATGTTGAGGAATATATCAAGAACCCATATGTGCTTGAAATTCTTAAATCAAGCTATAAATCTCAAATACATAGAAGAACAAATGCTGAAAGGATAAGAATTCAGCTTTTTTCAAAAGATGACATTGCAATTGGTGAAATTAGGTTAATTGGCTTATTTACTTCGGCCGCTTATTATCAGAGCTCAAGCTCAATTCCATTGATTAGAGGTAAAATAAAAAGAGTTATTGAGGCTGTTAATTTTCCAAAAGGAAGTCACAATTATAAAGATTTAATATCTATTTTAGAAGATTATCCGCGCGATGAATTATTTCAAATTGACGAAAAAGAATTAATGCGTGTTGCAAATGAAATTGTAATGGTGTGCGGCAGAAACAAAATAAAATTCTTTGCCAGAAAAGATAAATTCGGCCGCTTCATAAGCTGCTTAATATTTATGCCCAAAGACAGAAGTAATTCAGAGTTAAGAGCAAAAGTCAGAAATTATGTCGCTGATCGCTATGAGGGCGATGTTGCTGATAATTTTGTGCAAATTACAGATTCAAACTTAGTTAGAATTCACGCTATAATTCAACCAAAAAACAGCTCTGTTAGCCTCGAAGAAGATAAAATAGAAAAAGAAATTACCGAGCTCTCTAAGCCTTGGGTAGAATCACTTAAAGAAAGAATAGTTGAAAAATTTGGCCATGAAAAAGCAAAATATCTTTTAGAAAAATATAAAAAATCATTTTCCGTTAGTTACAAAAATAGATTTGATGCAAAAAACGCCGCTATTGATATTTCAAGAGTTGAAAAGTCAATTAATGAAGGTATGGCTGTTTTTAATCTTTATAAAACTGCATTTGTAGACACTGATATAACCGAGCTTAAAATTTATAG
>CBFIDI010000032.1:0-16496 GCA_965661355.1 Rickettsiales bacterium | reverse complement strand
ACCCTTATAGATTATGAAAAAATTAATAATAATTTTAACAAATGTTTTTCTTTTAACAATATCAACTTCATCTTGTGCTATGTCTGGAAATAAAGAAAATAATAAACAAGAAATAACTAAAGAAAATTTTAGTTTTAAGAATTATAAGAATGAAGAAGACGCTCAAAAGGATCTGCTGAAGCTTTTTCCAGTTGGGAGTGATATTGAGTCATTAGTTAAATTTTTAGAAAAATCAGGTTTTAAAGGTTCTAAAGCTAGATATTATAAAATAGCCAAAGATGATTTAAAGAAAAATAGTTTAAAACCATCTGATATCTCCAATAGCGATCATTTCACAATGCTCATGGGTAAAACTATTATGTTTAGGGAATGGATGGTATCGATACCCATGGATAATAATAAAATTTCACGTATTACAGTCTCATCAAGAAATACTCTTATACCCTAAACATCACCCAATAAAAAACCTGATAGGATATGGCAACTATAGAAAAAAGATTAATACATTTAGGAAATATACCAGGGACCGATACACCATATTTTCATAGATATACAATCCACACCAAAGATAATGGAGAACAATGGGTTTTGAGATCTGGACCATCATCTAATCCAAGCGGAGGTATTGGATCAATTATAATTGGGGATATATCTGGTAATGTTAATGACGGCTTTGGAACAATAGATTTTACTCATGAAAAATATATAAACTCCGATGGAACATTATTTCTAAAAAGCGGCAATATTACTCCCGCTGATTCAATAGTTATTATAAATAATAATGGTGAGCCAAAATATGATCCACGTTTACACCTAACCTCTGGTCCTATAATAGAGGGAAATGATCAGTTTGTGGATCAGATAGTCAGTCAAATGGTTTCCAAAGGAAACTCTATTGAAGGTGATAATGTACCTTATAGCCCTATACACCAAAATAGTAATACAGCTGATGCTCATGGTTGGGAAGATGCCTTGGGAGATGGTTACTATGATAGTGCTGAATATGAAGTCATTCCAAGAACTGGTTCACGGTCTCAAACACTAATAGATGAAATTATACAAAATGGTGGATCAGTTAAAGATGAAGATTTATTTATTCCAGCCACAACTGAAGACTTTGAACAAAATGTCAATCTAGCAACTGTAGCATGGGATTTAGTAGAAGATTCTGCAAACTGGCTTTCTAATAAAATTGGTAAACCATTAATTGATATAATTAAAGAGTCTGGTGGAACGGTTTCGGACTGGATGTCTGAAGTTGCTGAACAAATAGGAGAAACATCTAGTAGCTTATTTAACTCTGATAAAAATTTCTTTTCAGATTTATTTGATCTTGAAGATGATAAATTTACCGCTTATGAGGGAGATAAAATAATACAATTAGCTAATTCAGGACAAATTACAACTGATGCAGTATATGTTGATTCTGATGGAAATCCTGTTTCCGAGTATGATGCTTTATTTACAGCAACCGATAGTGATGGAAATATTTTTACCATAGTCAAAGACAATATATCGGTTACGCTTAGCAATGGAGCAAAAGCTTTAATTTCTTCAGTGATAGAAATGGGAGAAATTGCCACCAACGCCACCAAAGAATTCATGAATGGCTATTTAGGGCAAATAGATAAATTATTCAACACTGCAGAAGGAGTAGCAGGATTAATCTCTGATGTTGCGGCAGGAATTCAAAGAGGAGATTCTCCAGAAGAAATTGCTAAATTCATTGCTACAAAACTTGCGGTCAAACAATTGCTAGATCAAGGTAGTGCTGCAATCAAACAGCAAATACAAGAAGCTTTAGTTGGTAATGCTGCGGATCAAGCCATTATTGAATCTGGTGGTGATTTATCAGGATTGTCTAGTCAAGGAGCAGAAAAAATTGCGTCTTTAGATGTGATCACAAGTCACCCCTCTTTCCAATTTGGATATACAGTAGCAATAACTTATGCTTCAACCCTACTTTTAAGCGCTGATGAAGGTTGGGACAGTGAAGAATATGCCATAGCTGCAGCACAGGTTACTGCTCAAGTAGCTGCCCAAATGACAGTTGCTTATCTTATGCCACAGGGAGCCGCCGCAGCTTCTGGTGCTGGCGGTGGACTTACTGCAGGAGCAGGAAGTGCTGCTGGAGCTGCTTATGCTGGAGTTGGAGCCGCAGCTGCTTATCTGGTAAGTGCATCAATAACTGACCTATTTGCTGATGATAATATGAATTCACATCAATGGCAAAGTACAGCTGTTTCAGCTGCTGTAATTGGCGTTGCTGCCGCAATAGGATTTTTTGCTGGAGGGCCAATTGGCGCAGTAATTGCAAGTGTTATTGTTTCTCAATTCATGGGTGGGAAAGAGTATGAGGATGGAGAATATCCAGATCCTTACTCTTTTTTGCACATAGAAGAAAAAGAGGATGGAACTGGACAATCTATCTATGGAATTGAGCCAGAAGGCGTAGTGGCAATGACAAGAGAGCATTACCATGATGATATTTATGGAACCAATGGCAATGATATTTTAGTTGGAAGAAGTGGAACAAATATATTAGCCGGCAGAGGTGGCGATGATTTACTTGAGGGTCGAGGAGATACTGATCAAATATATGGCGGAGAAGGAAATGACATCATTGAAGCTGGAAATGAAAATGACTATGTTCAGGGCGATGAAGGTAATGATTTAATTTATGGAGATGGTGGAGATGATATTTTAATAGGCGGAACGGGAAATGATATTATTTATGGTGGTATTGGAGATGATAGAATTGAAGGAAATGAAGATGATGATATTATAAAAGGTGAAGATGGGAACGACACAATAACAGCTGGAACTGGTAATGATAATGTTGAAGGCGGAGCTGGTGATGATGTTATTTTCGGCGAGGATGGAGATGATGAAATAGATGGAGGAGTTGGAGGTGATACAATCGATGGCGGAGAAGGAATAGATATTCTAGTTGGAAATGATGGTAACGATAATATTAAAGGCGGAAATGGCGATGATGAAATTTATGGCGGAAAAGGAGTTGATATTCTATATGGAGATTCTGGAAGTGACATTATAAATGGAGGTGAAGATAATGATCTAATATTTGGCGGAATTGGAAATGATATTGTCTATGGTGGTACTGGTGATGATTCAATCTACGGAGAAATTGGCAATGATTATGTTTTAGGCGGTGAAGGAAATGATACTCTTGATGGTTTTGATGGTGATGATGTTTTATTTGCCGGAAAAGGAACAGATGTTCTTGATGGCGGCAGAGGTTTAGATACTTTTGTATTTAGATCTGGAGATGGTCAAGATACAATTACTGATACTGATGGTGAAAATGATGTAATTAAATTCACCGACATTAACTCTAGCCAAGTTATACTCACCAAGGACAATAATAATCTAGTAATTACCTTTGTTGACACAAATGGCAACCCAACTACAGATCAAATAACAATCACCGATCAATTATTAAGTGATCCAATTATCGAAACCTTAGAATTTACCGATGGTAAAAAAATAGATCTAACAACGCTTACCACAAATCTAGATAATACAACGAACCACACAACGCAAGATTATTACAATGTTGATACAGCAATTCAATCTGGTTTAGCTCAAGAATATGCTGAAGAATTAGATATTGACACAAGAGATCAAATAAACACAGACTCAACTTGGTATGATACAAATTATAAAGACCACGCCAATCAAGAAATAGAAAACGAACATTACAATGAAGTTCAATGGAGAAGTTTTAAAAAGAAAAGAAGCTCCTTCGGTGGTCACTATACAGTTTGGTATAAATATTATGAAGAGAATTTACAAGGAACCGATGGTAATGACAGATTAGTTGGCAATTGGTGGGCAGAAAATCTTTATGGTGAAGGTGGAGATGATCAGCTTTATGGTAATAATGGTGATGATGTAATTTATGGTCAAGATGGTAATGATTATATAAATGGCGGCGCAGATAACGATACTATTTACGGTGGTAATGGCCATGATATGGTAGAAGGAGGAACAGGAAATGACACTATTTATGGATCAAATCAAAATGATAGCCTCTTTGGCGGATGGGGAGATGATACAATTTACGGCAATAATCATGATGATTTTATTGATGGTGGTGAAGGTGATGACATGATAAGTGGAGATATTGATCCACAAACTTTAGCTGAATTAAGACAAGAATTAGAGAATTTAAAATCTATTCCAAACTATATCTCTAAACATATTGGTTTTGGTAGATTATTTTCTGTAATAGATCCAAATGCTCCAACTCCTCAAAAAATAGAAGCAATAGAAGAATTAGTTAATAATCTTGAATCTGGTAATGATATAATTCTTGGTGGAACAGGAAGTGACACCATAACTGGCGAAGAAGGAAATGATTTAATAATAGGTGGTGTTGGTCACGATTTATTAAAAGGAAATGATGGTAACGATACAATTTACGGGAGAAGTGGTAATGATATCATAAATGGAAATGATGGTGATGATTATATCAGTGGCGGCGATGGTTATGATACAATTTCAGGCGATGAAGGCAATGATGTTCTTTATGGTAATGGTGGATTGGATATTATTAGTGGTGGTGCAGGAAATGATTTTATATATGGTGGAAGTGGTAACGACCAGCTAGATGGCAATGGTGGAAATGACCTAATTTATGGAGGAAGTGGAACCAATATCATTAAAGGAGGCGCTGGTAATGACACCATAACCGGCGGTGAAGATTATGACAAAATTGAAGGCGGCGCTGATAATGATACTATTTTTGGTAGAAGCGGTGGAGATGATCTTCATGGAAATGATGGTAATGACATCATAAGTGCTGGGCAAGGCAACGATATTTTAGAGGATGGAAAAGGTAGTGATAATTTAATAGGTGGAGCCGATAATGACATATTCATCATAACCAAAAATGATGATAATGCTGACATTGACACTATAGAGGATTTTGATGCAAGTAAAGATAGAATAATAATCAAAGTAGATTATGAGAATCCCATTACATTTACTCACTTGCAAAGTAAAATGAGTCAAAATGGTAGTAATACAGAAATTAACTTTGATAATGGACAGCAAATAATAATCAAAGATACCAATGTATTAGATTTAACGGCAGATAATTTAGCCATAGGACTAGCAGGTGGAGTAAATAATGATATTTTGTTTGGTACAAATAATAATGACATGCTTTTTGGTGAGGCAGGAGATGATATAATTTATGGCCAAGATGGTAATGATGAATTATGGGGTGGAAAAGGTGCCGATATTCTTTACGGACAAGAAGGTAATGATACTTTAAGATATGAAGCTGATGACGTATTTGAAGAAATAACGCAAGAAACTTACTATGACGAAATAATGGTATATTGGGGATACTGGCCTAATTATGTTCATCGTAATCATCATTTTAGCAATAGAGAAAAAACATATTATTTTAAACCAACTTCTGGTACTCAAATAGCTAATGAGGATTTAACTGGTAATGAAGATGTGTTTATTCAGTCTAATTTATTACTTAATAGAAGTAGCGATCCTCACATCAGATATACTATAGATAAAGCTACATCAAGAACAGTAACTGAGGCAATCGACTGGGATTCAATTGTAAGTCATGTTCAATCCACTACTACCAGAGGATATTTTGGGGAAAGTAGTTTAGCCAGAGAGCAAATTATGAACTCCTATCTATATAGTTTTAATTGGGCCATTAGAGGAGCATTTTGGCTAGATAGGCATTCTCCAGCAAACATTGATGACACTTGGGCATGGGGAATCCAAAGAGTTGATAATGTTGGATATCTATACAATATCGCCACTCAATTTGCCACTAAGAACTTCTACAATGATGAAGTAGTAAATATTAATGGTTATAACCGCTCTTTCGACTCTTTCGACGGTGGCAATGGAGATGATGTGTTGTTAATGACACAGGGCGATGATATGCTCAGTTTAGATGATCAAATTAGTGATAATCCCAGTGAGGGAGAAGCTAGAATTAAAGATATTTCTGTAATATATGCTAATGATGGCAATGATATCATTAACCTCTCAAGTACAAAATATAACCACAGTGATACAATAATTTATGGCGGAGATGGAGATGATAGAATATGGAGTTCTGTTGGCGATGATAAATTATTTGGCGGAAGTGGAAATGATGAAATTTACGGAGGAACAGGAAATGATACTATAAGTGGCGGAAATGGAAATGATATTCTGGTTGGCGGAATTGGAAATGATACTATAGAGGGCGGATCTGGCAATGATGAGATTTTTGGCAGTGAAGGAGATGATGTAATTTTTGGTAGCGTTGGAGCTGATAGTTTAGATGGTGGCGAAGGAGAAGAAGAAAATGGCGATACAATTTCTTACTCAACTTCAAACTCTGGGGTTACGGTAAATATTGCCAACAATACTGTATCTGGTGGAGATGCTGAGGGTGATATAATTTCTAATTTTGAAAATATAACAGGCTCAAACTTTGCAGACAATCTAACTGGTGATGCAAACAGTAATATAATTACGGGTGGTCAAGGTGATGACATCTTAACTGGCGGCGGCGGAAGTGATACCTATATTTATAATATTGGCGATGGAAATGATACCATAACCGAGGGCATCAATAATCATGGTGATAAAATTACATTAGATTCCTCTATCAAAAAAGATGATTTAATATTTGAATCAAGTGAAGATGGAAATGATTTAATAATTAAAATTAAGGGTAATGATAAAGACTCATTGATTATTAAAGATCAATTAGCAAATAATGGAACTGTTTCAAGGATTGAAGAAATATCGTTTGCTAATGGCGCCGACTCATCTATCAACCTAGAAAATAAAACTATAATAAATGATGAAGATGAAGTAGTAGAGATTAATTTGGATGATATTGAACATTCTAGAATTCTAAATCAGAATATAACTTTTATTTTAGATGAAGGGGGGTTAGCAACTTATGATGAGGATGTCGGAATTATAACCTATACACCAGATAAGGATTTTAATGGAATCCAAGAGTTAACTTATAATATAACCGATGAAGAAGGTAATATAATTAAAACTAATTCTATAAATTTATTATCATCGCCTATAAATGATAATCCAGATGGTATAATTGAAAATCAAGAAACTACTGTTGGAATAAAATTTAAATATGATATTTATACCTTCATAGGTAGTGAAGAAGAAGCTAAGCAAAAAGCCAAAGATGAAAAAGCAATCATTGTTTTAAGAAATATAGAAGGTGATGAAATTAAAAATAAGATCTATCATTTAAATGATAAAAATGAAGCAATAGAGCTAGACCCAACCCTATATGACAATAAATACTTAGATCTCTTAGAAAAACTAACAACATTAAATATCACTGTGGAAAGGTCATATCGACCAATGGAGTTGGGTATAAAGACTAATATTTTTGACAATTTATTGGTAGAAATTGGCTATAATACACAATTTTCTATTAATTTAAATGACTATATTAAAGATGTAGATCAGGACGATCTTACATATATGGTAAATGTAAAAAATCAAATTGGATTACCTCATTGGCTAACGCTAAATGAAGAAACGGGAGAGTTATCAGGTATATTTGGGCGTGATGGCAAAATCACTTTGGAAGTAACAGCTAGTGATGGAAATGGCGGAATTTATCAAACAACATTCGATATAAAAGCAAACGTTGATCTTTCAGGCAGAGTTATTGATATTCCGGATTTACAAATAACTAATGGCACAGATGCAAGCGATACATTAAACTCTGTCAATAATCAGCAAGATTTAATAAGCGCCGGATCAGGGGATGATAATATTAATTATGCGCAAGATTCAATTTGGCAAGACACATCTTTTGAGAGTTTCTTTGCTTGGAATGTATATAGCGGAGATTTGATTTCGGTGGATGGTAAATTACAAACTTTTGACTCATTTGATGGTGGAACTGGTAACGATACATTAAATCTTACTGATGGCAATGATGTTTTATTCTTAGATGACCCAGTAATAAGTGCATTATCAAATTCTGCCAGAATATCAGGAATAGAAATAATTAATGGTGGCTTAGGAGATGATATAATAGATTTAACATCGCTAAATTATGAATATGGAGATGTTACTTTAAATGGCGGAGATGGCGATGATATTCTTTGGTCAAATTCTGGTGATGATATTTTAAATGGTGGAGACGGAAATGATAATCTTCAGGCCGGAACTGGTAACGATATTTTAAATGGCGATGCTGGTGATGATATTCTTAAAGGCTATGATGGAGATGAAACTCTAACTGGCGGAACAGGTAAAGATACTTTAACTGGTGGCTTTGGCTTTGATTCTTTCAATTTTACAGCCCTTAATGAATCAACAATTAATCAATCTGATTTAATAACTGACTTCACCCAAGGAGAAGATTCTATTAATTTCTCTAACTTAGGGTTTACAGCCATTCAATTAGGGGAGGGTAGCGGCACCATTCTTGGCTATACTTACGATCAAGAAAATGACATTACCACAATTGAAGATTCCAACTCAGATTTTGCTGTGCAATTAACAGGTAAAATTGATCTGGTTAATACCGATTTTGGATTTTAACTAAGATATGAAAAATAAAAATGATGTTTTAAGAAGGGGTTGGTAAATTATCAGGGCCTAAAACAAAAAATACAAAAAGTTTTATACAAGCTGATTTTTTGATATCAGTGCTCCATGAAGGAGATCAAATTTGGTAAGTAAAGAAATACTAGACTTATATTATTAACCGCAACAATAAAATATAAGTGATGATTGTGGCTTTATAGTAAAAGCTGAGCATGGTTATAAAATTAATAATTCATTTATTAAATATGCAAATCTGACTATTTTATTTAACAAGCCTTCCCACTAAAGAATCTAGTTCAAACCTAGAATAAATTTTATCATAATATAAGTTGGTAACCTCGACCTGCGAAATGTATAAATTTTGTTTAGCTTCTAGCAATTCAATAATTGACTTAGTCCCAAATTTTTCTTCCTGTCTTAGGGTTTGCAAGTAAATTTCATTAGCTTTTTCTAGTTCTTTAGCTGATTTATAGCTCGATTCATAATTTTTTTGCTTGTTGCTATATTCAATTATAGAATTATGAATTTGTCTTTTGACAGACTCGTAATTATATTTTTCTTTGTTCCTGCTATTTGAGGTTGAAGCAATATCAAAGTAATTCTGGCCAGAATTAAATATTGGAATATTAACACCCAGATAAATGCTGGTATCTCTTTCTTGTTGATTATTTAGATAAAGAGAATTTTCCTGCTCGGAAGTGCTAAAATTTAATGTTATTTTTGGAGATAAAGCTGATTTAGAAACATTGGCGCTATGTTTTGATGCAATAAATCCATATTTTGCAGCTCTTACTTCCGGGTTTTTCTGTAAAGCGATTTTAAATAATTCATCTATTTTTTTATATTCTTGAACTTCTTCTTCTTTTACCTCTTGCAGATTGTCATATGGCTCAAAATCAAGACCGGTATATCTATTGAAGCTTGCAACTGCTAAGTTAAAATTATTTTGATTTGAAGTTTGGTCATTTTTTGCTTTTATAAAGTCAGCCTTAGCTTTTGCAATTTCTGATTTTGTTGCATCTTTTACTTTAAATTTTCTGGTCACATAATAAAGAAGGTCTTTTTGTGATTTTAAGTTTTCTTCGCCAATTTCTAGAAGTTTTTTATATTTTAGAATATCAAGATATGACCTAATTACATTTAGGGTAATTTGCTGAATTTTAGAATCTTTAATTGCTTTTTCTCTTTTTAAAATATTATTGGCTTTTTTTACTTTACTTACATCGGCCATTCCGTTAAAGAGATTTTGACGAGCGGTAAATGTTTTGCTATTTAAATCGCTATTTATTTGAGGATTGTCAGAAATTTTTGTCTTTCTTGAGCCGTTATTAATATCAATTGAAACTTGCGGTAAAAACCCACCTAATGATTTTAGTTTTTCTGATTTTGCGGCCTTGTAAGAATATTCTTGCGACTTTATTTCATAATTATTTTCTTTAGCTGAATTTATTGCATCTTCTAAAGTTAATGCAAATGAATTGCTAGTTATTAGCAATGCGATTGATATTATTGTTAATATTATTTTTTTATTAATCATTATTATTCTTCTCTAAATGCTCTTCTCATTGATATTGTAATAGGATCAAACAGATATTGTAAAAAAGTTCTCGATCCAGTTACAATGTAAGATTCAACTGGCATACCCGGATAAAGCCTGATATCTTCTTCTAATTTTTGTAATTCACCTTCGTTTATTTTAATTCTAACAACAAAAAATGATGTTCCTGATTGTTGATCTTCAAAACTATCTGCTGAAACATTAGTCACAGTTCCTTTAAGCATTGGAACAGCCTTGCTTTTATAAGCTGATAATCTTACTTTTGAATCAAGGCCAACCACCACAACATCAATATCTTGTGGGTTAACTCTCACTTCTACTATAAGTTTGTCATCTTGAGGAATAATTTCTAATATTTCGGCGCCTGGGCTTATTACGCCTCCTTTGGTGTGGTATTTTAGATTATTGATAATTCCTGATGTTGGCGCGGTTATTATTGTTCTAGAAAGAACATCGCTTGATGCAGATGTCCTTTCTTCTAGATCGGCTATTTTGGTTTGTGTTTCTTGAAGTTCTTTTAGAGTTTCATTTAGTTTTTCTGTTTTAATATTGGTAATTTCAAGGTCAGTTTCACTGATAACTTGACTAACTTTGGCAATATTGGCTTCATATTGACCTTTATTTCCCTCGAGTTCTGCGGTTTGTTTTTTTAACTCTAAATATCTGCTTCTTGAAATAATTCCATCTTCAAATAACTGATCCAGAGATTTAGTTTCTTCGCTAAGCATTCCTATTCTTTGTCTAACGGCTAATTCTTGCGATTTTAAACCTTTTATTTCATTTTTAAGCTGTTTTTTCTTTTGAGTTAAAATATCTATTCTTTCATTTAGAGATTTTCTTCTAATTTCAAAAAGCTCTCTTTCGCCATCTAATATTTTGATAAATTCTTGATCTTCCTGATATTCTCCTTCCAAATCTTGAAAGCTTAAATCATTTTTATTGTCTCTTTGTGCCATTAATCTAAGTTTTGCTGCTTTTAAAGCAAATAATTGCTTGTTTAAGAGCTCTTGGTTGGCTTTTGCTGATGTTTCACTTAATCTTATTAGCTGATCGCCTTCTTTTACCATATCACCACCTTTAACAAATATTTCTTCAATTATTCCACCCTCAAGATGCTGAATAATCTTTTTATTAGAATCTACTACAATTTTACCATTGGCAATAGCGGTGCTGTGAACTTGAGCAGTGACTGACCAGATAATAAAGCTACCAAAAAGAATTAGGGTTGACCATATGCCAATTATGATTGGTTTTCTAGCGATATTTAGCGATTCCTCCTCAAACTTCTTATTAAGAATTAACTTGGCCTCAACTTTTACTTTTTGCTTTAATTTTCTTAGTTTTTTCTTACCTTTGACAATTTCCGACTTTCTAAAATCTTTATCTTTATGTAAGCTATTTAAATATTTGGAAGAGTCTTTTGATTTTAGATGTAAAAATGAAGCGAGAATTTTTGCTCTTGCTTTAAGATATTTAAATAGTTTTTTGGTTAACCGAGTGGCTTTTTTCTTTTCTTTCTTAAAGTTCATTTTTTGCCATTATTTATTTCTTGTAACTTCTTTAAAATTTCATCTCTTGGGCCAAACATTTTAGCTTCTCCGCCATGAACTACTAAAATTTTTTCAACGGCCTGTAATATATTTTGCCTATGAGATATTACTATTGTTGTTATTTTCTGCTTTTTGGCTTGTTTTAAAGTCATGGCCAGAGCAATTTCACCTTCTTGATCCAAGTTTGAGTTCGGCTCGTCTAATATTACTAATTTTGGATTGCCATAAAAAGCTCTGGCCAAGCCTATTCTTTGTCTTTGACCCGCCGATATATTTGAGCCCCACGACCCAATATCAGTTTCATAAGATTTTGGTAAGTTTAAAATTAAATTGTGAGTATGAGACAATTGCGCGGCTTTTACTACATCTTCGTCCTTTGCTTTTTTATCCATTCTGGCAATATTTTGTTTGATGCTACCATTGAATAATTCTACATCTTGAGGAAGATATCCAACATATTTTCCAATTTCTTCTGGTTTCTAGTTTAAAATATCTGCATTATCTAATCTTACCGTTCCCAGAGTTGGTTTATAAATTCCTGCTATTAATTTAGCTAAAGTTGATTTTCCTGCGGCTGTTGGGCCAATTACTGCAATTACTTCGCCGGGGTTAATGGTAATATTAATTCCTTTTATTATGGGTTTTTTGACTTTTGAAAGATTAAAAGCCAGCTGTTCAATTGTTAATTTTCCGGCCGGTTCTGGTAAGCTGATTAAATTTAATTCTCGGTCATTGTCATTTGTAAGAGTTTTTAATCTATCGTAAGACTTTTTGGAGTTTAGAAGATTATTCCAAATATTTATTGCGGCATCAAATGGCATTAAAGCCTTGCCTGACAATATTGAAATTGCAATTATTCCACCAGGGCTCATCTTGTTGGTTAGTGTTAGAACCGCGCCAATGGCAACTAAAGCAACATAAATCATTGCTCTGAAGAATTTGGTGAAGTTAGAAATTACATTAGACTTAAAGGTAAGTTCACTTTGAAGCTTAGTCAGTTTTTCGTTAATTTCTTGCCAATTTGTGATAAGAGTATCCTTCATGGCCATCGCTTCAATTACTTCGGCATTTCTATTCAGGATCTCTAGTTCTTTGATTGAGTGCATATTCATGCTATTTACCTTTTCTGTTTCTTTTTTGGTTAAGGCGTTATTTAGCCAGGCAAGAAAAAGAAGAATTAGCGCCCCGCTTGTTACAATAAATCCTGGAAGTGGATGTATGAAGAATATAACCAAAATATAAAGTAGTGACCAAGGAGCATCAATTGTAGTAATTAATGTTGGGCTAGTTATAAAGTTTCTTATTGCAGATAAATCTTTAATATTTTGCGGAACCGAGCTTTTTGAATTATCTTCTTTTAATGAGGTTAGCGATAGATCAATAAAAAGTGAAGACAGCTTTTGATCTAAATATTTGCTGATATGAGAAGTTATTGTCGATCTTATTGCTTGAACAAAATGCAGAATAATTGAAAAAATTACAATGATTATTGTTAGTGCAATTAATGTTTCAATACTTCCGCTTGAAAGAACTCTATCAAAAACTTCTAGAGAATAAATTGAAGTAGCCAGAGTTAGGAAGCTGACAATGAATCCAAAAAAGACAATATAGTTAAATGCTCTTTTGCATGCTTTTAATGCTTGATCTATTTTGTTATCTTCTAGCTTCATAATTACTTAAGGATTTTTTGCTAGAAGTATAATTGTAAGCCAAGTATAGCGCTTTTAATATTTGCCTCTGTTTTTTGAATAGAACTCGCATTACTTGGATTAAAATTAAAGCCGTAGTTCATGAAATCTAGTTTTGCCTTTAAGTTATCGGTTATTTTGTAAGAAGTTCCAAGTCCAACAAAGCCAGCGCCTTCAGAATAGTTTTTAGAAACATTGCTTGAAATATATTCAAAATCAGTTATTAAATAACCGCCGCTTACATAAATAGCAAATTTATCATAACCATAACCAAAGGATAAATTAGCTCCGTAATTATAGTTAATTATATCACCGTAATAATTGGCAAATACGCCAACTTCATTAAATAGATAATCTTTGTTATTTTCAGTAAATATACTGTTTATTATCTTGAACTCTTTTGCAACTGATAAGCCAAAGCCAAATTGACTTTCAGAAAATTCTTCTTTTGCCAAATTGCTAGTTCCAGTTCCTCTGGATGAAAAGGCAGCAAAAGAATTTTGAGCAACAAAAAAACAAAGAAATGCTGTTAATGTAATTAGGTTTTTCATATTTTTAATATAAGCTTTATTTACTATATATATTTTACATAAGTCGTTGTGATTATCAAGAATTTATATTTTTTTGTGAATAAAGAAAAGCAAATTAAAGCAATTTTAACAATATCTTTCTTTTGCGCTATGTTCAATTATTTTTATTTATAATGCCAAGCCCCATCTTTCAAAATTAATAAATTTATTAGTAAAAACTTAGTCATAGCAACGCCATGTTAGGCTTCTGGTGATAGATTTAGTAATTAAATCATGTCGGATAAATTGATGGTTAAAGATGTGCTTTGCTATAATATAAAATTAATAAGTTTTCACTAAAACTTTGTTAATTTTTTAAAGATGCCAACTTTTGTGACAAGAAAACGCAATATAATGACAGATAAAGATTTAGCCTTATATTAAAATTGCAAAAAAACAATCTGTCATTTTACGCCAGAAGAAAACTTGCCTGGTTTTAAGGTTGAAAAAGAGTAATTTAGCTGTCTAAATTTACCAAGGTCAAGCTGTTTTATATCAATTATTATCTGATTAAGGATATTATTGATAGCTTTAATTTAATTATAAAAGTTAAAAATTTTTGAGGTCGATAACTTTTGAAAAATGAATCCAGAAGATAATATTAGCTTAAAAAATTTCAGATTCAGTTTTGGTAATTTTCCCTGATTTGCTACACATAATTAAAGAATTGACATAAATCTTTCCTAACTCTTTCTTAACACCCTTTAGCATATAGCCATCGGTTACACCAGAACATGCAAAAATTACATCTCCCTTGGCCATTTCTTGGGCGGTATATTTTTTGTTTAAGTCAGTAATTCCCATTTTTTTGGCGCGCTCAATTTGTTTTTGATTGTCGTCAAAAATTAATCTACCCATCATTTGACCACCAATTGTTTTTAGCGCGGCCGCAGCTAAAACGCCCTCGGGTGCACCGCCAGTTCCCATATAAATATCGATATTAGCAGTTTTAGATGAACAGGCAATAACGCCAGCAACATCGCCGTCTTCTATTAAGCGAATTTTGGCGCCAGCTTCTCGGGTTTTGGCAATTAAATCTTTATGGCGATCGCGTTTTAAAATCATTGCGGTTAAATCCGTAATTTCACAATTTTTAGCTTTTGCTAAGTTTTTTAAGTTTGTTTCAACCGAGTTGTCAAGGTCAATAATGCCATCTTCAAAGCCGGGGCCAATAGCAATTTTTTGCATATAAACATCGGGCGCATGTAAAAAACCGCCATCTTTAGCAAATGCAATAACGGCCAGAGAGCTTTCGCCAGCCTCGGCGCAAATTGTTGTACCTTCAAGCGGATCAAGGGCTATGTCAACTTTTGGTCCATTTTTTGTACCAACTTCTTCGCCAATATAAAGCATTGGGGCTTCGTCGCGCTCGCCTTCGCCAATTACTATTTTGCCCGTAATATTCATTTTGTTTAAATCGCTGCGCATTGACTTTACAGCAGCCGCGTCAGCAGACATATTGTCGCCTTTTCCGATCCAGTCATAGCAAGCAATTGCAGCTTGTTCACAAAGATTTACTATTTCTAATGAAAGGTTAGATAATGATTCTTTTGTCATTTTAATTTATGAGTTTTTAACTTGTGCAAGCTATATTTATACTAATTTATTAAATTATTTCATAAAACTTAGCAATAATCAAGTTAAAAATAAGGTAACAATTCTGTTTTCAATTTTTGGTTGACTGTTTATGAGTTAAGAATTGCCAAGAATATCATTGCCAAATCACTTTTATATCGAGGGCATTATTAACTTTTGAGAGTAGCTTTTGCTAAAATTACAATTGATTTACTTTGGTTTTAAAATATTGAAATTAGCGTAATATAGATCTTCTTTAAATGTTAATTAATTAGTTAGCAGAATCTAGTAAAATTAGGATATAAAGACAAGATTGTGTCATTTTCATCTTTAAAGACATGTAAAAGCAAAATATTTTTAGCGAGAAATCATTAAAAAATTAAAATCATATCTGGAATATATTTCTAGATTTTTATGATAATTTTTTGTTAAAAAGATAAGAGTTTTATTTAGCTTAAAGGTGGTTTTTTTGGCGTTGTAGAATTTTAACTTTACAATTGATTGTTTGCGAAGTTAAAATTTATCCAATTTAAACATCGTCAAAAATTTCTAATATTAACGACATTGCTCATTTTTACTATATTCTCTTTATGGGCTTTTTATTCTAAATGGCCATTATAAAATGAAGATGGAATATATCTAAATTGATATTAAAAAAAGGTATGATATAATTTTAGTTTTTGAGAAGGAGGAATTGATTTTCGTTTAAAAACTTTATGAAAATTGCAGTTGAATAATTATAAATTATGATAAAGTTTTTGGGCGGAACTTAATGAATATTGCTTAATTTTACTATGGTACTAAGTTCGCAAGAATTAGGGCGAGGCGGTTAGTGAAATAAAAAATTTTTAGGCTTAAATTCTTACATTAGCATCTTAAAATATGAGGCGAAGATGAATTTGGTGACCGCTTCAAAGATTTTAGATTAGCTAGAAAGTTTATGTTCTTTAAATTCAAC
>CBFIDI010000031.1:0-16534 GCA_965661355.1 Rickettsiales bacterium | reverse complement strand
TCACAACTTGGCCGCGGCAATTGAACTTATTCATAGCGCAACCTTGTTGCACGACGATGTTGTAGATAATTCAGAAGTTAGAAGAGGTAAAAAAACCGCAAATTCACTTTGGGAAAATAAAGCACCAATTTTAGTCGGAGATTATATTTTTTCTGTTGCGTTTCAATTAATGGTTAAAAGTAACAATATAGAAGTTTTAGACTTATTAGCTAAAAGTTCCAGCATTATGGCTGACGGAGAGGTTATGCAGCTTGAGAATTCAAATAACATTGACATAAAAATTGAAAAATATTTTGATATTATTTTTGGTAAAACCGCAATTTTATTTTCATCTTCTTGTCAGGCGCCAGCCTTATTTTACCAAAGACCAAAATCTGAAATAGATAATTTAAAAGAATTTGGGAAAAATTTAGGTATGATTTTTCAAATTATTGACGATATTTTAGATTATAATTCATCTTCAAAAGAACTCGGGAAAAACATTGGTACCGATTTTTATGAAGCAAAAGTGACTTTGCCAATTATATTATGTTACAAATATTGTGACAATAAGCAAAAACGGCAAATTGAAGAGATTTTCGCCAAGAACCTAGATAGCTCGGAGCAAAATCTTCAAGATTTTGAGTTTGTCTTAAAGGTTATGAAGCAATATAAAATTACAGAAAAATCGCTTGAAATTATTGATGATTTTTATAAAAAGGCAAAAAAGTCACTTGAAATTTTTGAAGATTCAATAGAAAAGAGATATTTAATGCAAATATTAGATTACTCTGTAACAAGAAAAAAATAACCATGTCTAAAAGAATTTGCGCTTTATTAATTTCGCTAAGCTTTTTGTTTATTTGCAATATTGCCCACGCCCAAATTATTGACAGCACTTTTTACGAATGGACAATTTACGAAATTGGCTCACAAGAAAATATTAATAAAAAATGCTATATGGTGAATTATCCAGTTAAAACAGTGTCAGACCATAATAGCCGTAACAGACCTTACATGATGATAACTAGATATCAAGATGGAAGAATTGAAGAGTTAATGGTTTATAGTGGTTTTGAATATAAAATTCATAGCAAAGTTATGGTTGCAATAGATAACAAAAAATTCTTATTAACCACAAATAAAGATAAGGCTTGGACAAAAAATAAAGGCGAAGATGTAATAATTATTCAGAATTTAATAAACAGTGCCACAATGAGAGTTAGAGCCGATTCTTCTATCGCTACATTTGCAGTTGATGAATATTCTTTAAAAGGAATTGCTAAGGCATATAACAGATTAAGAAAAATTTGCAGTTGAATTTTGATCTTATCTGTTTATAATTGAAATTGGTGAAAATGGGCGAAAACTTGAGGTAATCTGGTCAGGTCAGAAATGAAGCAGCCATAACTTAATTTTCGGGTCATTTTCACCTTTTGTCCAATTCAAAACTCAATCAACTTCTAAAATATGAGCGACAATTCTTATTTGGTATTAGCCAGAAAATATCGTCCACAAAATTTTGGTGAAATTGTTGGTCAAGAGATTTTGGTTGAAACTTTATCAAACGCTATCAAAAATAATAAACTTCATCACGCTTATATTCTTACGGGAATTAGAGGAGTTGGCAAAACAACCACAGCCAGAATTATTGCAAAAACTCTTAATTGTCTAGATGAAGAATATTTTAAAAACGCCAAATCGTGCGATAAATGCAAAAATTGTTTAGCCATTGCTTCTTCAAAGCACCAAGATGTCATAGAATTTGATGCCGCAAGCAAGACTGGGGTTGATGATATTCGTGAAATTATAGATTCTATTGCTTATGCTCCAATTTTAGCAAAATATAAAATTTACATAATTGACGAATTTCATATGTTAAGCAAAGCCGCCTTTAATTCGCTGCTTAAAACCCTTGAAGAACCTCCAAAAAATGTAAAATTTATTTTTGCTACAACCGAAATAAAAAAAGTTCCAATAACAATATTGTCAAGATGTCAGCGTTTTGATTTAAGAAGAATGGAAGAATATGAAATTAGTTCGCATTTAAAAAATATTCTTGCCAAAGAAAATTATGAGTTTGAAGATGGGTCTCTTGAGCCAATTGCAAAAATGGCCGACGGATCTATTAGAGACTCTTTATCTTTGCTTGATCAAGCTTTATCAGCAAACAATCACCAAAAAATCTTAACAGCTGAAATTGTCAGTAAAATGTTAAATTTAGGTGATATTCACCAAAATATTGAACTTTTTAACTTGTTGCTTCAAGGTGATATAAAAAAATCTTATATTAAATTTAATGAAATATACAATTTTAACCCCAATATATCATCTTTAATTGCTAATTTGCTCGAAATATGCAACGAAATTATGAAGGCAAAATTACTAGATAACAATTCTTCATTTTACAAAAGTCTAGGTCAAGATTCAAAAAGTACAATTAACGAAATTATTCAAAATATTACCAATAGCGATATAGTAAAAATTTGGACATTGTTAAGTAGAGGATATCAAGAATTATCTTATACTTCATCTCAAAGAAATTCTTTTGAAATGCTAATGATGAGAATTTGTTATTGCAAAAATCTGATAAATCTGCAAAATATCGACAACAATATTAAGTTGCAACATAGTAAAAATTTTAACGAAAAAAAGCTTGATGAAAAACATATAACAAGTCAAAATAACGACGAGGAAGAAATTGCTAACGAGATTTTACGCAATTTTGAAGGATCAAAAATAATTTCTAAGTAAAATGACAGACCAAACAATAAAGGTATTAATTGCCGAAGACGAAAAAGACATACGCGAATCAATAGCGGAAATTTTAGTAGATGAAGGTTTTGAGGTTTATCAGGCTGTGAATGGCAAAAAAGGTTTTGAATTATTTTTAGATTACAAGCCACATGTCATTATTTCGGATATAATGATGCCAGAAGTTGACGGATATGAATTTTTAAAACTTGTCAGAGAAAGTAAAAACAAGTTTAATATGGTGCCATTTATTTTTTTAAGTGCACTTGGCCAAAAAGAAAATATTATTAAGGGCGCAAGTCTTTCGGCTAATGATTATTTGGTTAAGCCAATAGATTTTGAAATTTTAATTGCTAAAATTAAAGAAAAAGCCGCTAATTTCATGAAGCTGAAAAAAAACCATGAAAAAGGAATAAAAAATATTAAAGATCAAATTTCATTAGCTTTACCCTCAGAAATTTCATTATATCTTAATTCTATCGCGCAAAAATTAAAAATTTTAATTGAAGAGCCCTACGGACCTTATCCACATAGAAAATATCTTGAAGATATAAAAAAACTATATCGCGACTCTTTGAAGCTAAAATCGACCATTACCAATTCTTTAGATCACGAAGTAATCGATAACAGACTTAATGCTGACGAAGAAATTTTCTCGCTCAGTAATTTTATAGATAAAGCAATTAACAATTTACCAGATCGTATTAAATCAAGAATAACCTTCGACAAACCATATGAAAGCGAATTATTACCAGATATTAAAGCCGAAAAATCTGTTCTAATTGACATGTTCAAATATTTTATCGCCGGAATTATAAAGCCAGATGAGAAATCAACGATAAATATTTCTTTGGTCATGGATGAAATGGGTCAAATGATTTTGATTTTCTATATTAATTCTAGGCTTGAATTATCAGAAATTGAACATAATTTAGATTGCAAAAGAATTCAACAAATCGGAAATTCGCAAAGTCTTTATTTTGAACTATCATCAAACAAAACAAATAAACATTCCACAATTACAATTCCGTCAATTAGACTGATAGAAAAAAAATAATAAACCTACTTTAAAATCGATTATGATATTGATTTTATAAGATTTGCCACTACAATTAACTTAAATTTTTAATCTTAATTTCTACGCCCCATGAAAACTTATATTGTTATATTATTAGCGCTAATATTTACCTCATGTGCACCTAAAATAAAAAATTTTGACTCATATAATAAGCAATATTTACCGCAAAGCTCGTTTTTACCAACAAAAAAAGATCTAAATTCAAATTTACCTAAAGTTGTTGTCTTTAAATTCGACAGCAATAATATTGAGACCGCCAAGCAAGCAAAACTAGAAGAATCTCTGGCTGAATATATTGAAAATTTAATATCAAAAAATAATTTAGCCAATATATTAGACAGAAGTTCAACAAAAAAATTAAAAGATGAAATAAAACTTTCAGAACTTAACCAAACCGGATCCTACAAAGGGCCGCAAATTGCTGATTACGCTGTTTCGGGCTCTGTTAGCAATGCAAGCTTTAGTAAAAAATATAAATCATCAGGGGTAATGTACGATTCTAACACCGGCGCCCTAGTTTCCGTTCCGGCAAGATATATATACGAATCTGATGTTGAAGGAAGCTTAAAAATTTACGAAATTCCATCATTAAAAGTACTGAAAAATATTAAATTTAGCGGTTATTCAACAAGGCAAGAAAATGTTAAAAGTGATGGCTTAAATATAGGATCTATCTCTTTTGGTAAAAAAGATCCGGGCCTAGAAAAAGACAACGGACTAGTAAGAAAGGCTGCTGGTGATGCAATAAAGGCGGTTGAGCCATTTTTAAAGCAAGCATTGATTAAAAAAGGATATATTCTAGAAAAAAGAGTTCATGAAGATAAGGTAATATTCAAGGTTAGCCTTGGTTCTAATAACGGAATAAAGCATGGTGATAACTTAGAAATTGTTGGAAAATACGAAATAGAAAACCCTATAACCAAAGAATCAGAAATAGAAAAAAGAATTCTGGCAAAAGGTAAAGTAACAAATTTAATTAACCCAAAAAGTTGTTGGATTGTACTCAATAAAGATAAAGAAATATCTAAAATTAGACTTGGAGATATTGTAAATATGATGTATAAACAAAGCGAATTTACTAAAATTTTCAGGAAAATTAGAAAAATAAAAATATAATATGATATTTGATAAAAATCTAGAAGACATTTTACAAAATTACGACAATTTATTATTTGATGTTTGGGGAGTCATACATGACGGAACAAGTGCTTATCCAAATGCTGTTTCGGTTGTTAAAAATTTACGCGAAAACAATAAAAATATCGCATTTATATCAAATGCACCCAGAAGAGCCGATAAAGTAAAAAAAGTTTTAGAAAATTATGGTATAAAAGAAGATTATTATAATTTTATATTAACTTCTGGTGAGCTTGCATTTATGAACTTAAATGAAAACCAAAAGAGATCTTACGACAAGTTTGGTAAAAATTACCTTTATATTGGCCCAGACAAAGATTTAGATCTTTTGGACGGGCTTGATTATAATATGGTAGAAAAAGCCGAGGATGCCGATTTTGCACTTACCACTGGCTTTAATGATTACAATTCAACAATTGAAGAAAAAATATCGCAAATAAAAGATGCAATAAGCCATAATTTACATTTAATTTGCGTTAACCCCGACAAAATTGTAGTCAAAAAAAATGGCGATGAAATGTTGTGCGCTGGAGTTATTGCAGAAAAGTACCAAGATTTAGGTGGAAATGTTACTTTTTATGGTAAGCCTTACGAAGAAATTTACAAAAAGTCACATGAGTTATTTGGTAATAATATCGACAAAAAATCTATCATTGCAATAGGAGATGGACTTGAAACTGATATAAAAGGTGCTAATAATTATAAAATTAAAAGTTTGTTATTGACAAGCGGCATTTTAAGCAATAAGTTAAATGTAAAATTTGGTGAAAATGCTGACCAAAGCAAGGTAAAAGAGCAGTGCGATATAAATAAATCTTACCCAGACTACATTTTACCAAATTTATAACATTAGCTTTAAATATTTATTTAATTTAAATTAAAATTACTACATGAGAAGAAATTACGCTAAAAAAAGAAAAATCAAAAGATATAGTGTTTTAATTGCTATTGTTGCTCTAATAGCCTATATATCGGTCATATATTTTGAAGATTTTCATAAAAGCGAAATCGCAATAGCAAAAATTAACAATGAAATAATTTTGGCGCAAGAAATTGAAGTTAAAATTTCTGAAATATTTCAGGGCAAAGAAGGTGGGCAAAAACCAAATATAAAAGATCTTCCGCCAGAGGTAATTAAAGCATTTGCTCGTGAAATTTACCTTGAAAGAAAGTTGGTTGAAAAAGCTAAAGAAGAATCAATAGATAACATTTTAGAGATAAAAACAAAGATAAAAAATGTTAAAAATAAAATTTTAATTGAAGGATTTATTAATCAAAAAATTAAAAATGAAATTACCGAAGATCTAATCAAGAAAAAATATGTAGAGCTTTCAAGTGATCTTGAAGGGCAAAAAGAATATTTAATTTGGCATATTGTGGTAGATTCTGAAAAGCTAGCCGACAATATTTACAGGGTTTACAACGAAACATTACCAGGTAAGAAACCAAATAAGTTCTCTTACTTAGTAAAAAAATACTCAATTGATAAAGAGAGCGCTAAAAATAACGGAAAACTTGGATATATAACTCAAAATAATATAATACCTGAAATTGCTGATGAAATTTCATCATTTAAAAGATATGGCTATACAAAGCCAATTAAAACACAATTTGGTTGGCATATTGTTAAAGTAACAGATGTTAGAGACGCTAAAATAGAGCCTTACGAAGATATAAAAAGCGCAATAAGAAAAATGATGATAAAAGAAATAACTGACAGTTTATATAAATCTGTATTTCAAGATGCTAAAATTGATTTATTGACTGAAGAAACTTCGCAAGACCTAAATAAAACTAAAAATTCATCTTCAGAGTTAAACAAAGATCGTGACACACAAATTTTAGAATAAGATAATGTCAAAAAATCAAGCTAACGAAGGTTCTGTTTGGATTATAGGAAAGCACCCAGTAGCTTCGGCTTTATCTTCTGGTAAGAGGTCTATTTACCAAATTTTTGTTACTAAATCATCTTATGAATATTTAAAATTATCTTTAAAGCCTCAAATATTAAATAAAATTGGCAACAAAATAAAAATTGTTGAAACCTCGTTAATAGAGTCAATTATTAAAAAAGATTCGACCCATCAAGGAATAATTGCAAATTGCTCAAAGTTAAAAACAAAAAGCGAGTCAGACCTTTTTGAGCTATTAAATAAGTCTGAAGAAAAGCCAAATTTACTAATATTAGACCAGTTAACTGACCCACAAAATATTGGTGCAATTTATCGAAGCGCCTGTGCGTTTAGAATGAAAAATATTGTAATTCCAGAAAATAATTTTTCTGAAGAAAGTTCTTCTTTAATCAAAGCTTCGGTCGGCGCAATAGAAAAACTCAATATTTACAAAGTAATAAATTTAAATAAATTACTTGAAAAGTTAAAAAAACAAGATTACTGGTGTGCCGGCCTTGATGGGGCCGCTAAATCTGACATTTCTGACCTTAAAAACTATAGTAATATTGCCTTAATTATTGGCTCGGAAGGAAAGGGAATTAGGCCTTTAATTAAAAAAAATTGTGATTTTTTAGTTAAAATAAAAATTCAAGAGGTAGAAAGTCTTAATGCATCAAATGCTTGCGCGATAGCTCTGTATGAACTTACCAGGGGTAAAATTTCCTAAAAAAATATTTACTTTACTTCCAATATTCTACACTTCACCTTAATTATCATTATTTTAATATAAAGCAATATCGCAACCCCTTCATTAAAGTAAATTATATCTGAAAAACGAAGATTGAAAATAGATCTATTGCTTGAAATTGGCCGTGGTATATTTTTAGATTAAAGAAATATTTTGAATCTTAATGGCATTTTAGTTTTATAATTATCCATTTTTGAAATTGTAATTAATTTCATTATTAAAGTCATCGTCATAATCTTTGCAGAATATCAGATGATATTACTTAATTTTAAAGCTTATCTTTTGTATTTTTTCTTGATTAATAGTTTAATTTATGTTATAATCAGAATAGCACGACCTAAAAATTAGACTTAATACTAATAATTACAAAAATTAAATTATATTTTATGCCAAGCTTTGATATTGTCTCAAAAATAGAATCTCAAGAAGTTGACAATGCTGTAAATTCAGTTTTAAGAGAGTTGACTAATCGCTTTGATTTTAAGGGCGCAAATTTCAAAGTTGAATTTGACATTAAAGAATCAAAAATAACAATTAGCGCAACTGATGAATATAAACTAGAGCAAATAGGAGCGTCTTTAAAAGGAAATGGCGTTAAAAGAGGAATTGATAGCAAATTTTTTGATTTTCAAAAGCAAGAAAATGCCGCCAATAATTCTTATCGTCAAATTATTAAAGTTAAAAGTGGAATAGAACAAGAAATTGCTAAAAAAATAGTAAAAGATATTAAATCTTTGAAAATCAAGGTTCAAGCCTCTATTAGAGGTGAAGAAATAAGAGTTGAGGGAAAAAAAATAGACGACCTTCAAGAGGCGATGGCTTATTTAAAGTCACAAGATTATAACTCGCCTTTACAATTTATAAATTTTAGATAATATGGGTAAATTTGCCGCATTCTTCAAAAATATATTTTTGGCAATGGTTGGTTTGCCACTTTATGCAGCTTTTTTGGCTGTGGGTGGGGCGGTATATGTTATCTCTGAATCGTTGGCTGTTTTCTTGGGAGCTGTAAGAAAAGTTACGGCTTCAAAATATAGTAGTACCAAAAGTTCTCTAGTAAAAGACCCCTTCTTCTCTTCTGTCTCTAGTTCTATATTAGGGGCGCATGGATTTATGTTTAGAGAAGTCGCCTTTGCTCCTTATATAGAAACTGCAGAGCTTTTATTAGATGTGGCGTCAGATATAATGATAAATTCAGGTAAAGAGCCGACTGCTACTACTAACGAGTTTGATCCTCAGTTTGCTACAAATTTAGCTGCGCTCGCCTCTACATCTTTAAAGGGTGGCAAAAAAAGCCGCGAAGATCAACTTATTGAAAAATCAAAAGTAAAAACTCTAAACCCAGATAATAAAAAAAATGGCTCACCGAGAAAAAGTGAAGAAAGAGAGCCAAGCGCATCAGAAACTAAAGTAGAGCTACCTTACAGGCTTAAAGGGAAAAACAGGCCAAATCCATCTACTAAGCCATTATCAGCCTTAAGAACTGGCCCATCAGCCCCTAGTCATGATTCACCAAGGGCTTAAATTAATTCAACCGCCGCCAATAAAATGGACAATTTCAATATTGTCACCTTCATCTATTTTTGTTGATTTGTAATCGATTTTATTTATTATTTCTAGATTTTTTTCTATTGCAATTTTTTCTATATCAAGGTCAAATTTATTTATTAAATCTGCTATATTGCAATTATTGTCTAATTCTTTATTTTCGCCATTTAAAGTAATTGTAATCATGGTTTGTTTAACTAAACTTTTCGTTGAAATTGATTTGCTTATAAGTTATATTATAAGAAATTTCTTATAACATTTAAAACTATATTAATATTTAATATTGTCTTAAATATGAATTTTGATATTATTGTAATTTAAACATAAAATCTACCTTTTTGCAAGTGAAATTATATAGCAAATATATATCTAACAAGCTGGTTAAATCTTTCTTATCTGTACTATTTTTACTTGTAAGCTTAATTTGGTTTAGCAAAACAATATCTTTTGTTAAATATGTAACTGAAAATGGTATTGAAATTTCACAATTTTTATCGCTTTTTATCTTAATTTTACCTTGGCTTTTAACCTATATTATTCCTATTGCCTTATTTTCAGCGGTTATAATCATTTTCAATAGAATGATATCAGATAATGAAATAGCAATTTTAAGAAGTTCTGGGTTAACGAATTTTAAAATTTCAAATTCAGCAATAAAAGTTGCGTTATATGCATCTATTTTTTGCTATATAATTTCATTTTTTATAATGCCTTATGCTAACAAAAAACTAAGGCTTGCAAGAATTAATTTTGAAAGCAATTACAGCAATATCGCTTTTAATGAAGGCGTTTTTGAAAATTTAAAATCTTTAACAATTTATGTCAAAAAGAAAGATAGCAGAAATATTTTACATTCCATATTATTAAATGATGAAAGCAATAAAGAATATTCGCTGACAATTACCTCGAAAACCGGTAATTTATCTTTTAAAAATGAAAATTTATTGCTTTATATGCAAAATGGAACAATTCAAAGATATAATCGTGAATTAAATACGGTAGAAATTCTTGAATTTGACGATTATGTCTTTAACCTTACAGAAAGAGATAGTGGCAAGATAAAATCTATGAGATGGAAGCCAAAAGAAAGATATTTATCAGAACTTTTAAACCCCAACGATGACTCGACAAGAAGTGACATAAAAAAATACAAATCTGAAATTCAACAAAGACTTACTTACCCGTTAATGTCCGTTATTTTGACTTTAATTGCCATTTCATCTTTGCTGAGCGGTAATTTTAGTAGAAAGGGAAGTAATTTAAAAATTTTAACAGCAATATCTTTATCTTCAATTTTCATGATTACAACAATATCGTTATATAAAATTTTGGAAGTGCGTATCCATCTAGCTCCTTTACTTTATTTGAATTTTGCAATATTTTCAATTATTCCTTTAAAAATGATGATTGGTAAAAAACTGAAATAGATTATGAGCCCGATAATTTTTAAAAACAAGATTAATAGATATTTAGCCAAAGAATTCTTAGTAAGGTTTTTGCAAGTTTTAGCAGTATTTTGGCTGATAATTTTTTTAATAAACTTCATTGAAGCTCTAGACAAAACCACAGACTCGGAAGTTTCAATATTTATTGTCGCTTTTATGGCGTTTTTACAAAATGCTGATTTTATTAATGACATATCTCCATCTTTGGTTTTGTTAGCGGCGATTATAACTTTTTTTACATTATCTATTAAAAGTGAAATTACAATAATGAGGGGTTCGGGCTATTCTTTATGGCACATTGTTGCACCCATTGCTACTTCGTCATTTTTACTAGGAGTTTTTTGGGTGACTATTTTTGGTCCAATTTCTATTGTAATGATGGAAAAATTCAACTCTTTAGAGGGAAAATATGTTAAAAGACAATTGCGCGAAGTTGTTTCATCGGCTAGCGGAATATGGATAAAGCAAGATAATTTAAATATTAAAAATGAAGAGATTATTATTCGTGCAAAAAAAGTATATAAAAAAAATATTGAATTAGAAAATTCTTCAATTTGGTTTATAAATAAAAAAAATAAGTTTTATAAAAGAATTGATGCTAACAAAGTAATTTTACTAAAAGGTAACTGGTTTATTGAGAATGGAACAGTCAATGACTTTGAAAATTTAAATAAAAAACAAGAAAATATATATATAAAAACGAATTTAGAGCCAGATTTTATTCGTGACAAGGTGGTTAGCAATTTTCAAAATGTAAAGCTATTTTCTATTTTTTCTTTACCACATTTAATAAATAGCCTGCAAGACGCAGGATTTCAGTCGTCTAAATTTCGCGTATATTATAATAATTTAATCTTAAAACCCTTGTTATTTACGGCTATGAGCTTAATTGCCTGTTTTTTTGGTATTAATAACTTCAGAAGTTCAAAAGTGGCTTTAATGATATTTTTAGGAATGATTTGCGGGCTTGGATTTTATATAACTTTAAGTTTTATTGCCGCCTTGGGTGCGTCAAAAATTTTGCCAGTTTTTACTTCAACTTGGGTTTCAACTCTTATTTCTTTGGCAATAGGGGTTTTGTTAATTTATAAAAAAGAAAATGGTTAATTCATGAAAAAACTTCTTTATTTACCATTTATTGCTTTAATTAGATTTTATCAACTATTTATTTCTCCAATTCTAGGGCCTAATAAATGCCGATTTAATCCAACTTGTTCGCAATATATGATTCAGTCAATTCAAAAAAAAGGCTTAATAAAAGGTATTTATTTTGGATGTATAAGAATTTTAAAATGTAATCCGTTTTTTGAAGGTGGAAATGACGAAGTTAAGTGAAATTAATTATATATTTATCAAATGAAACTCTATGCTGTTTTAATTATTACAACAACACTTCTAACCGCCCTTGCAAATAAAAAATTATGGGCACAAGAAGAAGTTAAAATTGATGAAAATGTTCAACTAGAATCTCTTGAAGACCTTACTTTAGAACTAAAAAAAATAGAAGAGGAAAATAAACCATTTTCTGATGAAGATATTAAAGTTGATTTAGAATCTCTTGGCCTTGACAATGTTAAGGAGCTTAAAGAAAAAAAGAATATTGTAAATAATATTGATGAGAATAAGGCAAAAAATGAAAATAACATTAAAGATAAAGCTAGCAACGAAATTGATAAAGTAGATAATAAATTTATAGATAAAATAGCGCCAGAAAGTAAAAATAATGAAATTGAAAATACAAAATACAACCCTCGTGAAATTAAGAAAGATAAAAAAATAACGCAAGAAAATTTAAATATTTTAGAAGATATAGCTAACGAAGGCCTCAAAGAGCCGCAAGAAATTGAGGCACAAAACCAAGAAATTAAGTTCCCTGAAATCCCTTCTATACCAAAATTGAATGACGATGAGAAGAAAGAGTTAAAAAATTCTCCTACTTTAGAAATTAAAGATTTTATTGAAAATAGCATTAAAAATACAAATGCTAAGAATATTAAAAAGATCAATTTGGAAGATAAAAAAATTAAAACAAAAGAACAAGGTGAAAAATCTGAAAAAGATAACAAAGACTTAAAAACAGGTAAAGAAGCTAAAAGTGAAAAGAATGAAAAATCTTTTATAGAATCAATTAGTCAAGGCATTAAAAGGCAAGCATCTACAATTTTTAACAGCAAAAAAGAAGATAATATTAACAAAGACAACAATATTAATGCTAATAAAGAAGTAAAAGAAGTAAAAAAAGAAATTAAAAAAGAAGAAAATCCCGAAGAAATCATCAAAAGTAAAAGCAAAATTGAGCAAGAGAAAGAGTTGAAAGAGAAAAACCGCATTAAACAAAAAAAAATAAAAGAAAAAGAGGAGAAAAAAGTAAAAAGGTTAGAATTACTAAGGCAGCAATATATTAAAGAGCTTAAAAGTGATAATTACATTGATGAAGCAAATTTTGTTGATTTTATAGAGCCGCAAAAAAAGGAACTTGACTGGAGTGATAAATTTTCGTCTAATCATGTTCCGGCTCCGCCAATTTTAGATAGATATCGTGGCAATGACAACAAACATATTCCAGTAATTTTATCACCAAACGAAAAAGTAACAATATTATTTGACGCCATAACAAGCAGAAATATTTCAGCTTTTAACCAAGCTTATCGCGAGATTGTAAACCCAGATATCAGAAATTTTAAAGGCGACACAATATTAACTTTTGCAGTTTTAATGCGCCGATATCCAGTTATATATTCAGTATTACACAAGGGTGCGGACCCCGATTTACCTAACTTACTAGGTCACACACCACTTGACATTGCAATTGCGATGCAAGATTTAAAATCAATGCAAATTTTACTTGATATGAATGCGGACGTAAATTATACTAACAAATATGGCATGACATATTTAATGGACGCTGTAAGAATAGGGTTTTTGCCAATTGTGCAGCTTTTAATTGAACATAAAGCGGAAATTAACGCTGAAAATGATGATGGGTTTACTGCTCTAGATCTAGCTCATAGATATAAAAGAGAAATAATTGTAAAATTATTGCTAAAAAATGGTGCTGTAATAGGTAAGGTTAAAAAGATAGCGCCAAAAAAGAAAAGTATGATCAAAGATTTAGAAAATAGATGGAAGCCAAAAACCAACTTAAAAGAATACAATAAATATAGTAGATAAAATTGCTAAATAATCTAAAGCTTCTCACAGCCTCATTAATATTTTATTTTTCTTTCTCTTATTCTGTTTATGCCACTGAAGATAATATTTACCAAAAAATAGGTATTACTTCTTTAATGCAAGCAGTAGCAGACAACGATCTTGAGTCGGTTATATTTTATAGCCGAATTAATCCAAAAAATATTAATAAAATAAATATTGGCGGAGCAAGCGCTTTACATATTGCAGTTAGAAATAAAAATATAAAAGTTGTTAACCACCTTATTAAAAAAGGAGCCAATGTTAACGCTAAAGACAATCAGGGTTATACCCCCATAATGCGAGCAGCCAGATACAACCTTCCTAAAATATTTTATATTTTAAAATCTGCCTCAGCTGATTTATCTAAGTTAAATAACAACTCAGAATCTGTTATTATTTTATCAGCTTTATCATCTTGTAATAAATGCCTATCAATTAGCCTGCTTGATCAAAATTCTATCAAAAAATTCAATAATTATATATTAAAATCACAAATTGCAAAATCTTATAATATTGCAAAAAATTTAGATAACCAATTTCAAACTAAATTACTATCAGATTTTTCCGCCTCATATTTTAAGAATAAACAAAGCGATAAAAATAATAAAGTTAGCTATAAATTTAATGGAAAAAAATATAAATCTTTCATTAATGATAAAACTTCAAAAACCTATATATTAAAAACTATTTCTGACGATAAAAGCAAAAATTATAGAGATGAATTTAATATTAAGTTTATTTTAAAAAAGCCAGTAAATTTAAATTATAAGAAAAAATATAAAAATAGATCAAATAGCGGTAATAATTTAAAGATAAAGCAATATTCTGATAAAAATGAGGTAATTATTCTGGATGGAAAAAACATCAATAGTCAATCAAGAATAGAATCTATAGTGCAAGATAATAGGGGAGAAATTAAGAAAACTTTTGTTATTGATTAGTTAAATATCACAAGATCATCACTTCTCATAGATTATTTTAAAGCGAAAAACTAAACGATTATTTCTAATTAAATTATTAAAAAATAGATTTTGATAAAATTCATTTAAAGAGACTAAAAATTATATTTTTTAATAATTTTAAACTGGTAATTTATCTAGAAGTTCGACATTTTATTAGCAATATCTATCATTCTGTAAGAAAAAGCCCATTCATTATCGTACCAAGAAGCAATTTTAACAAATTTTCCCTTCGCCTTGGTTTGAGTAGAGTCAAAAGACGAGCTGTAAGTTGTGTGGTTAAAGTCAATTGAAACTAAAGGTTCAGTCACATATTCCAGAACTTCACTCATTTTATCGTCAGCAAATTCTTTTATGGCTAAATTTACTAATTCTGGGGTCACTTCCTTTTTAGCAATAAAACTTAAATCAACCATCGAAACATTAGAAGTTGGAACCCTAATTGCGCCGCCATCAAGCTTACCTTTTAATTCTGGCAAAACAAGGCCAATTGCTTTGGCCGCACCCGTTGAAGTAGGTATCATAGACATTGCACAAGCTCTGGCCCTTCTAAGGTCGCGGTGAGCATTATCAACAATATTCTGATCGTTAGTATAAGCATGTATTGTAGTCATAAAACCCTGTTCTATACCAATTATATCATTTAAAGCCTTTGCCACTGGAGCCAAACAGTTTGTTGTGCATGATCCAACCGAAATAATATCATCATTTTCATTAATTTGGTCGCAATTTACTTGGTATATTATAGTTTTGACATCATCAGATTTTGAAGGCGCTGAAATTACCACTTTTTTTGCACCCGAAATAATATGTTTTGTAGCGTCTTCTCGCATTGTAAATTTGCCAGTGCATTCAAAAACCAAGTCAACTCCAAATTCGCTCCAAGGAAGTTTTGCAGGGTCACGCTGAGATACAACTTTAACTTTCTTGCCTTCAATAATTAAGCAATTATCACCAATTTCTACTGATTTTGAAAATTTTCCATGAACAGAATCGTATTTTAATATATGTTTTAAAGTTTCAAGTGGTGCCGAAGCATTAACCGCAACTAATTCTATATTATTGTATTTTTCATCTTCAAAAATTGCCCTAAGAACACATCTTCCAATTCTTCCTAGGCCATTAATTGCAACTTTAGTAGTCATTTTTTGTTGATTATTGATTTAATATAAATGATAATAACAAGAATATTGTCATTGTTTAGTTAAACAAAATTATAGGGCAATAAAAATTAATTTGCAAAGATTTTAGGTAAAATGGTCAATATTTTTTCTTTTATATTCCTGTTTTTTACAATTGTGTATTTTTTACTTTTTATAATTAAACCTGACATCAATACTAAAATAAAATACTTATTTGCTATTGTTATCAATTTAATTAGCTACATTATTTTATTGTCCTATGTCAATAAATTGTTCAACTTTGAGCTTTCAGTTTTGATATGCTTTGTTTTAGTGATAGTGACGGGTTATATATTTTGCTATTACAACTTGCAAAGTCGTAAATAAATCAGAGGTTAAACCAAAGGAAGATATAAATCAATTTTAACGACTAGAACCTTGACTTTTTTCTTCTTGAGAACCGTTCACATTCATTTCTTCTATAATTTGTCCTTTAAGATTCGAGGTATATTTTTCTATTTCACCTAAAACACTAACGACTTTACTTGCCTCTTCAGGTAAAGCAACGGAAGGAGAGGGTGTTTCATTATTATTACTTTTGTAATTATTTTGGCTATTGATATCAGGCATTTTTACTCCTAAAATTTATCTTATATATCTTATTATAACATATTTTCTATA
>CBFIDI010000030.1:0-16609 GCA_965661355.1 Rickettsiales bacterium | reverse complement strand
CTTCTATGCCAATTGTAAGGTTAATTTCATCAATTGGGGTTGTACCATCAACGAACCACGAACCATTATCGCGCTTAACAATCATAACTTCGTCATTCTCGTCATAATTACCCGGAATAACACCCACTATTGCCTCAAAAATATCAGAAGCAGTAACAATTCCTTCGGTTGACCCATATTCATCAATTACAACAACCATATTTACCGGAATTGATTTAAAAAGCTCCAAAACTTTAAGACAATCAATATTTTCTGGGATAAAATGAGCTTCACGCATATGCTTTTTTAGATCCAACTCTTTTGATTCAATATAGTCAGAAAATAAATCTTTAACTTGAATAAGGCCTATTACTTTTTGCGAATCACCTTCTGTTACCGGATAAACCGAGTGACTACTTTGCTTTATTTTTTCAGCTATTTCTTCTTGATTATCGCTAATTTTTAAGAAATCTATTTCACTAACATGTGTCATAATAGACTTTGCTTCGCGATCATCAAGACGAAAAATTCTATGCATTAATTCATGCTCAGACTTGTCAATTGCGCCAGTTTCAACCCCTTCATTTATTATTGCCTTGACTTCTGCTTCCGCATCACTATCTTGTTGAGGCGAAAAAACACCAAAGAATTTCATTACTATTTCGGCCGAAAAATCTAATATAGTAACGATAGGAGAGAAAATTTTTGAAAAAACTAAAACTGGCCTCGCAATAAAAATTGCAATTTTTTCAGGCTCGCGCAGGGCGATTCTTTTTGGTATCAACTCACCTAAAACCACTGTTGCATAAGTTAAAATTGTTACAACTATTGTTAGCGCTATTGTTTCGCCATAGGGATCTATGAATGAAATTTTATTGAGAATTTTAGAAAAGCTATGCGCAATTGTCGCGCCACCATAAGCCGCAGCTAAAACACCAACCGTAGTAATTCCAACTTGAATTGTCGAAAGAAACTTACCTTGGTCACATATTATATCTAAGACATTTTGGGCATTTTTGTTACCCTTTTTGACCATCTCTTTTAAAATTGATCTTTTTGAAGCAACAATTGCCATTTCAGAAAGCGAAAAAAACGCATTTAGAAATATTAGAAATAATATTGTTATAACAGTCGACATCTTAAATATTCATTAATATTGAAATATGATATTACTTGTCCTTAATGCAAAAAACAAGAATAAAATAAAAAAATATTAATTATTTTTATATTTGTAGTGCAATCTATATTATAAATTCTAATTTTAATCTTTATATATAATTATCTCAAAAATACTATTTTTTGTTTTTTTCTTGCAACTCATCTTTATTTAAAAGAAGTTCCTGTTAACTCATTAATGAATATGGTATTTTTCATAGTTTTTCTTGATTTATTTCTCAATAATATGCTAAAATTAATATTAAATAATAACTAAAAAGAGGAATTTATGATAGAACAAATAACCCCTAATACCGCTAAATCTTGGCTAGAAAAAGGCGAAGCATGTTTAATTGATGTTCGCGAATTGGCTGAGTACCAACAAAATTCAATCAAAGGTTCAATTTTAATTCCTAGAAGCGATATTTCTGCGGACAAACTTCCTGAAGAATATAAAGGCAAAAAAATAATTATTCATTGTCAAATGGGTGGAAGGTCAAATAAAGCTTGCAGTAAACTAGAGGCAGAAGACCCAAGCCTAAAATTATATAATATGCAAGGTGGAATTTTAGCCTGGCAAGAATGCGGGTATGAAACTGACAAGAAAATATCATCAGGCAATAAATTGTCAATTGAAAATCAAATCAGAATATTAATTGGCGCGGTAATAATTATATCTTCTTTGCTAACATTTTATAACCCTAAATTTATAATTATTACCCTGTTAACCGGATTTGGTCTTTTTATAAGCGGAATAACCAATATTTGTATGATGGCTAAATTTTTAGCAAAAATGCCGTGGAACAAAAACAATTAACGCAATTAACCACAAAAAAAATGATAACAATAAAAGAATTTTACGAACAAGATTGCTCTGGCTTTTGTTATATTGCATACGATAACAAAAGTCGAGAGGCTGTGGTGATTGATTCTATTGCAAATTATAACTATTATAAAGGTAAAATTTCTTACGATTTTGCTGATAAAATAATAAATTTTATTAATAACGAAAAATTAGAATTAAAATATATTTTAGAAACCCATATTCACGCAGATCATATTAGTGCAGCTTGTTATTTTAAAGATAAATTTCCTAAATCCAAGATTGCCGTTAGTAAAGGCGCGCAAGAAGTTGCAAAATATTGGCTTAATTTTTTTGAATTAAATGAAAATATAAATAATTTAGGTTTTGATATTTTTTTAGAAGACAAACAAAATTTAAATATTGGCAATAAAAATATTCAAGCGATTTATACCAAGGGCCATACGCAATCTTGTATTTCTTATATTATTGAAGATAATATATTTGTTGGTGATTTAATTTTTATGCCTGATGTAGGAACTGCCAGAGCCGATTTTATTGGTGCAAGCGCCGCACAAATATATGATTCGGTACATAAAATTTTTGAATTTGATGATAATTTTAAGATTTTTAGCGCCCACGATTATCCGCAAAATAATAGAAATTTAAGGCATTTTTGTACTATTTTAGAGCAAAAAGAAAAAAATATCTTAATTAACGCTAAAATATCCAAAGAAGAGTTTGTTAAATTAAGAAGTTATAAAGACAAAAATTTACCACTGCCAAAAATGCTTTACCCTTCAATTCAAACTAATATTTTAGCAGGAAGAATTCCAAAAACAGAATCTGGCAAAAAATTCATCAAAATTCCAGCATTTTAAAATTATTTAAAAAAATTATTTATGTCAAAAAAAATTGCATTAATTGACGGTTATGGCTTTGTTTTTCGCTCTTATCATTCACTTCCACCTCTTACGCGCAGCGACAAAACTCCGGTTGGAGCCGTTTATGGCTTTACCAATATGCTTATTAAGCTTTTGGCAAGCCTTGATGTTAGTCATGTTGCAATTGTTTTTGACGCTGGTTCTAAAACTTTTAGAAACGACATATATTCTGAATATAAAGCTAATAGACCACCCTGCCCCGAAGATTTATTGCCGCAATTTCCAATAATCAGAGAGGCCGCAGAATCGTTAAATTTAGCAATATTAGAAAAAGCAGGCTTTGAAGCCGATGACATTATTGCGACCTTGTCAAAACAATATGAAGAAAAAGATTACGAAGTTTTAATTGTGTCTTCCGATAAAGATTTAATGCAACTTGTAAGTGACAAAACCAAGATGTATGACGCCATGAAAAATAAAATTATTGGCCCACAAGAAGTAAAAGACAAATTCGATGTAAATCCTGATCGAGTTTTGGACCTCTTATCACTTGTTGGAGACGCCTCGGATAATGTTCCGGGTGTTAGAGGAATTGGCCCAAAGACAGCGGCCGAATTACTAGCAAAATACGATAATTTAGAAAATATATTTAATCATCTTGATGAAATAAAGCAAAAAAAGCGTAAAGAATATTTAGAAAACGGTCAAGAAAATGCTAAATTATCAAAAACTTTAATTACCCTAAAATATGATGTTCAAATTGGACTTAACGAAGATGATCTTCGGGTAAAATCAATTGATGGCAACAAATTATTGGTCTTTTTGCAAAATCAGGGCTTTAGATCGCTGGTTGAAAGGGTAAAAAAAGAATTTAAAGTTGATCACGAAAATTTAAAAGATAATAAAAAAGAAATTAAAAATAACAAAGCAAAAAAAGAAAGTAAGGAGCCTGAATTTGATGAAATTAAAAAAATAAAAATTGAAAATGAAAGTAGATTTATAGAAATTTATAACAAAATTAAAAAAAATTCTGTTGTAATTATTCATTATGAAGATTCACTTGATGAATTAAGTCAAGTAACTTTATCAACCCTAAATAATGACGAACTTTTAGAAGAAATTTACTTTCTTGATCTTGAAAAGCTATCCACCATTTCAAGCAATGAAAATGAAGATTTATTTAGTTTTGAAGAAAAAAATTCCAAAGAAAAACTTGGTAAACAAGATTGGCAAAATCAATTTTATTTACAAAAAATTCAAGAATTATTAAAAGATGATGCAATTAAAAAAATATTTTTTGACGCTAAAAAATTTATGAAATTTTTCTTAAACTTAAATCGCGGACAAAATTTAAGATTTGAGTCATATGAAGATATATCGTTAATGAACCATCTTTTAAATTCTTCAATCAAAAATAATTTTGGTGAATTAATAGATAAAAATTTTAATGATAATTTTGAGTCAAGAAATTATGAAGAAATCTATCACGAACTAAAAAAGTCAAAACAGCCAGCAATATTTCTGGAAGATGAAGCTAAAAAATGTGAATTTTACTGCTTTTGTAATTACTCTTTATTAAAATTATACAAAATATTATCATCTAAAATTTATGAAAATAAATTATCCACCTCTTACCTTACTTACGAAAGGCCACTTTTATTTATATTGGCCAAAATGGAAAATGAAGGTATTGCGATAGATTCAAATAAATTAGGCATTTTGTCAAAAGAATTTGAAGATAAAATTACTAAATTATCAAAAGAAATTTACGACATTTCGGGCGCAGAATTTAACATTGCCTCAACAAAACAACTTGCCGAAATTTTATTTAATAAATTAGGGTTGGCTAGTTCGAAAAAATCAAAGAAAACCGGCGCTTTTTCAACTAAATCTAGCGTTTTACAAGAGATGGTACTAGATGGCCATGTTATTGCTGAAAAAATATTAGATTTTCGTCATTATTCGAAATTAAAAAATACTTACACAGATTCTTTACCTAAAGAAATTAACAAAAATTCTAACAGGATTCATACTAACTTTTCGACAATTAATACAATTACTGGAAGGTTAAGCTCCAATAACCCTAACTTGCAAAATATTCCAATTAGAAGTGAAGAGGGTCGAAAAATTAGGAAATGCTTTATTGCAAAAGACGAACATTTATTAATTAGCGCCGATTATTCTCAAATTGAGCTTAGGGTAATAGCGCACGCAGCTAAAATTCAATCTTTAATCAATGCTTTTAAAGAAGATAAAGATATTCATGCAATAACAGCAGCTCAAGTTTTTAATGTTAAAGAAAATGAAGTTACAAAAGATTTAAGGTCAAAAGCTAAGGCTATAAATTTTGGTATTGTCTATGGAATAAGCGCCTTTGGACTTGCAAAACAACTTAAAATTTCAAGAATTGAAGCTCTAGAATATATCAATAATTATCTTAAAACCTATCCTGGAATTGAAGGATATATGCATTATTATAAAGAATTTGCTCAAGAAAATGGATTTGTACAAACAATTGGCGGTAGAAAATGCTTTATAAAAGAAATTAACAGCAGTAATCACATTGCTAAGTCAGAAGCACAAAGACAAGCAATAAACGCACCAATTCAAGGTAGCGCAGCTGATGTTATTAAAAAAGCTATGATAAAAATTGATAAAAAACTAGAAGAAATTAATAGTAGCGCAAAGGTTATATTGCAAATTCATGATGAGCTAATAGTCGAAGCTAGGCAGGACGAGGCCGAACATGTTGCAAAAATCATTAAATCTGAGATGGAAAATGCAATGATTTTAGATTGTCCGCTAAAAGCCAATTTAGAAATTAGCAAAAGCTGGAAGTAAAAGACTAATTTATTCCCAGAACTTCCAAGGCACCAGAGCTGCTTATTGTCTTGTCTAAACTTTTTAACGCTGATTTGTAAGATTCTCGAGCACTTACAACAGAACTTCCAGAAACTTCTATTGAATTGCTGGCTATTATTTTTCCGCTATGGTCAATGTTGTCAAACCATATCTTTAATTTAGTAACATAAGAGCCATAAACCTCACCAACGCTTTTTGAAGATCTTATTTTAATTGCAACTTGACTTACTTTGCTTGACCTTCTTTTAGATATATCAATATTTTCTTTACTAATATTTTCTTTTACAACATCATAAACACCTTCAGAAGCAAGGTCAATTAAATAAAATTCGAATTTATTATTGAATTTCGATAACATATTTTTAATATCAGCCACTTCTTTAAGTTTTTTTTGCAAATTACCAGATTCAGTTTTATAGACTATTCTAGTTAACAGCGCTGATTTTTGAGCTATATTCAGCATTTGAATTAAAGAATTTCGTTTTTTTACATAGTTTTGACTTGATAAATCATTTTTTAAATTATAGATTTGTCGATCGTTAAATTTAATTTTTTCTTGTTGCAATTGAATAAACTTTTGACGATCAATTTTAACTTCTGTATAAAATTTTTCTTGATATTTTTTACTTTCGGAAATTTTAAAATCAGAAAAATTTATCTCTTCAATATTTTGCTTGACTTTACTTCTTAGTTCTGAAGAATAATCATATCTATTTTCCTGTGTTAACAATGAACTTTCGCCAGAGATAGTTACCGAAAGCCTTGAAGCGGCGTCGGCCAAGGCAAATTTTGTTGATTCTTCCATTGTATTACCAGCACCAACACCATAAATATCATATTTATTGTTATTTTTTGGTGTAATGTAGAAGCTTGGCAAAGACTTAACAACTTCGTTACTTTCTTTTTCAATAAAAGAACATGAAAATGCAATTAAAGGAATGGTTAGAGCCAAAAAATATTTTTTCATAATTTCTGGTATTTTAAGTTTAATAGATAAAATGCGTAAAAAATTAAGTAAGTCAAGCGCCTAAATCTCGTCAAACAAAGATGATGTCGCTTTCTTAGATTTATCTATTCTTTGGCTTGCAGAATTAGATTTTTTATTTAAATCTGCATCATTAATATTTTTACAAGAAAATGAAGACATACAAACTAGCACTATGATAATTTTGGAGATAAATTTAGTCATTGCCAGTTATTTATTTCTTTCTGATTCAAGTTCGTTAAAAATACTTTGGGTTGCTTTTTGCGCGTTGTCAATGTTGGCTCTAGAAATATTAGATTCTTCTAATCTTTTTTTCATTTCTTCGCGGCTATTTTTTAAATATTTAGAATAATCTTTATCTTTTAGCACCATATGAATATATAAAGTTCCTTCTTGGTCTTTATGCATATTTATTCTTTCGATTCCAGAAAGCGGAATATCTTTAACCACTTCTTTTGATGCTTGCGAAAAAAATTCTTCAACATCGTTAATTTGATTTACATTAGATTCCCTCAATGCATTTTTTGTAACCCTTGAAACATCGCTTTGTATTTTAGTTGCAATATTTGCCTTGGCATCAAGTTCAGCCTTAGGAATTTGAAATCTGATTCCACCTCTTGAAGGCGAGGCAATACCAACTGCGGCTATGCCGTTTTCTACTTCGGGATCAAGGACCCAAGAAGGTAAATTTGAAAGATTACCCGTTGCTTTCGGCGTTGTTTCTTGTTTATTTGATGAACATGACATAGCAAATGTCAAGATTGAAATTACTGCTATTTTCGATATATTTTTACGCAACATAATATTTATGATTAATTATTAATTTTTAATATAACTTTTTATAATAAAATAATAATTTATAATTAAAGTGTAATCAAGAAAAAATAGCGATTTTCATTAAAAGTAACATAAATCACTACAAATATTTAAGTCTTTAAATATTTTCTAAAACCGATTCAGTTTGTTTTTGACGAAATTGCAAAAGTTTTTGCGCAATTTCTTCGTCATTTAGCGACAATATTGAAAGCGCAAAAAGAGCTGCATTTTTGGCGCCAGCTTTTCCAATTGCAAAAGTTGCAACCGGAATTCCTCCTGGCATTTGGGCAATTGACAACAAGCTATCCATTCCTTTCAAAGCCTCGCTCTTAACTGGAACGCCTAAAACTGGAATCTCTGTTAATGATGCAACCATTCCTGGTAGGTGCGCTGCACCGCCTGCGCCAGCAATTATAATTTTTATGCCACGAGATTTTGCATTTTGCGCAAATTCATAAAGCCTTTTTGGTGTTCTGTGAGCTGAAATAATTTTTATTTCGTAATTAACACTTAATCCGTCAAGAATTTCTGACGCCTCTTGCATAGTTTCAAGATCTGATTTAGAGCCCATAATTATGGATATTTTTGTCATAATTTATTTTATTTAAAAGTTATGATGAGTTTTGTTGATGTTAATAATGTGATCTGGTTTATATCCACCCCAACAATTGTAATAAATATTAGTTCTATTTCCATATTTGTCTATGACTTGCGGCCCAGCCGAAAATGCAATTCCGGCCCTAACATCACCAGGGTTTCTTCCTGAATAAAACCAGTTGCCACTAGAATTGTGAAATTTGTCTACAATAAAGCCCGGAAAACCCATCTGCCTTGAATGAGGATTGTAAGATCTAACTTCGCATAAGGTTCCGGATCCGTCATAATGAGCATCTGAAGAAGATGTCACCCTTCCATCATCGCAACGAAGCATCGCAAACATTGAATCGCAATCTCTTTGACTATGTCCGTTTTGAATTGCAAATGTGGCAGCAACAACTTGTCCATCTGCAATAGAGCCATTTATTTCACAGGTGACGCTTTGACCCAATACTCTATTTCTGACATGAGGTGAAAGTGAATTTCTGTAATATATATCACAACCTAGCTTACAAGCATTATTACTTCCTCTTTCATGATCTTGCCAAGTTCCATCATTTTTACATATTTTACTTGGTAACCTACCTTTAAGAGTGGTCCATATTCCGCGATTAGAATCATTAACACATCTTCCCTGAACTATCGTACCAATTCTTTTTCTTTCACTGGTTACTATATCATATCTTCCATTTGAAGAGTTTTTCTGAGCTTTTATGTCTAATGGCGGACAAGTTACCTCTTCGCATTCTTTACTTTGGTCGGTTAATTTTAAATATACTTGATCTATATTTTTATTACCTTCTTCAAAAACGCATTGTCTTTTTGGCTCGGGTTCTGTGTTATTGTTGTGACCCCAAAATCCTTCAATACAAGAACCTTGAATTTCTTCATTTCTTTCAACCGATAAAGAATTTGTAAAGCCTGGGTTTTTATTGCTCTCAAAATATTTAGCATTAGATATAATTCCTTCGTTTAAAGAGCACATAGTTTCTGGCTCGGACCAAGATCCATCAAAATTACAATATCTTTTAAGTAAATATTTACCATTATTGCGGTCTTTTTGAAATTCACTGGCATTAAGATGCTCTTCATTTCCACTCCAATTAGTTACATATTGATAAGTTCCAAAATCAGCCGATGGCCAATTTATTATAATTTCACCATCGCTTGTTTCATGCTTGGTTTTGCCAACACCAATTCTACTGTCATAATCGGCGCCCGGACATTTATTGATGCAAGAATTTATTGTAACCGACCAAACATTGACTTGAATACCAAGACTAGTAAGGCCAGCGCGACATAATCTTTGAGGATTTTCAGCTGGGCGCGATAAATCATTTGCGTCATCTAGAACTTCGCCGTCAATTGATTTTGTTGGCGGATATGGATATTGTACATAACCAGGGACGCAACCTAAAAATTCTCCCTCTTTTTGTCCAGTTTGAAGGTCGATTTGCGCTTCTGACCATCTGGCAAAGCCATTATTTAAATTACTCGCTTCAGTAATATCAGAAATTTCTGAACATGTAGAAACGCAAGGATTTATAACCGGCCCCCAATTTCCTAAATAATCACACTCTCTTGATGGCGCTTCTCCGCCTGGAACTTGAAAAAAACCAAGATTGTTGTCGCAAGATCCGTAAGATGTTGCGCCATCTTGAATTCTGCTTTTGCTTCTTGAGGCATTTACCTCAGGATAAACAGCGCCTCCAGCTTCAAACCATTCTTGCCAAGCGCTATAATCATTTGCAGATTGCGGAATTGTCGGGTTTATTGCTGGGCAACTTATTCTTTGACACTGACTCTGTGGTTCACGCCAATTTCCTAACTGATCACAATCTCTTGTTGGTAAATTACCATTTTGATAACCGATAATTTTGTCATTATTGATTATTGCTTCACTTCCCTGCGGCTTAAAGCCAGCAATACAAGAAGATGCAGTAACATTTTCTAGAAAGTCGTTATTTTTTTGATATCTCGGCCACAAAGCAAAGCCATTTGATAAACCTTTATTTTCGCCTGTTTCCAATGCGCCATAATCATTTTGGTAATCTCCTATTTCGCTAATTCCAAGAGTTGTAACAATTGGACAAGAATATCTGACGCAAGGATTTTGCAGATTTTCTATATCCCAAACAGCTTCTTCATTATCGTTAAGACAATTCATTTTAGGATAAAGAGTGACGCCAAAAGAGTTTTTATCATAAGTCCAATATCCCTTACAAACCCCCCTTACTTTTTCAACTCCGAAAAAGCTTGCTGAAAATTCTGCGTGACCCGCAAGAGGAATTTCAACCGGATCTTCCTTGCCTTCGGATCTATAAAGATGAGACATATGAACTCCGTTGTTATTGTCGTAATTAACCTTCCCTAGTGAATGGTATATATATTCAGGATCAGAAAGGTCGAAAATATTTTGATCAACATTATAGTCAATTGCCGGGCATAATTTTGGCTTTTTCATGTCAACACATAGCCCCGCTTCTCTTGGGGTTTGCTTTCTAATAACTAGGCCCGAGCCAGAATTTTCACCTTCTGCGGCCTCGGCACATAAGCAATTTGGAGCAAATCCACCTTCATCACAATTAGTATTTGGGTCTGAGTCAGTTAAATAAGGACTTAAGGCGTCAATTACGCACTTTCCTAATATATTTTCTTGCGGTGAATAAGCAAATACATTTTTTAATTTTTCTTCAAAACCCGATACTATACATAATTCATTAAACCAGCCATATATTTTCTCATCGGGCAATTCGTCATTAGGGTTCATTTCGTATATATTGGCGGAATTAGAATCGTAAATTCCTCTTTTTTTATTACAAAAAGAAATCAAGCTATCATTACAAAAACTTCTATATGATTCATATTCACTTATCGGTTCAGAATTATTAAGAGCATTATTATAATTAATTTCATTTTTTGCACATTCAACATAAAGTTGGCTACATTCTTCTTTTTTAGCACATAATTTATAGTTTTCAGATTTTTTTGTACAAGTTGCTTGTTGAAAACTGTCATTTGCAATAGAAATTTTCTTAGAGCATATATCGTCAATCGAGCAATTGTCATTTTCTTGGTTTTCACCAAAATCGGTTAAAAATCTTACTTCTATTTCAGCATCATCATATTTACTTAATGGTTTAATAGAAGTCTTAGTAATTCTTGGTAATGTTGTTGGTTGGTTATCTTTTTTGTCCTCAGCATTTTCAGAAAGCGAAGCAGTTCGAAGCATTGTAAGTTTGTTATTAATATCAGGAATTTCTCTTTCTATACAGCCAATTCTATATGGCTCAACATACATTCCGTTAGCATTTTTTATTCTTCTATATAAACAAAATAACGGATCATGAGTTGTTTCGTTGAATTCTTTAGATACATACATCTCGGCAATATATTCTCTCCCCCTTAATGTTAATTTCAAGGTTTGATAAGCCGGAGATTCTGGAAGTAAATTAATGCCAGATCCATCAATGTCCTTCCCACTGATTTCATCAAGCCCTAAACTCATTTTAGTCGAAATAGGTCCGTATTGAACTCTTATTTCAGGATAGTGAAAATCTGTTTTACCATATGGTCCCTCGCCTGACGAAATAGAATCTTCCCCGCCTCTTATTTTTACTGCGCTTTTGATGTATAGCGGAGGAACAAATAATCTTTCCGAGTTTATGATATTAGCCAAATTATAATGTATTGGTGGCGGTATTCTTAATGTTATTTTTGGACACAGAATTTCTTTGTAAATTCTTCCATCTCTATCAAGATAACCTCTGGCCCTGTCACTTTCTGGTCTATTATTTTGCACATATGGCACTTGAAATAAAGCGCGCCATTTATCGGCCAGACCCTCATATTCATTACTATTATAACCCGAGCAGCCATCACCTTCTGCTGGCGAAGAATTTGGATCATTAACACAGAAAACTGATTCAGTTCCATCATTTCTTTGAAGAGATAATTGCTCAGAGCCATTCATAAACATTTTATTATATGCCAATTGACCCTTACTGTCCATAAAGGCACATATTCTGTCTCCATATTGCACTGCTCTTGTCCTAATATATTTATCGGTAATCCTTGAACAGCCAGACTCGCTATTCTTTGCCATATTTCTATTCATCATACATTTTAAAGGGTCGGCTTCATCAACTTCTATGTCATGACAAACATCACCGCCACATTGTTGACCAGTTAACGCACCATAAGTGTAGGCAATTCCGCATTCTCTTCTGCCACAGGCATTCAGATTAATAGTATTTTTAAACCTAGTACAAATTCTTATTACATGTTTAGCAGAATTACCGTAGAAATTCGTTCTAACATAACCAGAATAATAAGAGGCATTTTCAGAAGGTTTATTATAAAGTAAACCCTTGGTTCCACATAAATAAAGATATCCCTGACCTCTATGACCGTGCCTTGGAGCATTACAAGAGCCAGGAGATCTTGAATCATCGAATATATGTGAATGAAAATATCCTAAGTTTACCGTTGTTAAAAGTAAGGGTACCTTTAACTCATACCCCCAACCATGGCTTTGCATATGCGACTTTCTATAGCATAACCTTGCTGGTTCCATATTTTTTAAAACTGCATTACCTGTTAAGGCTTTATTTAACGGCTTTGGCCTATAAAACCAAGATTGATATGGGTCATCAAAATCAGCATTAGGATCCGGATTATTAGTATTTACGCGGCACTCTGAACTACTCTTATTTTCCTTTAGGTTGCAATCAATAGTTTTGTAGCAATAATTTGAAAGACAAGATGAGCCTTCACCTTGTTGGTCACATTTTGGATTGGTAAATATATCATAATCGTTATTGCCAGTAATATCTCCAGCATCGTTAACACAGCGATACTGAGATTTTACCACTGGTTCGCAATATACAGGGTTACAAATTATCGTTGATTCTATAGCTTGGTTTGCATTTATAAATTTTCTATATTGCTCAACATAACTCTCCCCCTTAGATCTAATAAACTGAGTTTCGTCAACACCACAACTGTCAATTTCTGGTTTGCAATTATGAATTTGACACATAGTATTATCACTGCGGACTCTTAAGTAAGGTAACTGAGAATGGACAAATTCATAACATTTAATCTCACCATCGCAATATTTTTTAGAAGAATCGTCAAATTTTGGCTTATTAAGTTCGTCCGGTGTAAGCATGTTGCATTTTAAAAGATCGCAATTTTCATTTTTAGGATCAGGGTCAACTGAAGTCGGCATTTGATGACACTTTCTTTGTACGCAATTAGCATTGTCACCCTCAGAAATTATACTAACACCACCTTCCGGATCGTCACAAAACCTTAAGCAATCAACATTATGAACAGCATAATCGATAGATCTTTGCAAAGGCGTGCTAGAATTTGGATTTGGGTCGTTATAAGCATTGCCAGAACAAAGATTTACACAGTTTTTACCGGGCATTGCCACTATTCCTTCTTGTTGATTTGTGACAATTTGCGAACATAATGGCAAATCTATTAAATCAGCGCAATTTTGCCTTGGCTTTCTTTGACTTGGACTTAAATTTTTACATTGCTCAAGGCCGAAATATAAACAATTTTGACCAATTAAAGGCTCTTGATCACTTGGAAGAGATGCACAATCGGGCAAAGATTCTTGCGCAATGACTCCACTTTGAACCTTAGACAAATAATACGAAAAAGATAAAGTCACAAAAGTCATAATAAAACATGCGAGAAGCTTCTTTAAATAGGGTCTTTTAATAGAAAGAAAATAAAAATAACTAAAAATAAAGCATGACAAACAATTAAGCTTTTGAAAGATATTAACCGGCAATGTAAAAAGTAATTTAAGCAATTTCATTTACTAATTTACAAAAATCATTTCCTCTTTCTTCAAAATTTTCCCACATATCAAATGAAGCACAGGACGGAGATAATAAAATATTAACATTTTGAATTTCAGGTAACAGCTTAGAATCTTCGTAAGATTTTTTTACAGCCTCTTCAAGATTAACGCATAATTCATAATTTACATCATTTTTCTTTAAAAATTTTGCAAATTCTTTACTCGAACTTCCAATTAAATATGATTTTTTAACATTTTTTAAATATGGCCCAAGATTAGAAATGCCGCCCTCTTTGGCTACGCCACCTAGAATCCATAGAATATTTTTAAAAGACTCTAATGCTTTTTGACAAGATTCCGCATTTGTTGCTTTGCTGTCATTAATAAAGTTAACATTGCCAATTTTTTTAACCAATTGAGCTCTGTGCCTTAAACCTGAAAAATCAGCTATTATATTAATTATTTTTTGACATAGTTCTTTATTTATAATCTCGCCCTTCTTTTTCAACAATGCAACGCAACAACAATAAGATAAAACTATATTTTGCAAATTATGTTGACCTTTAATTTTAAACTCTGGCAATTTTATTTTTATTTGACCGCTCTTATTAAAGAAATTATCAACCAAAAAGTCATTTTTAATATAAACCCCGCTTTCTAAATTAGATTTTATTGAAAATAAAACATTATTATTGCCACTTTTGACTGATTTATTAATTATTTGCGCTAAATTTTTGTCATCATAATTCAAAACTGCATAATCATCTTTTGTTAAATTCTTCAAAATAGACTCTTTAGCAAGTTGATAATTTTCAAAATTTCCATGCCTGTCAATATGGTCACGAGTAATGTTTGAAATTGCCGCAACATCAAATTGAGATTTTTCAATTAAATCAAGTTGATAAGAAGACAATTCTAATATTAAGTTTGAATTTAAAGAAATTTCATTCTCATTCATTAACCCAAAAACAGCTTTGCCAACATTTCCGCCAAGTTTAGAGTCTTTATTTAAGTTTTTTAATATATAATCAATTAATGAAACAGTGGTAGATTTTCCATTGGTGCCAGTTACCGCAACTTTTTTATTTCGATTATTTATTAGACAAAAAAGCTCGATGTCACAAATTAATTTTGCGCCTTTTGATTTTATATAATCTAAAATTTTATGCTTAACAGGATAATAAAGTGCTATTCCTGGTGACATAATAATTATTGAATTTTTATCAATTAAATCGCAAATCTTATCTGATTTAATTATTTTCTGTAAAATTGTATTATTTTGCGACAATTGTTTGTCTTTTTTTGAGTTTATTAAAAAATTTTCGAGAGAATTTTCATTGTCATCAGTAATTATAACTTCAAAACCCTTTAAAATAAGATATTTTGCAACTTCAAAACCTGACCTTCCTAATCCATAAATAATAAATTTTTTATTTTTCATCGCAATTTAAGATAAATTTTCTATTATAACAAAAGCACTTGCAAGATTTTCTTGATCGGAAAGACTTAAATGAAATTTTAAAATTTTGACAGAAAAATGCTTTAACAATTGATTATATTTTTCTTGACTAAGTTTAATTTCTGGCTTATTTGCATTATTATTTACAATTTCTATATCTTTAAAAGAAATAAAAGATCCTATTCCAGTGCCGCAAGCCTTAGAAAAGGCTTCTTTTGCAGCAAATCTTTTAGCCAAATAAGATATTTTTCTTTTTTCATTAGAATAACTTTCGTATTTTTTAATTTCAGAATCTAAGAAAATTTTTTTCAAAAAAAGATCTTGGTATTTTTGAAGCGACTCTTCAATTCTTGCTATTTCTATTATGTCGTTACCAATTCCGATTATCATAATTTGAATTAAATTTTATGTTTTTTGAATAAGTGTAAAAGTCAATCAATTATAACAATTTAAAGCCCTAGCCAAATCAAAATATATTATATCACATTTAAATAACTATTGCAAATTAGAGTTAGTTTATTCAATATTATAAATAAATAAAGCCCATAATAATTCATAATTTAATGTTTGGTAACAAAGCTAAAAGCAATATTGCTGTTATAATAGGAGAATACGGAATATTATTCACTCTTCATAAAAGCGGAAAAATAGAGCAAAAACTTTATATTAAAAATTTTAGCGACAAGGTTAAGTCTCAATTAAAAAAAATTCTTCTTAAAAACAAGTCAGTTCCAATTTCTATAATTCTAGATACCGCAGAGCAAAGTTATAAAAAAAAGGACTATCCTAGAATAAAGAAGAACGATCTTGTACATCTTATCAAAAGAGATTTGGCCAATGATTCTGATAAAAAAAGTATAAAAAATTATCTTATATTAAAAACTGAAAAATCTATTAGATCAGAAAAAGCAAAAGATAGTAAAAACCATGTTTTATTTATCTCATCTTCAATTTCGAAAATTACCGAAGAATTTATAGAATTTATCGGTAATTTACCAAATAGTCTTGTTGGCATATTTATGCTTCCTTTAGAATCTACAAATTTATTTAAAAAAATAAAGGAAGATGTTAAATCTTCATCTAGATTAGAAAATAAAAATTGCGATATATATTGCCTTGTAACTCAAAATAAAACCAGTGGGGTTAGACAGGTTATATTTTATCAAGATCAACTTATTTTTACCAGACTTCTTGACTATGGTTGCGTCGATCAAAATTTTGCCGAAAAATACGAAAAAGACCTAAT
>CBFIDI010000029.1:0-16859 GCA_965661355.1 Rickettsiales bacterium | reverse complement strand
CCCAGCAATATATGCAAAAAGCAGTTCGCCTAGAACCTAAAAACCCAGAATTTAACTATAATTTAGCCATAATTTACGACAAGAATAAACAATATAAAAAAGCTATTGATTTTTATTATAGGTCAATTTCTTTATCTGGCGGAAAAAATAGCTCTATATCGCCCAGTCAAGTTCAAAACAGAATAAACGCCATAAAAAACTTAATATAATGATAGAAAATTTACTAAGTTATGCCATAAAATATAATTATTCAGATATTCATATTGTAAGTGGTGAAAAAGCTGCAGTTAGGTATAATGGCGATATTTTAAGGATTGAAAAATCGGAAATATTTAGCCCAGAGCATGTTGACAAAATAATAAATAGCTTTTTAAGCCAACAACAACAATCGGAATTTAAGAGTAATAACGAGATTGACTTTGCCATTGAAGATAAATTTGGCAATAGATTTCGCTCTAACGCTTACAAATCTTTAAATGGCAGCGCCTTGGCCTTAAGGCCCATTAAATCTAAGGCACCCAGCCTTGAAGAATTATACGCACCAGAAAAAATAAAAGAATTACTAAAAAGACGCCGCGGCTTAATTTTAATGTGTGGGCCAACTGGCTGCGGTAAATCTACTAGCTTGTCTGCAATGGTCGATTATATAAATCAGAACTATAATTGTAACATAATAACAATTGAAGACCCGATAGAATTTATTCACAAGCCAAAAAAATCTCTAATTTTACAAAGAGAAATCGGGACCCATACTAATTCATTTTCAAGCGCTTTAAGGGCTTCTTTACGAGAAAACCCCGATATTATTTTAGTTGGCGAATTGCGAGACGCTCAAACTATCTCTTTAGCGCTTACAGCAGCAGAGACTGGTCATTTGGTAATGGCTACTTTACATACATCTTCTGCAGTTAATTCAATTAGCAGAATAATTGATGTATTTAAAGAGCAAGAGCGAGGAATTGTCAGAACAATGCTTGCCAGTTCGTTAAATGGTGTTATTTTGCAAAGGTTAGTCAAAACCAAAGAAAATAAAAGACAAGCAGCTTTTGAGGTTTTGGTCGCTAATGGCTCGGTAAAGAATCTAATTCGCGAAAATAAATTATCGCAAATCAATTCTATGATGGAAATAGGAAAAAAACACGGCATGGTAACCATGAAAGACTCAATAGAAAAGCTATATGAAGAAGGCATAATTGACGAAGTTGTTGCTAAGCAATCTTTGGAATCTTTTATTTAAAGTTTAAGCTAAATTATTTAAGATTGGCTAATTACAATACAAAAAGCAATCAACTTTAAATTAACTGTAAATAATAATTGAATAAAAAATTATTATATTCTACGATTTTAAAATATAATCTATTATAAAAGTAACAATAAACAAATAATAACCATGTTAAAAAGCTTATTTAGAACGAAAACCTTCGAAAATACTATTGCCGAAGCTAATGCAAAATCTTTAAAAAAGACTCTTGGTGCGCTTGACCTTGTTTTACTTGGTATTGGTTGCACAATTGGAACCGGAATTTTTGTTTTAACCGGAATTGCCGCAGCCGAACATGCCGGACCAGCGGTCGCTATTTCTTATCTTATTGCTGCAATTGCCTGTATGTTTGCCGGCCTTGCTTATACGGAACTTGCTGCCGCAATGCCTGTTGCTGGTGGCGCTTATACATATTCTTATGCAATTATTGGTGAATTTATCGCTTGGATGGTTGGCGCTGGGTTGGCGCTTGAATATACCGTTGGCGCCTCGACGGTTGCAGCTGGTTGGTCTGGATATTTTGTTGGAATTTTAGAATCTGGCGGAATTCACCTGTCTGATGCAATTACAAAAGCACCTGCAAATGGCGGAATAATAAACCTTCCTGCCTCTTTAATATCATTATTTGTTGGCTCTTTGTTAATCAGAGGAACAAAAGAAAGCGTTATTGTAAATAGGGTTTTAGTTGCTGTTAAACTTATAGTTATATTTATTTTTCTTGTTGTTGCCGCTCCGCATATTGAAATTAGCAATTGGACAAATGATTTTGCGCCTTTTGGCTTTCATGGAATCGTGGCCGGCGCCGCAACAATTTTCTTTGCTTATATTGGATTTGACGCCGTTGCGACTGCTGCTGAAGAAACAAAAAACCCTAATCGCGACTTACCAATTGGAATTATTGGCTCGTTAATAGTATGTTCTATTCTTTATATTTTAGTTGCCCTCGCACTTACCGGAATCACCCCTTATTCTGACCTTGGCAACGCTGAGCCTATGGCTTATGCGTTAAGAGCTAATGGCAGCAATATTGGCTCGGCCTTAGTTGGCACTGGCGCCGTTGCTGGAATGATTGCGGTTCTGCTAGTTTTAATGTATGGTCAATCAAGAATATTATTTGTAATGTCTCGTGACAAGCTTGTGCCGCAAATCTTTAGCAAAATGCACTCAAGATTTCATACCCCTTATGTAAGTTGCATTGTGGTCACTTTGGCGGTATCAATAATTTCTGGCTTTACACCAATTAAAACTTTGGGACATATGACAAGCTTTGGAACTTTGTTTGCCTTTATGGTTGCTTCAATAAGTATGGTTATTTTAAGAATTAAAAGACCAGATGTAGCAAGACCATTTAAATGCCCTTTTCCCTTTATTGTTGCGCCATGTGCAATTGCAATTTGCGGATACTTAGTTTATACACTTTTAGGAGTTATTGCTAATGCCTTCTTTGTATGGGCCGCTTTAAGCATAATTTTCTACTTCGCTTATAGCTATCGCAAAAGCCCATTAAGAAATAAGAAATAAAAGGCTAATCTTAATAAAATTTCTATATTCATAACTAATATAGAAACGAGTTTTTTAAGGGCGCTCGTCAAATTCAATAATATTAAATTTGCGCTAGAAGTTGCGTCATTTTAACTTTAAAATCCATCATTACTAGAGGACTAGAAATCTTATTGAGATAAATTATTGTAGAAAAATGAATAATATCATTTTATATTACAAAAGTTTTGACGGATGAAGTTATTTTAGAATTTCAGGGTTATAGTTAGAAATTCTAAATTACGAACTATTCTTAATGATGTAATTAGAGGCGTAGTAAGATTGCTCTTTTAGCTTTCTGTCATTAGATTTTTTTTCTTCAAACTCTTTAAGAAGAATTGCAATCCTTGTCATATTTTCTTCTTTTTTGTTAGTTTTTAATCTAGTTAATTCATTTTTATTTAAGCTATTATGCTTTGGTGGGTAAAAATAAATATCTTCATCATAATTTTCAAATTTAGTCAGTTGTGAATCATCATTCATGCTGTAAAAATTTTCTTTGTGATCTTTGGAATTATATTTTGAAAAATCTTTGCTTTTTTTATCGTCAGCTACAAAATTACCCTTTAAATCTTCTAAAGCTTGATAATTATCACTTTTTTTGCCCTTTATTTTTTCATTTATCTTAAATATCATTTTGCTAGCAATTTCTTGACACTCATTAGCGGCTTGTTGACTTAAATTTTCGCAACATTGAAAAACATAATTTGAAACTAAATTTCGATATCCATTTTCATTAATTTTGACTGATTCTTTGATTTTTTTACTCATCAAACTCAAAAAACTCTCTTGTAATTGCGATGAATTTTCTTTTAAATATAGAGAAACACAGCCCAAGAACTCAATTTCGTCAATATTTAAAGAGTTATAATCATATTCCCGATTTCTTAACCGAAATTTATCAGCGCGTCGCTTAAAAAGCTGTTCTTTGAGCAAATATTTTAAGTTGTCGCGGCTATTCTTTTCTGAAGCATCATTATTATCAATTTCTATTTTAGAAATTTTATTATCAATAGACGCAAGACAAGTCTTTAAAGCTGGAATATTAAACTTTTTTTTAAAGGTTTTTTGAGTAAAATTATAAGATTTTTCAACAATTGATCTTAAGCCCTTCACCAGACTTTTATTTTTGTCTAAAAAACCAAATTCACTTTCAAAATTTTCAATTTGCAAAGTAAATTCTATTAACTTTTTGGCATATTCTGCGCTATTTTCAACATTTGAAGCTAAATCCTGAGATTTTCTTGTGAATTCATCAATATTATCAACTAATTTTTTATCTAAAGTGATCTGCATTTGCTATTTTTATAGTTTTTAACCCTTGTTTTCTAAATAAACAGCAATTTGTACTTTATGTCAAGAAAAATGACTTTTTTTATAATAAAAATATATATAAAAAATGAATAACATAAATTTGATATATTGCAAGAATTTTAAAGATGATTTTATTTATTAAATTTTAACTTCCTAAATTACTAATTATAAAAGTAAAATTACATAAAATCACTTTAAACATTTTAAAAGCGGTTTAAGAATTTAATATTTTTATGTAAATTTAAAGATGAAAAATGGTATAATTTTTATATTGCCTTGACTTTTAGCAAAAAAAGAAATAGACTGACAAAATCAAGATAAGCAATAATAAAATGAGGAAATAAGGGGCTATATAATGAAAAAAATAGCGGTTCCACACAAGAATTATAACATATTCTCAAATTTTATGCACCGCCAAATCAAATTATTTGCTTTTGCAGCAATATTATCAATTTTATCTGGCTCTCTCGCCAAAACTTCTTATGCTTTTGAAGTAAGTTCAAAATTAAATAAAAAAGAAAATAATTCTTTTTTCTCATTTTTTATCTCCAAACCAAGAAGCTATATTAACATTGTCGGTTCTTCGACCGTTTATCCATTCACGGCAATTATTGCTGAAAAATTTGGCAAAAAATATAAACGATTTAGAACCCCAACAGTAGAATCAACCGGAACTGGCGGTGGATTTAAATTATTTTGCTCTGGAATTAATCAAAAATATCCTGATTTTTCTAACGCCTCAAGAAAAATTAAAAAAAGCGAAATTGAACATTGTAAGAAAAATAATATTACCAATATTCAGGAAATAAAAATTGGCTATGACGGAATTGTAATTGCAAACTCAAAAAAATCAAAACCAATTAATCTTACCAAAACCCAAATTTTCTTTGCTTTAGCCAACAAAATACCTAAAAATGGCAAATTAGTCAAAAACTATATCACAAAATGGTCGCAAATTAACCCAGAATTACCCGATAAAGAAATTAAAATTTATGGCCCGCCACCAACCTCAGGAACCCGCGACGCATTTGTCGAGCTTGTAATGGAGGAATATTGCGCTAATAATTACTTATTTAAAAAAGAATATCCGGAAAAAACCTTGCGCAAAAAAATGTGCCATATTATAAGAACCGACGGTCACTTTGTTGAAGCCGGAGAAAATGATAATTTAATTTTACAAAAATTAATAAACGACAAAAACGCTTTTGGAATTTTTGGTTACAGCTTCCTACAAGAAAATGAAAATAAAATTCAATCAGCAAAAATAGATTATGTAAAGCCTAGTTTTTATACAATTGTAAGTCAAAAATACAGCATTTCTAGACCATTATTTATCTATATGAAAGCAGAACATTTGGATATAATACCTGGAATGAAAGAATTTGCAAAAACCATCTTAAGCAAAGATACGCTTGGTAAAGATGGCTATTTATCGCAAAAAGGCCTTATTCCCTTATCAGACTATGAACTTAGACTGATGAGATATAAGATCTTAAAAGATCTTTGATTTTTTAAGATGCTACGGAAGTTTTTGCTTTGATTTACGCGTTATTTCAAATGTGAAAATTCCTTGTTTACAAAGGACGACTTGCTTGACTTTGTCAAATTAGTCAATATTAACATCAAACCTAAATAACTATGGTATTCGTTCCATTAGCAGTATTAGTTGCAGGCGCGATGTTTTTTTCATTAACCTAAGCTAATAAGGGATAAAATCACAAAAGTGATTACTTCCATCTGACGCGGCCAGATTATTTCTGGCCGCGTCTTATTTGCCACAGATTTGCACAAATTTCTTGCTAAAAAAAATATTAAAACTAACTATATAAATTAATCTTTTCCCTAATCGCTAATATCTAATTATATTAATTCGAATTTATGGCTAATAATTAAGAGGATAAAATTTTTAACTATAATTTGATTAATAAATTAATTAGAAAAAACAAGTCATTACCAAGGTTTTATTAAGTTTTTTGATATATTGAGTAAAAAACTTATAGCAGGTAAATTAGTATTTAAAAGTGTAATTTATTATGTCAATTTCAATATTTAATTACCCTTTGTGCTTTTGGCTTAAAACTTATGCCTTAAGCCAAAAGCAAGGTAATTTGACCCGCCGTTAATGCCGTCAAACAAACCGTAAACTCCAGATCTGTGGTGTAGGCGATAAACAAATTTAGTATTTTTTAATTTTGGCAATTTAAAAACAAGTTCAAAAGCAAGATAATTAAGAAAATCGTTGGCCTGATTTTGTTCATGTAAATAGGCTTCAAATTTTGGATCTTCGGTTGCAAGAGAAAGACCCCAGCCCATTGCAAAACTTTCTATTAAAAAATTTTGAGCAAATAAATCACTAAATCTAGATAAAACAGCAACGGTTGATTCTTGATGCGAACCAAAATCTCCAAAATGTTCGTAGGCGCCTATTTCATATTCAAGTGATAATTCTTTAAATTTTTGAGTACGATAAAATTCTTGACCATAAGTTATGCCAGCAAAATATGCGTTTCTTTTTTCAAAAGAAAATGTTGGAATTTCTTCAATATGAGCATTGGTACCAACCGAATAATAAGCAGTTAATGAATTTTTTTCAACCTTTTTAGCAAGAGCGCAAGGTAAAAACGAGAATAATATTACAATTATTTTTATTAAAATTTTTGACGTCATAGATTTAAGAAAGTTAATTGATATTCTTAAAAATAATATTAATTTTTCTTATAAATTGCAAATATTACTAATTAAATCCAATTACTTGATGAATAAATTTATTAGCCAAAAGCAAGCAATATCAATGACTTTGTTAATTAAATTATGACAAGTAAATTGGCATTTAATTATTGGGCTTGATATTATGTAGGTTTTTTAGTTGCGATTTAGGGCCGCAAAAAAATTGATTTTCAAGATTTGCAATTGTCATGCTGCTGAGCCTAGCCTTTAAAAATCAATCTATATTTCATAATTTAATTATTTTTTCATCATAAAAAAACTAAGCATATTTGTTGAGCATAATTTGCTTTTAATAATATATCTATGCCCTAGTTAATATTTAAAAATAGAACCTGTCATAAGCCAACATTTTAAAGCAAAACAATAAAAATTACCTTAAAAAATAAATTTGGTCATAAATGGTGAAAATCTGTTATTTTATTGACTTTAAGGCTAAAAACGATATAATAACCGATATTACAATAATTTTTAATTTAATTTACTATTTTACCAATGTCATTTTTAGCCAAAAACTTAAATAAAATCAAACCTTCTCCAACTATTGCAGTTTCAATGAAAGCGGCTGAGTTAAAAGCTCAGGGCAAGAATATTATTTCACTTAGCATGGGCGAACCCGACTTTGACACACCAAACAACATAAAAGAAGCCGCAATTAAGGCCATAAATAACGGCGACACAAAATATACCGCAGTAGACGGAACGCCGGCTCTTAAAAATGCCATAATTGAAAAATTAAAAAAAGATAATAATCTTGAATATAAAAATAACCAAATAATAGTTTCAACTGGCGCTAAGCAAGTAATTTACAACGCATTAATGGCAACTTTAAATGAAGGTGACGAAGTTATTATTCAAGCACCTTATTGGGTTTCTTACCCAGATATGGTTTTGCTTGCTGGCGGAACTCCGGTTATTGCAGAATCTTCGTCTGAAAATAATTTTAAACTTACACCTGAATCTCTGGAAAAGAAAATTACCAAAAATACTAAATGGATAATTTTAAACTCTCCAAGCAACCCAACTGGCGCCTGTTACAACGAAGATGAATTAAAGGCTTTGGCTAATATTTTATTAAAATACGAAAATGTCCACATAATGTCAGATGATATCTATGAGCATATCACTTTTGACGGACTTAAATTTAAATCAATTGCACAAATTGAACCAAAATTAAAAGACAGAACTTTAGTTATTAACGGAGTTTCAAAGGCATATTCAATGACGGGATGGAGAATTGGCTACGCAGCTGGTGATGAAAAATTAATTAAGGCAATGTCAAAAATTCAATCACAAAGCACATCTTCAACAACTTCTATGGGCCAAGCTGCTGCTGTTGAAGCGCTTAGCGGCGATCAATCTTATGTCAACGATAGCCGTAAAATTTTTCAGATGCGCCGCGACATGATTGTTAAGCTTTTAAATGAGATTGAAGGAATTAATTGCAATACACCAAATGGCGCTTTTTATGTTTTTGTGTCTTGTCAAAAAATTTTAGGCAAAAAAACTTCATGTGGTAAAATATTAGAAAAAGACACTGATTTTGCAACTTATTTACTTGAAGAAGCAGGAGTTGCCGTTGTTCCGGGTGTTGCTTTTGGAGCCGAAGGTTTTTTCAGAATTTCTTACGCAGCTTCAGAAGAATTTTTAAAAGATGCAGTTTCTAGAATTAAAACAGCCTGCGAGAAATTAAACTAATTAAATTTCCAAATAAATTATTATTTTGCCAAACCAAATTCAATTTTTCATAAATGGTAAACTAGCTTAAATAAAAAGATTAAATGATTCTAGCTATTGATATTGGAAATACAAATATCGTTTTCGGAGTTTTTTCAGGTGACAATGACGAAAAAAGCCTTAGCAGCCAATGGCGCATGAATTCTGATTTGAATAAATCGGTTGATGATTACGCGGTTGATATTATTGAGCTTTTTTTAGAATCGAACCTTAATATTACTAGGCTTGAAGGCGTTGTTATTGGCTCTGTTGTACCTCGTCTTGGGCAAAAAATTTACAAAGCAATTAATAATTTTTTTAAAGGCAAAATCTTATTAATTGGCGAAAATTGCGAAATTGACATTAAAATAGAACTTGAAAATAAAGATGAAATTGGTTCTGATCGACTTCTAAACGCCCTTTCGGCTCAAAAACTCTTTGGTTTAAATTTAATTATTATCGATTTTGGCACCGCAACAACTTTTGATGTTGTTAATAACAAAGGCGCTTATATTGGCGGCGTCATCGCACCTGGAGTTAATATTTCGCTTCAAGCCCTTGAAAAAGCAGCAGCAAAATTACCAAAATTTGAAATTAAAAAACAAAGAAATGTCATTGGTAAAAATACGATTGAAGCCATGAATTCTGGAGTTTATTTTGGTTACATCTCTTTAATTGAAGGGGTTCTGAAAAGAATTGAAGAAGAATATGGCGAGAAAATGACAAAAATTATCACTGGAGGCTTAGCGCCGCTTTTTAAAGACGAACTAGAAATTACCCACTACGCACCAAACCTTACACTTGACGGACTTTGTCAGGTGTATTTTAATAATTAATGAATTTTTAAAAGCAATTATTGCTTAACGCAAAATTTAATTTTTGACAACTTTAAACCTAAAAGATTTTAGACATAATTAAGAAATTATTTATCTTAAACTTTTTTTATGAACTGAGCTTAAAAATTAAAATGCAAAAAATCTAAAACTCATTACAAAAATAATAAAATGGACTTAAATTTAAAAAAATACAAAAACGACCTATTTTTCTTGCCACTTGGCGGAGCCAACGAAATTGGAATGAATCTAAATCTTTACCAGCTTGATGGCAAATGGCTAATGATTGATTGCGGTGTCGGGTTTGCTGACAATGTACCTGGAATTCAAATGATGACACCCGATATCTCATTCATCAAAAGCCAGCGCAAAGATCTTTTAGGTATTGTTCTGACGCATATTCACGAAGATCATCTTGGTGCAATTCAATATTTAATTCAAGATCTAGGTGCAACTATTTACGCCACAACTTTAGGTGCGAATTTCTTAAAATCTAAGCTTTCAGAATACAAATTAGACAAATCAACTAATATTAAAATTATTTCGGGCGAAAAAAATCTTAAGCTCGGCCCCTTCGACCTAGAATTTATCGGCCTTACGCACTCGGTTCCGGAAATGAAGGCCTTAATGATTAGGACCCATAAAGCCAATGTTCTTCATACCGGGGACTGGAAATTTGACCCAAATCCGGTTGTTGGCGAAATTTCTGAAAAAGACAAAATTAGAGAATATGGTGACAAAGGTGAAATTGACGCAATAATTTGCGATTCAACCAATGTTTTAAGCGAAGGCCATTCGCGAAGCGAGGGCGAACTTTACGAATCTTTGAAATTGCTAATTGAGGGCAGAAAAGGTTATGTTGGCGTAGCAACTTTTGCTTCAAATATTGCAAGGGTTCACACTATTGCAAAAATTGCCAAAGCGGTTGGTAGAAAAGTTGTTTTGGCCGGTTGGTCACTTAACAGAATTCATGAAGTTGCTAGAAAAAGCGGATATTTTATTGATGATTTTGCCGACGAATCAAACTTTATTTCTGATCGCGAAGCAAAATTTTATTCAAAAAATGAAATTTTAGTAATGTGCACAGGTTGTCAAGGCGAAGAAAAAGCGGCGGCCAGAAAAATTGCCGAACATCGTCACCCGACAATAAAGTTTAGAAAAGGCGATTTGATGATTTTTTCATCAAAAATTATCCCAGGCAATGAAAAGAAAATTTTCGCTTTGTTTGATTCTTTGGCCAAGCAAAATATTGATGTCATGACTGAAAAAGATCATTTTGTTCATGTTTCTGGCCACCCTTCTCGCGATGAATTGCAAGAAATGTACGCACTGGCAAGGCCAACAATTGCAATTCCGGTTCATGGCGAATTTGTACACACCAAGGCTCATTGCGAGTTAGCAGAACAATCTGGCACCAAAAAATCAATCCACATTGAAAATGGTTTAGCGGTTAGAATTTCGAAAAAAATAGACGAAAATCATCAAATTGGCTTTGTTAAATCGGGATATTTTGGCGTTGATGGTCACAATTTAATAAACTTAAACTCGCCAATAATAACCGAAAGAAGAAAGCTTCAAGAAAGCGGAATTGTCAATATTTCAATTGCGGTTAATGATGAATTAGAACTTTTGACCAAGCCAAAAATAGTTTGCGTTGGCTCTTACGATATTTTGTCAGACCAAGATGCAAGTAATTTTATTCAAGACGAAATTAAATTCATTTTAAAAGACAAAGCCAAGGCTTTAGGCCTTAAGGAAGGCGGGTTTAAATTCTTGAAAAAGAAAAAAAGCAACCAAAAACTAAAGGAAACAAAAGTTATGAAAGACATTGAAAGAAATATGCGATCAAAATTGCTTAAAGCTTTTGATGAAATCATGGGCAAAAGACCGGCCTTAGAAGTCATGATTCATTTAATTTAATTTACATCTGGGGCGCAACTATTTTACACCAAAGAATTTAGCAAAAATATTCAACCATTACATTGCAGGGCGCTTAAAATCAAATCCCCCTGCATGCAAAAAGAAATAAAACTAAAATACATAAAAACTAAAAACTTTATGAAAACAGAATACAAAATAATTGCCGACCATCTTAGGTCGTCTTGCTTTTTAATTGCTGATGGTGTTTTACCTTCAAATGAGGGTCGGGGCTATGTTTTGCGCCGAATTATGAGAAGATCAATGCGCCAACTTCACAAATTGGGCGCCCAAGAATCTTCGATGTTTAAATTTGTCGATTCTTTGATTGCGGAAATGGGCAGCGCTTTTTCCGAACTTTCTCGTGCGCGCGATTTAATTATTGAAACTTTAAAAAATGAAGAAAACCAATTCAGAAAAACACTGGGCAAAGGCTTAAAAATTTTAGATGAAGAAATTGAAAATTTACAAGACAAGAATATTCTAAGCGGAGAATCTGCCTTCAAGCTCTATGACACTTACGGATTTCCTCTTGATTTAACTCAAGATATTTGTAAAGAAAAAAATATTACAATTGATTTAGACGAGTTTGAAAAGCAAATGCAACAACAAAAAATACGCGCCAGAAAAAATTGGAAAGGAAGCGGCGAAACCTCAGAAAATCAATATTTATTAAAACTTCAAGATGAAATCGACGCTACAAAATTTTTAGGTTACAATCAAGAGGAAGAAAAAAGCAAAATTTTAGCCTTTTTAGTGAATGGCAAAAAACAAGATTCAATCAATGATGAAGATCAAAAAAAAGAAATTTTGGTTATTCTTCAAGAAACTCCATTTTACGCAACTTCGGGTGGTCAAAAAGGCGATGAAGGAACTTTAGAAAATAATTCTGGAAAAATACAAATTAAAATCACAACCAAAACGGGAGATTTATTTTTACACAAAGTCAAAAACTTTTCAGGCTCTTTTAAATCAGGCGAAGAAGTGACAGCAAAAATCAACCGAGAAAATCGCCTTAAAATAGCCAGAAACCACAGCGCAACTCACTTAATGCACAAAGCATTAAAATTAGTTTTAGGAAATTCAATTTCGCAAAAAGGGTCAAATGTTGATTCAAATTATTTCACCTTTGATTTTAATTTTAATCGTGCCCTTGAAGAAAAAGAAATAAAAGAAGTTGAGAATTTAGTTAATTTTTACATTAAACAGGCCTCAGATTCAAAAACAGAGATGATGGAGCTTGAAAAAGCCAAAGAAAGTGGTGCCGAAGCATTGTTTGGCGAAAAATACAATTCTTGGGTTCGGGTGGTAACATTTGGCAAAAATCAAGATGGTTCACCCTTTTCTGTTGAGCTTTGTGGCGGCACCCATGTTAAGAATAGTAACGAAATAGAGATTTTCAAAATAATTTACGAAAAATCAATCGCTTCCGGAATAAGAAGAATTGAAGCAAGGACTGGTGAGGCAGCAAAAGAATTTTTATTAACTAAGCTTGAAAAAATTTACAAAGAAAATGAAGAGAAATTGCAAAAAATTAAAGATCTTAATTCTCAAATTGACATAGCTTTTTCAAATAATGCCTCTAGAGGCATTATTTCAGATCAAAATGGTTATTTCTTTGAAAGCCTTGATTTAAAAGAATTAAAAGACAATTTTAACCTTGAAGAAATTAACGAAAAAATTGCAAAAGCTGCTAATTATTCACAAAACAAAGATCAAGAAATTAAAAAATTAAACAAAGAATTGCAAAATTTAAGAAAGAAAAACCTAATTGCAAATCTTGACAAAATTTCAAGCGAAGAAATTTCAGGAACAAACTTCATATTTCATCATTTTGAGAATATTGAAGCAAATGATTTACGCGAAATATCCAATACATTAAAAAATAAACATAAAAATTCAGTAATTTTCTTACTTTTTGCCTCAAATCAAGACAAAATTTCAGCCTTAATTAATATTTCTCAAGATTTAACTGAGAAATTCGATGCGAATATCTTAATTAAAGAAGTTGCGAATTTCATCGGAGCAAAAGGAGGTGGCGGAAAAAAAGACATGGCAATGACAGGAGGCAACAACAAAAGAGGAGTTGAAAATGCTATTGCAAAAATTAAAGAATTAATCAAAAATTAAGAAGAAAACTTCAATAAAATGAAAAAATATTTTGGAACAGATGGAATTAGGGGCGCGACCAATAAATTTCCAATGACAGCACAAATAGCACTTAAAGTTGGCATGGCAGTTGGCGCAAAATTTATTAGTGGCAATCATCGCCACCGCGTTGTAATTGGCAAAGATACTCGCCTTTCTGGCTACATGGTAGAACCCGCTTTAACTGCCGGGTTTTCTTCTGTTGGCACCGATGTTTTTTTGCTGGGCCCAATACCTACGCCGGCCGTTTCAATGTTAACAAAATCTTTGCGCGCCGATATTGGCATCATGATTTCTGCATCGCACAACCCCTATTTTGACAATGGAATAAAAATTTTCGATCAAAATGGCAATAAATTAAGTGATGAAACCGAGCTAGAAATTGAAAAATTAATCGACCAAGACTGCGGAAAATTCCTTGCTGATCCACAAAATTTAGGACGCGTTAAGCGTTTAGACGAAGGCAAAGAGCGTTATGTTGAGTTTGTAAAAAATTCTTTTCCAAAAGACAAAACATTAACTGGCTTAAAAATTGTAGTTGATTGCGCTAACGGTGCCAGCTATTCAATTGCACCAACAATTCTTTGGGAGCTTGGAGCCGAAGTAATTTCGATCGGAACCTCGCCAAATGGATTTAATATTAACCAAGATTGCGGCTCGACCAAGCCCGAAGCACTCAAAAAATCAGTAATCGAACACCAAGCCGACATCGGAATTGCACTTGACGGCGATGCTGACCGCCTTTTAATTGTTGATGAACTTGGCCAAGAAGTAGATGGCGACATGTTAATTGCCTTAATTGCAGAAAAGCTTCATGACGAAGGTAAGTTAAAAAAAGATACTGTGGTTATCACTCAAATGTCAAATTTAGCCCTTGAAAAACATTTAAGCTACATGGGAATAATGACCCGCCGAGTTGGCGTTGGCGACCGCTATGTTTTAGAAGAAATCAAAAAAGGTGGATTTAATTTTGGCGGCGAACAATCTGGGCACATTGTATTAAGCGATTTTTCATCAACTGGTGACGGTCTTGTTGCCGCCTTGCAAATTTTATCGCTTTTAGTTACTAAAAAAGAAAAGAACCCAGCCATAAAAACCAGCAACTTATTTAACCTTTATCAACCATTTGCGCAAGTTTTAAAAAATATCAAATTTGAAAATCGCAACGAAAACCCTTTACAAAACAGCAAAATAAGCAATTTTATTGCAAAAAAACAAGCTGAAATAAGCAATAAAAATTGTCGCATTTTTGTCAGAAAATCAGGAACCGAAAATTTAATAAGGGTAATGGTCGAAGGAGAAAACAAAGAAGAGGTAGAAAAATTAGCCAATGAAATAGTTGAATTTATTAAAAACAACTAATTCAAAGGCTAAGAAAGTTTGATATTCTATTAAAATAGGTAAGATACACCAACTTTAATAGTAGAAATATCGGTGTCAGCAAAAGAATCTCCGCCAAATGCAGAATCTGGAGTTTCAAGTTCTAAATTTTGCATATTGTACTCAATGCTAAGTCCAATATTTTCTTGAACCCGATAATTAAGACCAGCCCCGTAAATAGCACCAACTTCATTACCGTCAACATAGCCACCAAGCCAATTCACTTCGTAACTAACCGCAGCAAGACCCGCTGTAACATAAGCCGAGAATTTATCCGAAATGTCATATCCCAAATCAACTTTAGCACCAGCCCTTCCATCAATCTTGACATTGTCATTGTCTTGATCGATAGATTCGGTGCTTATTGCCTCGTAAAAAACACTTGGCGAAATGAACATTCTGTCAAGATTGTAAGCATATTTAAAATTAACACCAATAGTTGAAGAAGAATCATCAAAAGAATCATGACCAGAAAGAAGTCCGGTGTAATTATGCTCGACTTCAGCTTTAATAAAGTCAAAACCAATTGAAGGACCTTCGGTTTTAGCGTAAGAACTAGAAATGCAAACCCCTAAAGATAATGCAAAGGATAAAATTATTTTTTTCATAAGTTAGGTAAAGTTTTGATTAATAACGATTGTAGTGAAAAAGTTATTACTTCAAAACAAGGAAGATAAGTAAACAGCAATATTAGTAGACAATAAATCTAATGGTAAAAATGCTAAAACTAATAATTCCCAGTGATGATAGTAATTACTAGAGAGTCATTTTAATAAACAAATACAAAAAGTCAACAAATAAATTACCCAAAAAAAGCTATCATCTAAAAAAATAATAGCCCAAGTCAACGCTAAGGCTTTAAAGAAAGTTAATTACACTGACTTTCGCTTTTAATCCACGAAAAACCCTGCCATTAAATAGCGGCGTTAAGATTATTTTATTTCTAACAAATTTTCGGCCAAAAAACTCAAGCCCAATAAAACTTAAAACCAACAAAAACCACTCAAAAAACCCTCTTAATCGCGCCCGTCAAAACCCTAAGATTTTTTTCTTCAATCACCAAAGGCGGCATCAAATAAATAACCCCTGCAAAAGGCCTCAAAAAAACCCCCATCTCAACAAAATCTCGCCTCAACTCAAGCATGCGATCAAAATCAAAATCAGTTTCAACCGCCGCTAAAGCCCCTTTAACCCTAACATCATTAACCCCCAAAGCGCCAGAAAGAGAGCCAAGCTCATCTTTTAAAATATTTTCAATAATCGCAACCTTGCCTTCATAATCTTCACTGTCGAATAAATCAAGCGAAGCATTTGCCGCCGCCGCCGCTAGTGGGTTGCCCATAAAAGTCGGCCCATGCATTAAAGCGCTGTTAAGAGCTGTATCTTTATTTTTATCTAAAAATGCGCAATAAATTTCCTCGCTCGCCAAAGTTGCTGCCATGGTCATCATGCCACCTGTCATCGCCTTGCCCAAAGTCATGATGTCGGGATTGATATCGGCAAAGTCAACGCCAAATCTCTTACCAAGACGATAAAACCCAACCGCACATTCATCAGCAACAAACAAAATATCGTTTCTTTTGGCAATTTCATAAATTTTGAGCAAAATATCAGCCTCACAAAACTTCATGCCACCAGCACATTGAACCATTGGCTCAATAAAAATCGCCGCAATTTCACCTTTTTTTGTTTTAATAAAATCCTCAAATTCATTTAAAGAATTTTCATCTTTAGGCAAACTAACCGAGTAATTATTAGTCAAAAGCGGCTTAAATTTTTGATGCATTCCACCTTCCAAATCAGCCAAAGACATTGCCCCTGTTGTGTCGCCATGGTAAGAATTTTTAAATGAGACAAATTTTGTTCGCTTTACTTCGCCCTTATTAATAAAATATTGCCAAGCCATTTTCATCGCCACCTCAATTGCCGTCGAGCCTGAATCAGAAAAAAAACAACTGTAATGACCAACATAACCACAAAGCCTCTTTGCCAAAGAATAAGTTTGTTCATTTTCAAAACCAGCTAAC
>CBFIDI010000028.1:0-17110 GCA_965661355.1 Rickettsiales bacterium | reverse complement strand
TTTATGATATGTTGGGGAGTAAAGATTATCGCAAAGAACTCGATCGCCAATTTAAAAATGCTAAATCAAACTTTAAGATAGCAATTGTTGTTGATATGTGGCTGACGGGTTTTGATGTGCCTTTTCTTGATACTATTTATATTGATAAACCTATTCAAAGACACAATCTTATCCAAACAATATCACGAGTTAATCGTAAATATGCAGGCAAAGAAAAAGGTCTTGTTGTTGACTATATTGGCATAAAACGCCAAATGAATCTTGCCCTTGCTCATTACTCAAAAACAGATGGGCAAAATATCGAAGAAGTTGAGCAATCAATTATTGTTGTAAAAGACCACTTAGATTTACTTTCAAAAATATTTCATAAATTCAACAAACAACCTTATTTTGAAGGATCGCCATTGCAGCAATTAGAATGCTTAAATATGGCAACGGAATTTATTCAAATAACCAAAGATTTAGAAAAGCGTTTTATGTTTTTGGTGAAGCGCTTAAAAGCTGCTTATGATATTTGCTGCGCCTGCGATAGTTTTTCACAAATTGAGAGGGATAATATTCATTTTTACTTAGCTGTTAGATCAATTTTATTTAAATTAACTAAAGGAGAAGCTCCTGATACAGCGCAAATGAATGCCAAAGTGCGTGAAATGGTTAAAAATGCATTAATTAGCGATGGCGTTGAAGAGATTTTTAAATTAGGAGACAAAGAAAGTGGTGAAGTCGATATTTTTGGTGATGATTATCTGGAGAAAATAGAGAAGATCAAACTTCCAAACACTAAAATTAAAATGCTTCAACAATTGTTAACTAAAGCAACCTCCGAATTTAAAAAAGTTAACAAAATTAAAGGAATTGAGTTCTCTGAAAAATTTAAGGCTCTTGTAGATAAATATAATGAGAGAAAAGAACAAGATGTGCTTAGAAGTGAAGTTCTAGAAGATTTTACCGATGAAATAATCGACCTTTATCACGCACTTAAACAAGAAAAAATGTCTTTTGCTGATCTTGGAATAGATTTTGAAGAAAAAGCCTTCTACGACATTTTAAAAGAACTGACCCGTAAATATGATTTTGAATATCCTGATGATAGGCTTTTAACTCTTTCTAAAGCGGTTAAAAAAGTTGTTGATGATAAGGCTAAATATACCGACTGGAATGCAAGAGACGACATCAAAGCTGAATTAAAAGCAGATTTAATAATTTTGCTCGCTAAGCATGGTTATCCCCCTGTTGATAGAGATGAAGTTTATAAGGAGATATTTGAGCAGGCTGAGAATTTTAAAAAGTATAGTTAAATTACGAAAGTAGAAGATGCTTGATATGGATATTGTATTATTTTAATACAAATAATTAAGAAAGAACTTGCGATTAATAATAAACTAGATAACATTACTTGTTAAACTAACTTAGTTAAATGCCACATAATTAGAAGCGTTAGTTATATGTTATCTTAAAAAGCCCAGATCTTCTGGCTCTAGATGTTCTAACTTCCTCCCTCTTTTTTCACTGTAGCATTAGACTTGGTTTTGTAGGTAAGCTTTTTAAAGCTTTAACTTTTACATATTAAGAAATATTATTTTAATGAATTTTCATAGTGAATATGAAAAAAATATTTTCGGTAATAATTATTATTAACTTATTGGTTTTTATTCCATATAGAGCAAATGCTATGACAGTAGGAGAAATAGTAACATATCCATTTAAATTAATTGCAAAACCTTTTGATTGGATAAAAAATGGATCAATTAAAAAGGTTGATAACTATAAGGTGGAGGTGAAGTATGAAATAGATTTTAAAGGAAGACCACTAACAATTAAAAAGGCTGTTAGATGCGATATTTATGAAGGAAAGCAAAGAAGCGTACATGATGGCATAAAATATCCTTACAGGAAAGCTGTAACAGCTAATAGGCACATTACTCACTATTTAGATAGTGGAGAAGCATTAGTTTTTAAAAATCCCGTAATATGCAAGGTTGATAAAGCATATACCGCAAAAAAATGGTGGGTAAAAGGTAATGTTTGGCGCAAAGGCTATGGAAAAGCAGAAATCACTAAAATACCTAACAAAACCAAAAGTTTTGAGCCTTTAGATAAAGACTACATTCCTTCAATAGCGATTGTAAAAAACAAAGATAATGTAGAGTTTATTGAGAGAGTAATATCGCCAAAATATTATGAGAAACAAGATGCTGAGATAAAATTTAAATCAATAACTTTAAAAAATGGATCAAGTTTAGAGCCAGACAAAGAAGATACTAGATTCTACTGGATTGATGATAGCGATGAAAATAATCACTTAAAACAAGATGAAGGTCTTTATACCGCTTTTGGGGTTTTTAAATTTCCAAAGCAAATATGGTCAAAAATACCAAAAATTAATGAATTTATTGATAAAATAGAAAAATCAAATCCTAACAAAGGGTTTTTTGCTATGTCTAGGAGGTTGACTAAGGTTGATGGTGGTGATTTAGAGGAGATATTTAAAGAAATGGATGAGAGTGATATTTTGGGAGGTTATAATATATCGCAAATTGGATCTAGTTTCTCTCAACATATTAATAAGGTTTATAATATTAGGTATAGAGGAAAAAAATTAAAAACAGGAGGAGCTTATAAATCAATTCTTGCAGTAAGGGATCATAATTATCGTGATTACTACTATCCGTTTATCTTTGATGAAAAAGATAATTTATGGAATATATCCGATAGCAACAAAGGAAAATTAATAATACAAAAAATCAAAAATCCAAAACTAATCACTCTAGGTCCAAAAATTATCCTGCAGGATAGTCAGCATCCATGGAATGCTAGATTTAGTCTATTTGACAATATATTTCTAAAAAGCGGGACAACGGGAGCAATGATTTTTTACGATGTAAAAAGTAAAGAATTAATTTATCCACATACAAATCTAGCTATAAATTTAAAATAAAATATTAAATTATGACCACTAATTTAACAGATTTACAATTATTAGATTTAAGTATTGATGCTTATGCTCCTCAAGGCAATTCATCTAGGATACCAGATGGTTATCAAAGGTTAGATTTACCTCATGTAAAACTTACAGAAGATGATAGGGATGAGGGCTTTGCGGGTTCTGCATATTATAATCCACAAACCCAAAAGCTTGTAGTTGCTTTCGCTGGAACTGATCAATTTATCGGTTTAGTAAGTGATTTAGATGATGATTCCGGCTTCGTCACAGGAAGTGATATAGCACAATTTCCAATTGCTATTGGGTTTTATGATGATGCGATAAGAAAAGTAAAAAATGATTTTGATCACGACTTACCAGTTGCAAGCGTTACAACAACTGGTCATTCGCTTGGTGGTGGCTTAGGTGCTATGGTTGGAATTAAAGAAGGGGTTGAGGCTAGAATTTTTAATGCTCCTGGAGTAGGAAGACAATTAGATAATATAGAAAGAATAGAAGGGGATAACATAAATTCTGGAGATTTAACAAACCAAGATGCTTCAAGTTTTAATGTTAAAAACGTAGTTTTAGAAACAGAATGGGTAAATTATGGTGGAAACCAAGTAGGAACAGTTGAAAAAATAGATAGCAGCGGAACAGTATTAGGAGCAGTATTCTATGCTATTTCAGGTGTTGCTGGTGCGGCTATAATGTCTAATCCAATTGGTGCAGGGGTTGGAATGTTAGGAAAATTTATAATTTCTGGCATAAAAGATCATATGACGGGTTCTCTTAGGCAAGCGGTAAAAAATGAACAAGACGTTGCCGAGGATCCAACATCAAAAACGATAGGTCAAAAATTTTCAGATGCGGTAGGCAGCATAGATGCTTACATAGATCAGGGCATAAATTCAGTTGTTGGTGTTGTTAATGGTGCTATTGATTGGATCTCGTCTGGCGGCATTCAAAATATGGCAAGTGATGTTGCAGATGCAGCTTCTTCTGTTTTGGATATGTTAACAGGATTATTTTCTGGTGGTAATAGTGGAGATGTTCCTGAAAATATACAAAATATAGATAATTCCTCTCTAGATTTCCAAGTTAATATTGATGAAAACTCCAACAATGCAACTGCTGATCCAAATGATGCATTAACTGGCACTGTGATTCCAGGTGGTGATTATGCTGCATCAATTCCAGAAGACATAGCTAATGTTGATGATTATAGTAATGCCCAATTAACCAAGATTGCTTCTGATGATTTGAGGATAGCAAATGATGAGCTAGCAGATAACAGTGTAGACAATATTCTTGATAAAACTATGAATTTTATTCAAGACACTTTTGTTGAGCCAGTATCTAATCTAGCAAGTAACATTTGGAGCGGAGTTACAAGTGCCTTTTCTACAATTACCAACTTATTTACAGAAGCGCCAAAAGTTCAAAATGTTGATCCCCTAATATTAGATTTAAATAATAATGGAGTTGAGCTGATACATTTTGATAATTCTGTAGTTTCATTTGATGTTGATAATGATGGATATAAAGAAAATACCGGCTGGGTAGATGGAAATGATGGAATATTAGTTCATGATAAAAATGCCGATGGCGTCATTAATGATATTACAGAAACTATCTCTGAATATTATAATGCGAATGATAATAGCGCTCTAATTGATGATCAAAATAGATATTTTGCTGATGGCTTAGAGGCATTAAAGGCTTTAGATAGCAATAATGATAATGTATTTAACAATCAGGATGACCTGTGGAATACTTTAAGAGTTTGGCAAGATAAAAATGAGGATGGCTTAACTGATGAAGGAGAAATAAAAACTTTAGAAGAACATAATATTGAATCAATCGATTTAAATAGACAAATAAGTTACCGAGAAAGATTAGAAGGAAATCCAGTTCTTTCACGCTCGAATATGACCATGACAGATGGCACAACAAGGGAAGTTGCTGCTGTTGATTTTGCTACCAACCCTATTGGTTATGAGTGGAATGATGTTTATGAACAAGGATCAAAAATTACTACAGAAGATGGACAATCTAGCTCTTTTGTTGTTACTGGTCAAACTGGTCAAACAGTAGATTTGGCAAATGAAGGAGTTAATTCAGCCTATGGTAATATTGGTGATGACACTTTAATTGGTGATGCAAATGACAATTGGTTAATGGGTGGACTCGGAAGTGATACGCTAATTGGCGGTGCTGGTGATGATGTGATTATGATTGATGCCGAAGATTTAAATGAGAATATCGATGGCGGTGAAGGAATGGATGTCGTTAAAGTCACTGGTGATGATTCTATCACATTTAACATGGGGCAAAGTAATGTAGAAGTTTTAAATAGTGGTGGAGGTGATGATATATTGCTTTCTGTCGGAACAAAAAACGCATTCATAAGCGGTGGAGCTGGTGATGATATTATAATTGGTGGAGCTGCCGATGATGCTCTTTCAGGAGAAGATGGCAATGACATGCTAGATGGCGGCTATGGCGATGATATTCTAAGAGGTCATAGAGGTGAAGATTTGCTAATTGGGGGCAAAGGAGATGATCTACTTGATGGCGGCAAAGGAAAGGATGATTTAAGAGGTGGCGAAGGTAGTGATGTATTAATAGGAAATGAAGGAAATGATACCATGGATGGCGGCGAAGGCTTTGATATGGTGGAGTACAAAGGTAAATACGATCAATATAACTATACCACCGAAGAGGATGGCACTATAAAAGTAACCAATACCAAAGATGGAAGCATCGATACTATAACAAATGTTGAAAGATTAAGATTTGATAATGTCGATATTAATCTGGGAGATGCAAATAGCCTACCACTTCCTGTAAAAGATAGTATAGCCGTTGATGATAGCGGTCAATTTATATTGGATCAAAGCCAAATTCTAGCTAATGATTTTAGCACTAGTGGTAAATCATTTAGCGTAAAAGAAGTTAGTGATGCAGTCGGCGGAACTGTGGAGCTTAGAGAAGATGGAAAAATCGTCTTTACTGCAGATCCATATTTTACTGGCACAATGTCTTTTGACTACTCAGTAATTGATGAAGATGGCTTATATGCCACCATTAGCAGAGAGAACTCTGATGGAATTGTGGAGTCAGTAAATTTAAAAGCTCAGGTAAATTTAGTAAATGAATCTGATCCGAGTGATCCTCTTTATTATGATCAATGGTATCTATCAGAAATTAGAATAAAAACTGCTTGGGAAGATTATTCAGGACAAGGAATTAATGTTGGTATCTTTGAGGGAGATTATGGCAATCCTTTTAATCATGAGCATGCTGATTTAAATGATAATATTTCTGATTATTATTTAAATAATGTTTTATATGAAGAAGATGTAGAAGGATTTAGTAATCATGCCACATTGGTTGCTGGTGTTATTGCTGCTGAAAAGAATAATGAAGGCTCTATTGGTATTGCCTATAATTCTGAAATTGCATCCTTTAGCTGGACTCCTGATGTTGATGGTTTAGATAATTTAATTAATTATGATGTAGCAAATAATAGCTGGGGATATGATACTCCTTTTGCTGATGATTTTCTAAAAGATCAAGGTGGTTTTGTTTATTTTGAAGAAATTTCAAGAGGAATTGAAAGTGCCACGCAATATGGTAGAGATGGTCTTGGAACAAGCATTATATTTGCTGGAGGAAATTCTAGAGCTCAAGGCGATAATGTTAATTATCACAATATTCAAAATTCCAGATTTGTTTCAACAATTGGCTCAATTAATCAGGAAGGAGATTTATCAAAATTAATAGAAGCTTCCGATCCATTTAGTAATCCTGGATCTGCCATTTTAGTTTCTGCTCCTGGTTCAAATATTAAATCTACAGCAAACCTTCTTGAAAATGAGAATGGTTCAACATTCGGTGATGACTTTGAAACTACACAAGGAACTTCCTATGTCAGTAAAGTTTTTAACCTCAATTTTTTATCACCAAAAATTGTCAAAGCAGTTTTAACTGGAACTCAGCCACGGACTTTAAAATTACAAGATGTAATTGCTAAACAAATGCCCGATTTATGGCAAGAGCAGGAGGAGATGTTGGGGTTTTAATTTTATTTTTTTACAGGATATTTTTTTTGAGCAGAAGAAATATTTTTTAATAACTGATCTAACACCTTCCCATCTTTATAATAAGGAGAGTTAACATTAGCAAATGATTCTGCCGCAGATTTTAATATATCTAAGTATGCCTTTTCCGAAACCAATCCCTGCTGATTTAAATTTCGATAAGTAACAACAAGATTTGATATTTCAGAGGTTGTTTTTACTTGTTCTAATCGACTAACGCAATCAAACTCTTCCCATTTTGAATTATTTTTCGGTTTTTTATGTTCTAGTATTTGCTCATAGCACTTATTGTTTTCTACTCTATATTTTCCAGAATAAGATACAAAGTCAGCTTTGCTAATGCTTGGTATTGCAGCCAATATAGAAATAATAAAACTGATTTGAATTATATTCATTGATTATATTTAGAAAATTTATTCGTAATTCATTCAATTTACAATGATTTGATTTCCTTTAATATTTTGCATTTTATTAAGTTTTTTCGTGACTTTATAAATTCGTCAAAATTATTAAAGGTTAAATCTATATCGGGCATAAAATTTTTATTTTTATAATCCGACATATTAAAGTTTTTACCTTCGCAATACTTTGCAATCCATTCTTGTGGTTCTGAGTCGTTTTTACTTATGTTATCTCCTCCCTCTAATAATTGAAGATTTGATATAAAATCACCCCCAGAGTTTTTTTGATCCTTATTTAACTTTGAGTAAGGGTAAATATGATCTTCATGAAAAACTACATCTCTGTAATTGTTAGATGGATACAGTAAAGTTAGTAGAGCCCAGCTATCTTGAGAGCCTTTTTTTGCCTTCTCGATAATATCATCCAAGCGATCTTCATTTATATCCATATTCTTGTTGTATGAATTGGAGATTTTTATTATTTGATCTAATGGAAAATTGCCACTCCAAACAACATCTTTTCTTAACTTAGATAAATATGATGTTGTTTGAGATCCAAAAACCCTATTGAGAATTGAAAGTTGAACCCATCGCTTTACGCTTTTTAAATCATTATCATCGAGTTTTATTTTAGCACTTTTCATTAAAAAATATGCTAAGGGTAACAATATTAAATTGGATCTCAAATTCTCTTTTGTATAGCCTAAATCATTAAATATAGAGCAAGAAGCTTTTATATATTTAGATATATTATCAAATTCCGTTTTGATTTTTTGTATAGTGTGTTGTTTAAAATTATCTGCTTTAAAATTAAGATCTTCACCAGTCAAAAAAAGGCAACCTCTCAAGAAAATGTCTTTTGGTATATCAAAACTGTGATCTTTAGAAATATTATCAATTGCGTTATTAATATTTTCTCGTCCATCACCCCATTGGTTGATTATCATAGACATTAAAAAATCTGTGTAGTCGAGAGGTGTTCCTCCAGAATTGATGCGAACAAAAATGTTTAAAATTTTATCTAGCGATTCCGTTGTTTCTTCGTAGTAACTTATCCTTGGATTGTTATCATTGATTAAGTTATCATATAGCGCCGAACATGTATCCTCAATATTATCTCTTTGATCTTCTGAGATCATTTTGTTTTTTATAATTTCTTTCCAGTCTTTTTTCTCTTTCCATTCCAATATATCACCAACTTTGAACCATAACGCTTGTTGATTTTCATTTTCTTTATTTACTTGTTTTTTTGTTTTAAATCTTAGTTGGTATTCTGGCTGGATATCATCGTACTCATCTTCATTTTTTTTGTTGTAAAACAAATTAATATAGAGATGTTTTTTTTCAAAGTTGTTAGCATTATCCCATTTAGTTCTAGGTTTATGCAGATTCAAACTACCTTTTAAACCTAAGAATAAAGCCGTGAGCCTTTGTTGACCATCCAAAACACCTGTTATTTCTTCTTTTCCTCCAATTTCATGTTCTTGGTTATGATTGCTTTGCTTATTGTATTCATCATAGGTTTTGATAAATTCATAAAACTTGTAGTCTTTATTTGATTGGTCTTTTTTATATTTCCAAAATAGCATAGAGCCAAAAGGATATCCTGACAAAACAGAATCAAATAGTTTTTCAATTTGCTCATAGTCCCACACCAATTCTCTTTGTATTGCTGGCAATAAGTACTTATTTTCACTTATTCCCATTACAACATTCTTTATTGTTTCTGTTTTGTAACTCATTCGATTATTAAATATATAAATGTCATAATGCCTTTTTAATAAGGTTTTAATTTAAAATATTTATGAAAAAAAATCAACGAAAAGTTCGCAAAAATCATCAAAGTTTCACTCGCACATCCACTTGAAAAAGTTCGATAGAAAAGCTGTGAAGCCAGTGTTTATCGAAGCGTCCTAAAATCAAAACAGGACGACCCAAACGGAGACTCGAAGAGAGGCGTTAGCCAAAGAGAGAATTTTTAGCCTGATTTTGGCAGAATTTTGTGATAAACGGAGAATAAAAAGGACGATTGAAAGTGAGTTTTGAAACTCACAAAGCCTTAGATTTACTGGGGTTAGAGCGTTGATTGTGATTAGCTAAAAATAGAGCGGAGACGAGGTTAGAACCAGTTAAACTGGCGGAGACAGAGGGATAACGCTTGCTTCGCTCCCTAGCAAACGCTTGTTTTTCTAAATTCACTTCGTTCATTAAGAAAAAGCTACGCTTTTTGTCGAACCCTCATCGGGCTCTCATCCCTCTTAAGATTTTTATTTAACGGCTTGATTTTTTATGTGGAAAGTTTTATATGTAGAATCACTGGCGGAGACAGAGGGATTCGAACCCTCGATACAGTTACCCGTATACTTCCTTAGCAGGGAAGCGCCTTCGACCACTCGGCCATGTCTCCAGATTTAGTTTAAAACTTGAATTTTGATTATAGAGGCAAATAAAAGAATTTGCAAGATATTTAAACTTATAATTTAATTAATTTAACTACTCTATATTTCCTTTTTTATTTTTAGATTATCGCTTTTTTCATAATTTTTTAGTGGAATTTGCGAGTAATCTTCAAATTTCTTTTTGTTCTTTTTTCTTAGAGCGTAAAATAATATATAACAAAATATCAAAAAAAAGAAAATTGTTGCGATTGTGGGTGCGTATTTAACAAAAAAATCCATTATTTTATGTTTGACTTTTTATTATTTTTTACATTTAGCGGCTCATAATCCGAAAAATCAACCATAGTTCCTAAAACTTGCAGATAGGCCACCAAAGCATCCATCTCCGAAACCATATCGGGGTTGTTGTCAAAATTTCGAACATTAACTTCGCCATAACGCTTAAATAGGGCGGTTGTGTCACGATTGTCCGAGGCTTGAACCACGGCGTCACTAACTGAATTTTGAATCATTTCATCAGTGTAAGGAACGCCAATTTTTCTTAAAACCCTCATATGATCCTCAACTTCCGAAATATTAGCCAATCTTTCAGTTAAAAATGGATAATTTGGCATAATAGATTCAGGTACAAGGCTTCTTGGGGCTTTTAAGTGGCGAACATGCCAATAATCAGAATATTTACCTCCGACCCTTGCTAGGTCTGGACCGGTTCTTTTTGAACCCCACTGAAATGGGTAATCATACATAGATTCCGCAGCTAGTGAATAATGACCATAACGCTCGACTTCATCTCTTAAAACTCTTACTTGTTGCGAGTGACAGCCATAACAACCTTCGCGCCTGTAGATTTGTGAGCCAATAAGTTCAAGTGGTGTATAAGGGCGCACTCCTTCAACTTTTTCAATTGTAGTTTCTATACGAAAAAGTGGCACAATTTCTATTATTCCGCCAACTGAAATTACTATTACTGTTAAAATTAGCAATAAAATCGAATTTTTTTCTATTTTATCATGATGTTTAAGCATATTCTAATAAAAAATAATTAGTCTTTAATTTATGTTATCGTCAGGCGATAAATTATTGTCGGTACAGGTAATTGTTTTGTAGAAATTATAAACCATAATTATTGCGCCACTTAAGAAGAATAATCCTCCAATTGCTCTTGTAACATAAAGCGGATGAAGAGTGGTTAAAGTTTCGACAAATGAATATTTTAAAAAACCAAGCTCGTCATATGTTCTCCACATCAAACCCTGAGCAATTCCAGCAATCCACATTGCTGTAATGTAAAGAACAATTCCGATTGTGGCTAACCAAAAATGTATTTCGATTAATTTTCTTGAATATATGTCTTTTTTTCTCCAAAGCGCAGGAACCATGCAATAAAGGGCGCCAAAGCTAATTAATGCAACCCAGCCCAAAGCCCCAGAATGAACATGGCCAATTGTCCAGTCGGTGTAATGAGAAAGAGAGTTAACTGATCTTATTGCCATTAATGGCCCTTCAAAAGTTGACATTCCGTAAAAAGCAACCGCGGTAATTAAAAAACGCATTACAGCATCTTCGCGCAATTTGTGCCAAGCGCCAGATAAGGTCATTATTCCATTAATCATACCACCCCAAGATGGCATCCATAATATAATTGAAAATGTCATTCCTAAAGTTTGAACCCAATCGGGTAAAGATGTATAATGTAAATGATGAGGGCCAGCCCAAATATAAATAAATATTAGTGACCAAAAATGTAAAATTGATAAACGGTAAGAATAAACTGGTCTTTCGGCGCGCTTAGGGACGAAATAATACATAATTCCGATGAAGCCTGCTGTTAAAAAGAATCCAACGGCGTTGTGACCGTACCACCATTGTATCATAGCGCTTTGTACCCCGCCAAAAACTGGATAACTAGCTGATGAATCAAGCGAAATAGGAATTGATAAATTATTGACAATATGCAGAACTGCAACCGTAACTATAAAAGATAGAAAAAACCAATTTGCAACATAAATATGAGGTTCTTTTCTTTTGCCCAAAGTCATTAAATAGACAGCTAAATATCCGACCCACACAAAAAGAAGCAATAGATCAGCATACCACTCTGGCTCGGCATATTCTTTGGCTTGGGTGACTCCGGTTAAATATCCTGAAGCGGCTAAAATTAAGAAAATTTGATATCCGTAAAATAAAAATTTGTGCAACCTATCACCTCCCCATAGACCAGTTTGACAGGTTCTTTGTACGATATAAAGACTGGTTGCAAAAAGTACATTGCCACCAAAGGCAAAAATAACGGCCGAAGTATGAAGAGGGCGCATTCTGCCGAAGCTCATCCATTCATTTAGGTTTAGGTCCGGAAAGGCCATTTGCGACGCAATAAAAACACCAGCAAAAAACCCCACAATACCCCAAAAACAAGAAGCCAAAGTGAACATTTTGACTATGTTGTAATTATATTTAACCGATTCCGAGTTTTGAGTAGCACTCATACCTTAAAGAAATTATTTAGTTAATAATGAAATACCTAACACAAAAAGTGTAGCAGAATTAATTAAAATTACAAGTCTTGCAAATAAATTAAAATACTTTTTTGCTGACTTCATAATAAAGTATCCTCCAAAACCAGCGCTAAATAGTGCAGGTGTTGTTGCGAGGCCAAATAAAAACATAGCAAAAGAGGCTATAATTGGGTTTGAAATTGTTGCCGCCACAGCAAAGGCTCCGTACAAAAGACCGCATGGAATAAACCCAAGAATAAGGCCTAAAATAAAACCGTTAAATCCGATGGGGTTTTTAAATAATTGATCTAAAAATTTAGGGTTTATTAGGGATTTAACTTTTTTGAATATATTATTATTAAATTTTTTTACAATTAACAAGTTAATATTAAACTTGCCTTCAAAAGATTTGTTAAGAAAAAACAGAGCTGCAAGTATAAGTAGCAAACCGGATGCAAAGTTAAAATATATGAAATTTCGTAAAGTTTGATTTAACAATGAAACAAAAAATCCAATAAATGAATAAGTGCAAATTCTTCCAGCGTGATAAGGAATTAGCATTAAGTTTTGTATCTTTTTTATTCCACGATAATTTTCTAACGAAAAATTTTGTAATTTAAATGAAATTTGCGACATAATAAATGGCCCGCACATTCCTATACAGTGACTAAATCCGCCAAAAAAACCTAGGCTTAATAGCGAAATTAGTAAAATAATATTGTTTGAATTATCAATTTGCATTTAGTTTTTAGTTAATTATAATTACATTTTAAGGCTTTAGAATTCTAAGTTTAAGCTAAGTAATAAATATTAAATTAAAAACAATTAAATTTCATCAAAATTATGAAAGTAAATTTTACAACAACAGATTCATTAAAAAAAGTTAAAGGCGCATTTGTCGTAATTTTAACTGAGGAAGAGGCAAAAAAAAGTAAGTTTGAAGCGCTAGATTTCGCTAAGAAAAATTTTGATTTTAAAGGAAAATATAACGAAATTAAAATGACGGTTGCAAATTCTCAAATATTTGTTTTAGCTGGCCTTGGAAAAGAAAAAGAAGTTAATGAAAATAAATTGCAAAAGCTTGGATCGAGCATAACATCATTTTTAAATAGTTCAAAAATTAAAGAAGCAACAATTTCATGTTGTTACGAAATATCTAATTCAGATAAATTAAAGCTAAAGTCAGAGTCACAAAACATCACAAAGCCTTGCAATATTGCGTTTGGATCTTTGCTGAAAAGTTATCGTTTTAATAAATATTTTGAAGATAAGAAAAAAAGCAAAGAATTTCACTTGAAAATCTTAAATTTTAATGTTTGTGATAAGAAAAAAGTTTCCAACGAATTTAAAGAGTTAGAAATTTTAGCTGAAAATGTATTTTTTACGCGCGATTTAGTTTCAGAACCTTCTAATATTTTAAACCCAGAAAGCTATGCTAAAATTTGCAAAGATCTAGAAAAATTTGGCCTTGAAGTTGAAATTTTAGGCGAAAAAGAAATGACGAAGCTTGGCATGAATGCTTTACTTGGCGTTGGACAAGGCAGTCGCAAAGAATCGAAATTAGCAATTATGAAATGGAATGGCGCCAAAAATAAAAAAGATCAGCCAATTGCTTTTGTCGGAAAAGGCGTAACATTTGATACTGGAGGGATTTCTATCAAGCCATCAAATAATATGGAAGACATGAAAACCGACATGGGTGGATCGGCCGTGGTTGTTGGTTTAATGAAAAATCTGGCGCAAAGAAAAGCTAAGGTTAACGCAGTTGGCGTTGTTGGGCTGGTTGAAAATATGCCAGACGGCGATGCGCAAAGACCAGGCGACGTGGTAAAGTCTATGTCGGGTCAAACAATAGAAATTATTAATACTGACGCCGAGGGGCGCTTGGTTTTAGCTGATGCTTTACATTATACCAACACAAAATATAAACCAAAATTTATTGTTGATTTAGCCACTTTAACTGGTGCGGTTATAGTTGCTTTGTCTGATGTACATGGAGGGTTATTTGCAAATGATGATAATTTAGCAAAGCAAATTCAGGATTCTGGCGAAAAAACGATGGAAACCACTTGGCGTTTACCACTTGGCAAGCAATATGACAATATGATTAATTCTGATATTGCTGACATGAAAAATGTTGGATCCGGAAGAGGTGCCGGAAGTACAACCGCGGCACAATTTTTGCAAAGATTTGTTGGTAAAACTAAATGGGCTCATCTTGATATTGCAGGTGTTGCCTGGAAAGGTAAAGGCGATCCGCTTGCGGTTAAAGGCGCTACGGGTTATGGTGTTAGGCTTTTAGATCAATTAGTTAAAGATTATTACGAAAAATAATATAATTTAAAATTTTATTTAAGGGGTTTGAAAATTTAACAAGCCCCTTAAATAGCTGATTTTAATGGTTTTGCGGTTAAAAATATTAATTATTTTTTATTTTTTGCTTGACCTTTTAAAATATAAAACATAAAATATAGATCTTCTTTTCTTAAGAGCACGTAGCTCAGTTGGTAGAGCACCTGACTTTTAATCAGGTTGTCGTGGGTTCGACCCCCACCGTGCTCACCAAGCCTTGCCGGGGTTTGGTGAATTTTCTCTTTATTGTGAAATAATTTTTTAGAATATTAAGCTAGTTCTTTAAAAATACTTCAATAACTTTTCGTATCGACCATCTTCTGTCTTATTTTTGAAATATTTTATTTATTTACTTTTTGTTGCTTTTTTGTGGGTTTTGCTATTTTTAAAATGTATAATAATAAATTTATGTTACATAAAAAATTATTTGCTGTTTATTTCTAGTGGCGCCAATTGTTATCAAATGTAAATAATTTTAAGAAGTTTTATTGTTGCTATTAACTTAAAAAGTATTTATAAAATTAAAAAATATAGATAAAAAATTTAATTTGTAAGAAAGTTTTATAAGTTCTCAAAATAATCAAAGTCGTTATTTCGCATTTAACAAAAGAGTTAAAATTATAGTAATCTTTATAAATAATTTTTTTATGCCTCCAATTAAAACTAGTAAATCCGTTAAAGCTTCATATTCTGGAAGTAAAATTTTACAACTTCATGGCAGACCTCCTTCTATTCTTGGAACATTACAGGGAGACCATGTAACTGCATATAGGCTTATTGAAGAGGGTCTCTATAGAGCTATGTCAAATCTTGAAGAAAAAGAGGTTGCTGGATTACATTGGCTGGACAATAGAGAATCTTTAAGAAAGAGAAGAGGAAAACTATATGATTTTATTAGTGCAATTAGTGCTTTAAGAAGTGAACAAGATGCAGAAAACTTTTTATTAGCAATTGATGATTTATTAGAAGAATATAATAAAAAAAGACATAAAAAATCTGATATTAGAAGTGATACAGTTAAGGCTCAGGGAGATATGTCTTTGACTGCTGAGAACTTAGCAGTAATATTAAAAGAGGTAGAAAATAGATATAATTCTAATGGAGAATTAATAAGAGAGTTTTTTCTAGAATCTAGTCGCTTATTGCTAACATTTTATAATAAGGTTCCTCATAGTGCATATTATCCTATAAAAGGTTTTGAAGCAACTTCAGGAGAGGGGGCGCAAGTAAAAGATGCATTGTCTGAACTAAAAAAACATATAAAAGAATGTCAAGATTTGCATGGAAAATCCGCTGCTTTGACTACAAAGATGTCAAACTATATTGTACCAGCAATATTAAAATTGATTCATTATCCAGAGATAACTGACAGAAGAGTATATAATAAAAAGAAAAAAATAGATGACGATGTTATTTTGCAAAAACACAAGATGGATACAGATAATTATGGAACTCAAGTTTCAAAAGCAAGAACAAATAATAAAGATGACCTTGTTGAAACTTTAGCTAAGCATATTCATATAGTGGTTTCTGTATATCCTGAGTTAGAAGAAATATTTGATGTTGATGATGTAATAGAGGATTTTGTAGTTAAATTTATTAAAAGAGATCCGTTTGGATGGCCAAAATTCAATAAGCACACTGAATTTGAAGATATTAAAGGCAGAGTTAAAGTAAAATATCAAGAAATTCAGAATATTGCTGCAAATAGAAAATATACAGATTATCAAGAGTACGGAGATCTTGTATCATCAAGCGATGAAGAGGAAATAACAACTCCAACACCTCGTAAACCATCATCAAAAACTGAAAAACCAGAAGCTTTATCAATAGCAGAAAGAATAGAGTTGGAAGAATTAAGAAAATTCAAGGATATTATAGATGAAAAAGTTGAATTAGAGGAAGAAGTAGAAGAAATAATAAAGAAAGAATGTCCTACTATAACAGGTAAAAAAGGCAAGGGAGCAGGTCTTTTTAAATAAAAAATTTATATTTAGCAAAAGTAAAAGATCTGTAAAAATATTAATTTATTGTTTTATCAATTTTAAGTCAGATCTTCATATTTTTGACCCTTGATAGCACTTCTAAAAATATATTTTCAAAGATAAAAAATGGTATAATTTTGCTTTTTTTATCAAAAGTCGTATCTTTCTAATTTTCTTGACAATATTTTTATTTTTAAATATAATTCAACGGGTAAAATATAGATATTCTATGGCCTTATTAAGTATTTATTAGAAGTGTAAAATTTTTTATTGATGGCTAATTTACTGCTTAAATGATAAAATATTAATATTTACTTAAATGCAATTTTTACCGTTAAAAGTAAAATTATAATTAATATTATTTTTGCATAAACATAACGATAAATTTGATATAATTAATGACAAATAAAGTTGCAATAATAATTCCGGCTCGACTTGCTTCTACCAGA
>CBFIDI010000027.1:0-17323 GCA_965661355.1 Rickettsiales bacterium | reverse complement strand
CAATCCTTCTACATCTCTTCCCTCTGTATTAGTATCAAGCCTTTCAGCTATTTCAACAACTTCACCTATTAAGACATCTAGCTCTCTTACTGCTTTATTAATTTCGTCTGATGATTCAAAAAGCCCAGAATTAACCACCCCAGTACCTACTCTACTCCTTTCATTCTCAAGAGGTTGTACAATATCTTTGTACGATGGAACGCTCCCCGAGCTCTGAGGACTTCTTAAGCCAAATTTTAAAGCGTCATCTAATTTTGCTGCAATAATCATAATTTCTTATTTAATTTTAATTAATAATTTATTCTAATTTTTAAATTTATTGTTAACCGCTTAAATCTTTGTAAAAAATTCAAAAAATATTAGCTAGCTTCTATTGTAACATATTTTTAGACTTTGGACAAGAAATAAATTAAAAAATAATTTAAAACTTTCTTTAGCCTTATGACAATTGTAAATCTGTAAAGTAACTTTAGTACTTTCATTTCCTTTAATTTTAAATCATAAGAAACTTATATATTTCGCTTATTATGAATTGTTTTTGTTAATAGATTGCTTAATAAAAGCGAATTACCATAAAAAGTTAAAACGATATAAAGTTGGTATTTGAATTTTGAATTTAACATAAAATCAAATAATATCTTTAAGCTTAATATTAGAATTTTATCTTGTTTTCACAAAAAATAATCATAAAAACTCAAAATGCACAAGCATAAAGCATCGTTGGATTTTAATAATCACTTTTTGTTAAAAATATTTTATTTTCATATTAAGTTTAAAGATACGCCATAAGATAATTTGCCATTTAAAGATAAAAATGCCTTTAAAGCCCGCGGTTATTCATGTTTTTCTTATAGATTTTTAGAGCTTTTTATTTATTTCTTATAAAAAGAATTTATAATTTTAAAAACAAGCATAAAAAAAGGGTTAGACTAGAATATTCTAGCCTAACCCTTTTTAAAATAGATTTTAGTAGCTTTGGTTTAATTAGTTTGATTTTTTGTCAACTAATTTATTTTGCGAAATCCACGGCATCATTTCACGCAATTTTTGGCCCGTTGCTTCAATTTTATGCTGTTCGCCTTTTTTTCTAAGATCGTTAAAGTTTTTGGCGCCACTTTTTAAGTCTGTCATAAATTCTTTAACAAATTGTCCTGACTGAATTTCTTCTAAGATTTTTTTCATTTCTTCTTTAGTTTGCTTATTAACAACCCTTGGTCCGCGTGTTAAATCGCCATATTCGGCCGTGTTAGAAATTGAATAACGCATATTTGAAATTCCGCCTTCGTAAAGTAAATCGACAATTAATTTCATTTCGTGCAAACATTCGAAATATGCCATTTCTGGAGCGTATCCAGCTTCGGTTAAAGTTTCAAACCCAGCTTGAATTAACGCAGTAACGCCGCCACATAAAACAGCTTGTTCGCCAAAAAGATCAGTTTCGCATTCTTCTTTAAAGCTGGTTTGAATAATTCCTGATTTTCCACCGCCAATTGCACAAGCGTAAGAAAGCGCAATGTCAAGAGCGTTGCCTGATTTATCTTGGTCAATTGCAACCAAACAAGGAACGCCGCCTTTTTTAACAAATTCGCCGCGCACCGTGTGACCAGGGCCCTTTGGAGCAATCATGACAACATCTATGTCAGCGCGTGGCTCAATTAAATTAAAATGAACATTTAAACCATGGGCAAAAGCCAAAACCGCACCCTCTTTCATGTTTGCTTCAAGATCTTGCTTATAAATATCAGCTTGACTTTCATCAGGGGCCAAAACCATTATTAAATCAGCCCAAGCAGCAGCTTCTTGATTGGTCAAAACTTCAAAACCAGAATCTTGCGCCTTTTCAATTGAAGAAGAACCTTGGCGAAGTGCAATTTTAACATTTTCAACACCGCTGTCACGCAAATTTTTTGCATGGGCGTGGGCTTGACTTCCGTAGCCAATTATGGCAACTTTTTTTGATTTAATAATATTTATGTCTGCGTCCTTATCGTAAAAAACTTTCATTTTAATTTAATTTTTGGTTTATAATTATATCAAAATTAATATTAATCAATAGCATTTAAACAAAGCAATTTAAACAAAAATAGCTTAAATTTGCGTAAGTATAAAAATTATTTTAAAAAAGATTAATCTTGGCATTTATTTGTTTCACTAGTCAATAGCTTTGCGACAAAATTTTATAATAAAAGCTTGTTAAGGTCAAGAAGTAAGTTATGGAAGCTTTTAACAAAAAGCGGCAACAATTTTGAATATTTAAATCTAGACAAAGAAAAAATATTTCTGATTTTTATAATGATTTTTTACTAAAACAAATGAATTATTTATTTCGCTTTAAAATTATTTAAAATTAAGAATATAAAATGTTATTGCGACATTTCAACTCAATAATCAACCATTTATTAATTAAAATATTAAAATTTAATTAATAAAACCACCGTCAAAACTTCTTAAAATCACCAATATTACTCGTTTTTTTCTAAATAATTCTTTGAATAGAGTTATTTAGCTCTTAATAATCAATATTTTACATTATAAATGCGACTTGGGTCAAAAATTATTTTGTGAAATTATTACAACATAAAATATCAAATAAATTTTACAGCGTTAATGACAAGTTATTAATTTATACTTGAAATATATTTTTCTGTAACTTAATATTTGTTGAACAATTGAATTATCAACAAAATTAGAATATTTATCATGCAAGATTTAAAACTTAAAAAAGCTTTTTCATTAGTTGAACTTTCAGTAGTAATTTTAATTATTGGCATTATCATCGCTGGCATCACGCAGTCAAGCCGATTAATTGCTAAATTCACACTTTCATCTGCGCGCTCGCAAACAGAAAGCTCGCCAGTTAACTCAATTAATGGTTTAGTTTTGTGGCTAGAAGCGACTTCGCAAGCCAGTTTTAAAGAATCTGAAACAGAAGATCACGACCTTGACCCAACCGCCCCTGGAATTTCAACTTGGAGAGATCTCAATCAAATTGATGGAACAAAAAGAAATGCCACAAATTCGGGTGCTGGTGAAAAGCCTTTTTATTATGCTAATTGCATAAATAATTTGCCTTGCGTCAGATTCGACGGAAGCGATGATAGCCTTGGTTTTGACGCCGAAGTTCTTACTGGTTCAAATTACACAATTTTTGTTGTTGAACAAAGAAGAACCGCAAACGCTAAATATTTCTTAGGCAATGATGGGGTTCCAACAGGAAATAACTCACTTGGATTTGGCTATAACAGCACAGACACATTAATAATTTCACAAGGTGACATTGAAGCCGCAAGTAGTGCGTCCGTCGAAAGTTATAGCACACCAACTCCTAGGCTTCATACAATAATCAACCAGCACGCCACAATACCAGCAACGCCAATAGTTTACTACAAAAACGGATCTGCGACCCCCGATACATTAACCGATATCGGAACCCCAGTCCACACAACTTTAAATAGCTATGAAAGCGCAACAATTGGATTTCATGACGACGGAGCCGGAAGACATTCTTTTAATGGCGATATCGGAGAAGTAATAATCTTTGCTCGCTCTTTAAAAACAGAAGAAAGAGTTGCTGTTGAAGATTACCTAATTAAAAAATGGAGCATAAATGAAGCGATATAATATTTTTATAATCGCCTAAATTTTAAATTGCAACAATTGTTAAAATGCCAAAAAAAACTGCATTTTCTTTATTTGAGCTATCGATTGTTATCTTAATAATAGGAATTATTGTTGCCGGAATTTCGTCTATGTCTTACATTGTAGATATGTCATTTATGGCTAACGCCCAAAAACAAACCATAAATTCGCCAGTACAAAATATGAACAGCGCTTATCTTTGGCTTGAGACAACTCTTGAAAATAGTCTGGAAGAGTCAGAAAAAGAAGATAGCGACATGATTTCTGTTGACGGCGTTTCAGTTTGGCACGACATCAACCCCAGGGCCATCAGAAAAAAAACAATCACCAGCCCTACCAGTGCAAATTATCCTAAATTTTATCAAAATTGCATCAACGAACTCCCTTGTTTGCGCTTTGACGGAAATGATGATTATTTTATTGTTGATAATTTTTCTTTAGAAAATTCTGATTACTCAATCTTCGTCGTTGAACAAAGAAGGTCAAGTGGCAACAACCCTTTTTTTGGTAAAAATTCATCGACCTTAAATAACTCGGCAATAGAAGCTGGCTACAATTCTAACAATACAATATTTTTATCGCAAGGCTCGGGGCAAAATAACGCCTATAATTTTTCACCTTCTATCTCTAACTTTTCATCACCAAAAGCAAGGCTTCATTCTTTTATAAACTCAACTTTAACTTCCGGATCAAGTACAGCAAAGCATTTTCTTAATGGTCACAGCCCAGAGTCTGCTTCAAGCTTAATTGGCTCATTTTCATCGATAACTAATTTTGCGAAATTAACAATTGCCTTAAACAAAACTTCTTCATTAAATTATTTTAATGGCGATTTAGGTGAAATTATAATTTTTGACAAAGCTTTAAGTGAACTAGAAAGAACTTCTGTTGAGCAATATCTTATATCAAAATGGCACATTAAAGATTAAATTATAGCAAAATAATTTTGATCCAATCTTTAAAAGAAGTCACAAAACAAGATTATAAATAAATTTTTTCTTGTAATTTAGATAAAAAATAAAAACCACAAATCACCTTATAACAAAACAAGATTATAAAATCATTAATAACTAACCAATTTGTCGAGTTTCTTTATAAAAGAATTAGCAATTAAGTTATAACAGGTAAATTGGTGTTTAAAAATAGGATTTGATATAATATCAGCCAAACTTTATAATTTCATCAAGATAAATTATAAACTATAAAATTAAAGTGGCATAATATATAAAATTGTGATTACAAAAAACCAGATCAATAAAAACTAAAGTTACATAAAAATTTTTAGAAAAAACCATATAATGTCAATTGAAACCCTTATCAAATTAAATGGCCCGCTAACAATTGCAAACTTTATGCAAGAAGCCATGTTTAACCCAAAAAAAGGATATTACAAAACTCATAACCCAATTGGCAAAAATCAAGATTTCATAACGTCACCAGAAATTTCATCAATTTTTGGCCATTTAATTGCCGGATATTATCTTGAATTTATTTTGAAAAGCACGCAAGAAATTGCTTTTGTCGAAATGGGCGCTGGACTAGGAACTTTGTTTTACGATATTTGCAATATTTTCATCAAAATATCCCAAAAACTAGGAAAAAAAGATGAATTATTGTCAAAACTTAGCTTTAACATTATTGAAACCAGTCCAGAGTTAACAAATATTCAGCAAAAAAAATTAGCAAAACTAAATCTGCGAATAAATTGGTATCAAGATTTTACAGAATTTCAAGAAAATAATAAAAATCGTCAAATCTATTTTCTGGCTAACGAACTATTTGACTGCTTCGAAATTCATCAATTTTCTAAAAAAAATTACCAATGGCAAGAAATTATGGTTGATTTAAAAGAAAATAAGCTAAATTTGGTACTAGAAAATTTTGTACAAAAAAAACATGAATTTATTGAAAAAATTGCCGCCGAAAACGAAATTGACGGGAATAAAGATGAAATTATTTTTGAACATAGCTTTACCGCCCAAAAATTTATGAACCAACTTTCGCTAGCTATAAAAAACCAAGGTGGAATATGTTTAATAATAGATTACGGATATTTCAACTCGCCTCTAAAAAGCACTTTGCAGGCTATAAAAAATCACAAAAAAAGTAATATTTTTGACAATATTTACCAATCGGATCTAACCGCCCATGTAAATTTCAAAATGCTAAAAAAAACCAGTGAAAATAACGCCCTTGCCTCTTCTTTAGTAAGCCAAGAGCATTTTTTAAAATCACTAGGAATTCAAGAAAAATATCAAGCTTTAAGAAAAAGAAGCGACAAAAATGAATCTGAAATTCATGCAATTTCACGCCTTACAGACCCAAATCAAATGGGAGAATTGTTTAAATGCTTGATTATTTGGGATAGCGTGTTATGATTTTAATCTTAATTTGATTTAGTCTGCTTTTAGCGCATTAAAAACATAAAAATTTTAGAATTAATTTTATTTCAAAAATGAAACAAGAAATAAAAGAAGAGAATATTGTCGATTTAAAAGAATTTAGTCACGAAATAGGAACTAAGCATGATTGGCAAGTTGAAGAAGTTGAAAAACTTTTTGCCATGCCGTTTAATGACCTTATATTTAAGGCCGCTGAAATTCATCGTCAAAATCATGACCCTAACAAAGTACAAATTTCCACTCTTTTAAGTATAAAAACCGGATCTTGCCCCGAAAATTGCAAATATTGCCCACAATCAGCTCATTATAACACTGGCCTTGAAAAAGAAGGATTAATGGAAATTGACAAAATTCTTGATGCCGCTAAAAAAGCAAAAGAAACTGGGGCTTCGCGTTTTTGTATGGGCGCCGCTTGGCGCAGCCTTCATGATCGCGATGTCGAAAAAATCTGCGATATTGTTAACCAAGTCAAAGATACCGGCCTTGAAACTTGCATGACCCTTGGCATGTTAACCAAAAGTCAAAGTGATAAATTGAAAGAATCTGGGCTTGATTATTATAACCACAACATTGATTCTAGCGAAGAATATTACTCCGAAATTATTTCAACTCGTGGTTTCAAAGATCGCATTCAAACCTTAAAGAATGTTCGTGAATCTGGTCTAAATGTATGTTCAGGTGGAATTGTCGGAATGGGCGAGACCAGAAAAGATCGCGCAAAAATGTTAATTATTTTATCAAATTTACCAAAACACCCAGAATCGGTGCCAATTAACATGTTGGTTAAAGTTAAGGGAACTCCGCTTGAAGATGTTGAAGATCTTGATCAGTTTGAATTTATAAAAACCATTGCAATTGCCAGAATTATGATGCCAAAATCGGCCGTAAGACTTTCTGCGGGGCGCGAAGAAATGAACGAGCAAACTCAATCTTTAGCGTTTTTAGCTGGGGCAAACTCTATTTTTTATGGCGAAAAATTACTAACAACCAAAAATCCCGATATAGAAAAAGACCAGAATTTATTTGCTAAGTTAGGAATTGAATCTATGTAAAAAATATGAAGGATTTTTTAGATAATTTTTTTTCGACAAAAGGTGAAATTAACCATATAACCTACAGATTATCGGTTCTGTTTTTGTTTACTTTGCTATTAACCTTAATAGCATTTTCTGAAAAATTTAGCGACAATAATAAAGAATCTGATGCCCTGATTGGTTTAGTTATTTTATTTTGTTTTATCCCGGCTTATTTTATAACAACCTTTAAAAGAGCAAAAAGCCTTAAAAGAAACAGTGCAGAAATAATTACTTTAATGATAGCAATATCTCTAATTGGATTTATGCAAACTAAAATTATGTTTTTAATTATACTGCTTATTACAATTTTTCTTTCGTTAATACCACCCAAATAATAAATTAAAACAGGAGAAACTATGTCTATAGAAAATAAACTAAAAGAATTAAATATCCAAATCCCCGATGCTAACGCACCAGTTGCAAATTATGTTGGCTTTAACAAATCTGGCAATCAAGTTTACATTTCTGGTCAATTGCCAATTGTTAATGGCGAACTTAAATATTCTGGCAAAGTCGGTTCTGAAGTTTCAAAAGAAGACGCTTATGACGGAGCAAAAATTTGTGCAATCAACATTATTTCACAATTAAAATTAGCCTGCGAAGGGAATTTAGACCGCGTAAAAAAATGTGTTCGCCTCGGAATTTTTGTTAATGGCGACGCTGATTTCGGTGACCAGCCATTTGTTGCTAATGGAGCGTCGGACATAATTGTTGAAATTTTTGGTGAAAAAGGCAAACATGCCCGCGCCGCGGTTGGAGCTGGTTCTTTACCAAGAAATACCGCCGTTGAAATTGATGCAATTTTTGAAATTGAATAGTAATATTCTGCCATAGCCTTCAATATAGCGCGCTAGATCTAATATTTAACTATATTAACTTAAATTTATGAGGTAAATAAAAATTTATTTAGTAATGTAACATTGATATTTTCAGGTAAATTTTTACCAAGTTATAGAGAAAAAGAGTAATATTAGATTAGCGCGCTATATAAGTGATTATTCTTAATAATCTTGACTTATATTCTTTTGTGAGTTAAAATATTGATCCTATTTTAGGTTAAAGTCGATGAAATTATCGATCAAAATAAGATTCATTAAATCAATTTTAAATTTAATAAATACTTTAAAAACTTAAGCGACAAAAGTTCACAAGCTTTACTTAGCTTGTCAATGGCAAAAATAGTTTTTTAAGCCGTCATTAAGAAATCGCAAGGTTTTGTAATTCATGGCGGGCGTAGCTCAGTTGGTTAGAGCGCTAGGTTGTGGTCCTAGAGGTCGCGGGTTCGATCCCCGTCGCTTGCCCCAGAAATATTTCTGAAAATTTAAGAAATAAAACAAAGAAATCAAAGATAAAGATGGATATAATATTTTTCGCCGCAATAGCACTTTTTATCGCCTTTAAACTTAAAGAAAATCTTGGCAAAATTTCAGACAGCGACAAAGAACAAATTGTCAAACGAGCCCGAGAAAGGCAAGAAAAAATTATAGCCCTACAAAAAAATAATAATTTCAGTCAAGAGAAAAATGACCTTGAGGTAAGTAAAAAAGATGAAATCGCAAAAAGCATGCAAAATGATAAGAATCAAGAATTCTTGCAGAATTTAAGCGAAGAAAGCAAAAAAGAAGTTCAAGAAATACTAGAAAAATCAAATAGTAAAATAGAAGAATTCATAGAAGGTGCGAAATTAGCCTTTGAAATGGTTTTAAAAGCCTTCAGCCAAGAAGATAAACCAACATTGCAATTTCTTTTGGGCGAAAAAACATATCAAAATTTCGAGAAGTCAATCGATGCAAGAAAGTCCGAAAATAAAAAATTGAACACTAACTTAATTTCTATCGAGAAAATCTTCGTTAAATCTTCGTCAATTCATGATAATAATGCAATTTTATCTCTTGAAATACACTCAAAACAAATAAATTACTTCACTAACGAAAAAGACGAAGTAATTGAGGGATCTAAAGAAGAAATAAGCAAACTAGAAGATATCTGGACTTTCAAAAAAGATCTATCGGACAATAATCCGAATTGGAAAATTTCGGCCACGGGCTAAATACATATATTCAATTAATAAATATATGTTATCTTAACCTAAATTACACCTTAATTCTTTATATCCGCCCTATCTTCCTCTAAATTTAGTAGAAAATTAACATTGATAGCTGTTATTTACTTAATTTCACATATAAATAAATAATGACAACTTTTCATCTTTAAATCTATATAAAGACAAATAACTTTAGCAAAAAATTATTAAAAAACAAAATCCTATCATAATATATAGATAAAAAAATGCTACAAAACCCTTTTTTAATTAAATATTGATAATATTTAAATTTCATAGAGCGCAAAAGTTAGTTATAAGTTTTTTCTTTAAAGCGACATTATAAATTGACTATTACAAATCAATTAATTATAATTATCGATTGTAAATAATGTTACGGAGGGATGGCCGAGCGGTCAAAGGCAACAGACTGTAAATCTGTCCGCGTATGCGTACGTAGGTTCGAATCCTACTCCCTCCACCATTTTTATCTTAATTCAGGCACTGACAAGTCTGTAATTTTAGCTTCATCTTGTGTTTTTGATTAAATTACACTGTGAATCTATAAATAAACTTATTAATGTCAATAAAATAATTGCGGGTGTAGCTTAGTGGTAAAGCTCCAGCCTTCCAAGCTGATTACGAGGGTTCGATTCCCTTCACCCGCTCCAAAACTTAGATCAATATATCAGACTAATTCTATGGTGCGTTTTTAATATACGCCATTTATCTATAAAATTTTAGCTAAAACCATAAATAATTTAATGATGAACTTATAGTCATTAAAAAATACGCTGCAATTATATTTTTTCAATATATTTATCTCAAAATATACAGAATTTATCACCTTCGAACTTCTAAATAGCAAATTACAAACATCTTAAGAGGGCCAGATTAAATTCTTTAACTTATCAAGAAATATACAATTTAATAAAAATACTCTATTTAACAACTAATTATTATGCATCAAGGTAAATATTTCAAGAATCATAGGTGGGTGCTGTCGTAAGTAAATTTATACTTAACCAAAGAGGTTTTGGCATTTATTAAAAGACATAAAATATAAAGATCTTAAGCCGCAATACTAAAAAGGTTATACTATTTGAATTTTATAATTAGTTATTAAGTCTTTAAAAAATTTCATCAAAATAAATATTGTAAAAAACTATTAATGGGTGATGTTAAAAAATTTTTGCCACGGTTTTATTGATTAAATTTTCATGGATAAATTATAAGGCGATTAAGAAATTACGCCCTTGATTTTCGTGCAATGTAGTTTCTGGCTCTCATCTTTTTTATAACAAAGCCATTAATAGTCGTTGACAACTATTAATTGATAATGTTTCTAATCATATAGCTTGATGAATAAAAAAGACCAAATAAAACAGATAAGAATCTCAGTTTTAGTGCTATCTAATATTTTATATTGGTTAAAAGATTGGAAAATTAATAAGTTTTTTAAACCTGATTTGCGGCACTTTTCTTATTATTAATCCTTGAAAATAATAAATATTTTGCCGCTAGCTTTAATGAATATACTAAAAAAACACCACACATGAAGTTTAGTAAAATATAAAGGAAAATGGTTAAATTTATATCTTGAAGGATCTATATATTAAAAACTAGAAATATTGCAAAATAACCGGCCTAATCTAAAGCAAAATTTTAATTTACAAAGTCAAAATGGGCCGCTTTATTTTTGCTAGCTCTTTTTCTTTGATTTGGGTCAAGAAGTTTTTTACGAAGTCTTAAATTTTTTGGCGTAACCTCGACCAATTCATCATCAGAAATATATGTGATCATATCTTCTAATGTCATTATTTTTGGCGGCGTTAATTTAATTGCTTCATCAGTTCCAGAAGCGCGAACATTGGTAAGTTGCTTTCCTTTTAAAACATTAATTTCAAGGTCGCTGCTTTTAGCATTTTCGCCCACAATCATACCTTGGTAAACTTTTTGCTGAACCTTGATAAACATGGTTCCACGATCTTGAAGACCAAAAAGCGCATAACCAACAGCTTCACCACTTTCTGTTGAAATTAAAACACCATTATTTCTTGATGCATATTCACCTTTATATGGCGCATAATCATGAAAAATTCGGTTGATAACACCCGTTCCCTTGGTATCGGTCAAAAATTCACTTTGATATCCAATTAATCCGCGCGAAGGTACATAAAAAACTATTCTGGTTTTTCCGCCGCCACTTGGCTTCATTTCTTGCATTTCACCTTTTCTTTGTGATAATTTATCAACTACGGTTCCACTGAATTCCTCATCAACATCAACAACAACCTCTTCAATTGGCTCAAGAATAGAACCGTCTTCGGCCTTTTTAAATAAAACCCTAGGACGCGAAACAGAAAGCTCAAAGCCTTCTCGGCGCATATTTTCTATTAAAACACCAATTTGAAGCTCGCCTCTTCCGCCGACCTCGAAGGCGTCTTTTCCAGCGCTTTCATTGACGGTAATTGCAACATTTGTTTCGGCTTCGGCAAATAAGCGATCGCGTATCATTCTTGAGGTAACTTTTGATCCTTCTTGCCCAGCTAACGGAGAATCGTTTACGCTTAGCGTAATAGCCATTGTTGGCGGATTAATAGGTGTAGATGCAATTGGATCATTCACGCTTAAATCGCAAAAAGTATCAGCAACAGATGCCTTTTCAAGCCCAGCCACAGAAATAATATCGCCCACTTGCGCTTCTTCGACGCCAACTTTGTCAACACCTCTAAAAACCAAAAGCTTGGTTAGGCGCCCCTGCTCCACCAATTCACCCTCAAGATTTATAGCTTTAAAACTCATTCCAGCTTTTGCAGTTCCTGACATAATACGCCCCGTCAACATTCTTCCAAAATATGGATTAGCATCAAGTAAAGTGGCAAGCATTTTAAATGGTGCATTACCATCGAATTTTGGTGGCTCAACTTTTTCAAGAATTAAATCAAACAACGGAGCTAAATCTTTTTTCTCATCTTTTTCAAGATCAGTAACGCACCAACCATCGCGTCCAACGGCGTAAAGAACTTCAAAATCAAGCTGTTGATCGTTGGCATCAAGCGAAACGAATAAATCAAAAATTTCATCTAAAACCTCATCAGGGCGCGCGTCATTTCTATCAATTTTATTGATAATTACAATTGGCTTTAAGCCGAGTGCCAAGGCTTTTGAAAGAACAAATTTTGTTTGCGGCATAGGCCCTTCAGCAGAATCTACCAGTAACAAACAAGAATCGGCCATTGACAAAACACGCTCAACTTCGCCGCCAAAATCGGCGTGACCTGGTGTGTCAATTACATTAATTTTTTCATCTTTCCAAATAACAGAAGTACATTTGGCTAAAATAGTTATTCCGCGCTCTTTTTCAAGCGCATTACTATCCATAATTCTTTCATCGACTTGTTGATTGTCACGAAAAGTTCCGCTTTGTGAAAGCATTTGGTCAATTAAAGTAGTTTTTCCATGATCAACATGGGCAATAATTGCAATATTTCTTATTTGTGACATAAATTTACCTTTCTTCATAATTAATTAAAGCACAAATATTATCAAGCTAGCCTTTAATAGTCAATGTTTTATTATGGTAACATATTACATATCCTAAAAAACACCTGATATAGTTTTGAACTTTTGCTTAAAATGTCAACATGCCTATTATTGATTATTTTTTAGTAAAATATTTCAAGGATAAAGTTTTAAACGCAGAAATAAAACCTAAAAGAAAAATTATTATTTAATCACTTATCTTAAAAGTTAAAATCTTGAACATAAAAGAATTTTGTTTTACAATATAACTATGAAAATATTTAACTTACTAAAAAACAAATTAAAAACGATAAAAATGTCGAAAAGCACAATTCTTATCGTCGGGCTCGGAAATTTAGGCAAAGAATATGAAAAAACGCGCCACAATTTCGGATTTTTAGCCTTAAACGAAATAGTCAAGAAATTCAATTTAACTGGGCCTAGCAAAAAATTTTCATCAGAGTTTTTCTCGGGTGAAATTCAAAGCCACAAAATAATCGCCATAAAACCACAAACTTACATGAATAATTCTGGAATTTCGGTTCTTGAAACATCCAAATTCTACAAAATTCCGCCTGAAAAAATAATTGTCTTACATGATGAAATAGACATTAAACTAGGAGCCGTAAAAATTAAAAAAGGCGGCGGAAATGCAGGGCATAACGGCCTTAAATCGATTGATTCAAGAATTGGTAAAAATTATCATCGTTTTCGTCTTGGGGTTGGTCGTCCGCAACATCAGAATCAAGAAGTGGCTGATTATGTTTTAAGCAAATTCTCAAAAGACGAATTGATAAAAGTCGAAGAAATAAATTGCGACATTAGCAAAAGTTTGGAAGAATTTATTAAAAACATCACCACAGAGAAATCTTAAAATAACAATTAGTAAAAGCGATAAAAATTGATTTTTCTGATATCAATATTAAATATTTATACTTAAAATTGTACTAAAGTTACGAAAATTTATTAAAAAAGCGAACATATTGATCTTGTAATTATGGCTTTATTAATTAAATTTTAACTAATAAACGGCTAATTATTAATTTAAACTGGCGTAATTAACAAAAAGCATAAATTTTGATCTTAATTACTGAATCAAAAATTATATATTACTTTTAAACAATTATTTGTCCGTCATGATTTTATTAGATTAATAATTAAGGACAAGTCTTAAAATTATACTTATTTTTACCCTTTAACTAGTAAAACAATTAAAATTCTTACGATAAAAAATATAAAAAAATCAATAAAAATCTTGCATAATTCTTCGGTTTTTATCATAATTAAAAAATAAAAAAATAAAATATATTAATAAAATGAAGTTTACAAAATTAATTTTAACTCTTGTCATAGCAACTATTTTTTGCAATAATTCTTTTGCACAAATTAACAAAAAAATTGCTAAAAAAGAAAATCAGCAACTTAATCAATCTTTTAAAAGCCAAGAAACATATATTGAAGAAGAAAAATCTTGGAGTAAAATAAAATGCGTTTCTGAAAATGGTTTTATTTGCACGCAAAATAATTGCAAAAACCTAGATTTAGCCAAAAATTCATATATTATCTTAGATCAAAAAAGTCAGATAATTTCTCTTTGTAAAGATGAAATTTGTAAATTTTATCCGGCTGATTTCACCCAAAATGGCGAATATGTCGATATCAATATTCAAGAAGCTAATGGAATTTTCATCAAAGTACTCAACGGCTCTGAATTTAAAGAAGTTTCAATGGCTGGCTTAGATAGCTATTTAACCAACGGAAAATGTCAAAATGTTCAATCTGACGAAAATTTATTTTAAATCCCCTGCTATATATCTTATCAATAAACTTAACCCAAAATATCAAATATTTAAGCTGTGATAGTGAGTTTTTAGTAGCTGATTTAGTAATTAATTACGATACATAAAATTACATTTAAAGATGAAGCTTAAAATTGTTACAAGCGACAATTAAAATTAACCGATAAGTCAAATATTTTTACTATTTTACCCTTCATTTTTCTTGACATAAATCGATTTTCGTGATATTTTTGGAGTTAGAACAATTATTAACAATATTTATTTATTATGTCAGAAAAGCTTATAGAAAAATCAACATTAAATGTAAACGGCAAAGAATATAAATATTACAGCCTTGAAGAAATTAGCAAAAAATTGGGCAAAAATGTCGATAATTTACCTTTCTCTATTAAAATATTACTTGAAAATTTAGTCAGAAAATATGACGGCAAAATAATTAACCAAGAGCAAATAGAAAAGCTTGTTGATTCAATTAAAACACCTGAAAACCGAACTGAAATTGCTTTTTCACCAGCAAGAGTTTTAATGCAAGATTTTACCGGTGTGCCAGCCGTGGTCGATTTAGCCGCAATGCGTGACGCAGTTGTTAAAATGAACAAAGACCCCAAATCAATCAACCCCTTAGTTCCAGTAGATTTAGTGATTGACCACTCGGTTCAAGTGGATTTTTTTGGCGGCCAAGATTCTTTAAAGAAAAATGTGGCTAAAGAATTTGAACGCAACTTTGAAAGATATGAATTTTTAAAATGGGCGCAAAATTCTTTTGAAAATTTTAGCGTTGTACCCCCAGGAACTGGAATTTGCCATCAAGTAAATTTAGAATATTTAGCTAAAATAGTTTTTTGTAAAAAAGAAAATAACGAGAACCTAGCTTATCCTGATACAATTGTCGGCACCGACAGCCACACAACAATGGTTAACGGCCTTTCTGTTTTAGGTTGGGGTGTTGGCGGAATTGAGGCCGAAGCAGCAATGTTGGGCCAACCAATTTCAATGCTTACCCCCGAGGTAGTTGGCTTTAAGCTTACCGGCAAGCTACAAGAAGGAATAACCGCAACTGATCTAGTTTTAACTGTAACCAATATTTTACGAAGCAAGGGCGTTGTAGGAAAATTTGTTGAGTTTTTTGGTGAGGCACTACAATATTTAAGCCTTGCAGATCGCGCCACAATATCAAATATGGCCCCAGAATATGGCGCAACCTGTGGAATATTTCCAATTGACAACGAAACCTTAAACTATCTTCATCTTACTGGACGCGATCAAGATCAAATTGACTTAGTCGAGCAATATTCAAAGGCCCAAGGCATGTTCGTCGAAGATTATTCTAAAGAGCCAAATTGCAGCGAGATTATAGAATTAGATATTTCAACCGTTGAACCAACAATTGCCGGACCAAAAAGACCGCAAGATAAAATTTTATTAAAAAATTCGCAAAAATCTTTCGAAAAATTACTAAAAGACCAAAATAGTCAAAATAAAAAAGCACTAATTCCAGAACTTAATTCAGACCTTGAAGATGGAGATGTTGTAATTGCAGCAATTACTTCTTGCACCAACACATCAAACCCATCAGTTTTAATTGCCGCTGCTTTGCTTGCAAAAAAAGCAGTTGAAAAAGGATTGAAAATTAAGAAAACAGTCAAAACTTCACTTGCTCCTGGTTCGCAAGTTGTTACAGAATATCTTGAAAATTCTGGTCTACAACCTTATCTTGACAAATTAGGATTTACTTTGGCTGGATATGGCTGCACAACTTGTATCGGAAACTCTGGGCCTCTTCACGAAAAAATTGAAGACGCAATTAAAGAAAAAGATCTAACCGTAGCCTCGGTTCTGTCTGGCAATAGAAATTTTGAGGGTCGAGTTCATCAATTAGTTAAAGCAAACTATCTTGCGTCGCCACCTTTAGTTGTGGCCTACGCCTTGGCCGGCTCTTTAAAGATCGACCTTTGTAACGAACCTCTTGGCACCGACCAACAGGGCAAAAAAGTTTACTTGAGTGATTTATGGCCTCAAAAATCAGAAATTGACGAAGTTATAAATCAACATATTAGCCGCGAAACCTTCAAAAAGCGCTATACGAACTTATTTGCAGGAGATGACCATTGGAAAGATATCAAAACTTCACAATCTGACACTTACAATTGGCAAGAAAACAGCACTTATATACGCTTACCAAACTTTTTTGACAATTTAAATGCTAAAAATGCCAAAGAAGTAAAAAACGCCAGAATTCTAGGAATTTTTGGTGACTCTATTACAACTGATCACATATCGCCAGCCGGAACAATTTCTAAAGATTCGACAGCGGCAAAATATTTACAAGAAAAAAACATTCAACCTCAAGATTTCAACTCTTATGGCGCACGCCGTGGTAATCATGAAGTTATGATGAGGGGAACATTTGCAAATGTTAGAATAAAAAATGAAATTCTGGGCGGCAAAAAAGAAGGCGGCTATACCAAAACCATAGAATCTGGCGAAAATGAAATTGTTTCAATTTACGACGCAGCCCAGTTTTATAAAGAAAAAAATACACCATTAGTTATTTTTGCTGGCAAAGAATATGGAACTGGTTCAAGCCGAGACTGGGCCGCTAAGGGAACTCTTCTACTGGGGGTTAAGGCCGTTATAAGCGAAAGTTTCGAAAGAATTCATCGCTCTAACCTTGTAGGAATGGGAGTTTTACCTCTTTGCTTCAAAAATCAGGACCGCAAAACATTAAACCTTAAGGGTAAAGAAAAAATCGACCTACTTGGAATTGACGAAAATATAACACCTGGCCAAGATATTAAATGTATCATAAATTACCCAGATGGCACAATTAAAGAGGTCAAT
>CBFIDI010000026.1:0-17517 GCA_965661355.1 Rickettsiales bacterium | reverse complement strand
TTATATTTTAATTCTTATACAATTGGCAATAATTTGTCTTATGACGGATCAGCTTTTATTAAATTTAATAAAAGAAATTTAATAAAATTTTGCCCAATTGCTTCGGGAGAGTCATTTTATTATAAAAAGAATATCTTTGATAAGTTTAGTTTTAATGAAAATAATTCATACACTATGGATTACGAATTTAATATGGCTATTATATCGTCAAAAAAGGAAAATAATCAAAACTATCTTTTTTATCCAATTAATATAACTAGTGTTTTTAACGGTGAATTTGGTGATAGTATAAGTTCTTCAATGTCTTTAAAGCAGAGGCTTGAATCTATTGCTGTTCAATTAAAATATTGCGAAGGAATTATTCAAAAATTACGCATAATATTTTCTAAAAAGAAATTAATTATTAGAAATTATTTGTTATTTAAAAAAATAAAAAATTCTTTATGAAAATAATTCTCGCCAAGCCCCGTGGTTTTTGCGCCGGGGTTACAAGGGCCATAGAAACAGTAGAAAGGGCGATAAAAAAGTTTGGCCCACCAATTTATGTGCGCCATGAAATAGTTCACAATAAATATGTCGTTGAGTCTTTGAAGAAAAAAGGTGCTGTATTTGTTGATGAGGTTGATCAAATTCCTGAAAATGCAATTGTTATTTTTTCAGCGCACGGCGTATCTGACATGGTAGAGCAAGACGCCAAGATGCGAGATCTTGATATAATTGACGCAACTTGCCCTTTGGTTAGCAAGGTTCATCGCGAAGCAAAAAAATATGAAGCACAAGATTACGAAATAATATTAATTGGTCACAAAGGTCATCCAGAGGTAGAGGGAACAAGTGGCAGGGTCAAAAAAAATGTAATTTTGGTCACCAATGAAGAAGATGCTAAAACTATAAAAATTGAAAATCCAGAAAAGCTATCATATGTAACTCAAACTACTTTAAGCGTTGATGACACATCAAGAATTGTTAGAATATTAGAAGATAGATTTCCATCTTTGCAAAGAGGGCTTGCCACAAAAGATATTTGTTATGCGACTCAGAATCGACAAGACGCCGTTAGAAAATTATCTAATCAAGTTGATTTGCTTTTAGTAATTGGCGCTCAAAACAGCTCTAACTCTAATCGTTTGCGTGATCTTGGCGAAGAATGTGGCGTTAAATCTTACTTGATAAATGATGCCAGCGACATAAACATAAAATGGTTTGAAGATATCGAAAATGTTGGTGTAACTGCTGGCGCCTCGGCTCCTGAAAATTTAGTGCAAGATTTAATCGAAAAAATTAAAAAAATTGATGCAAGAAATGAGGTTTTGGTTCAAGATATGGACGGAATAACAGAAAATACTTTCTTTGCCTTGCCTAGAAAGGTTAGAAAGTAAGTTGCTGATAAAATTTATATTGTAATTTTTACCTTTGTCATTAAAATTTTATAATTAAAATGACAAAGGTAAAGGTGGCTTTTTAGATTACTTTCTGTGCTTCAATAATTAATTTCTAAGAAATCTATTTTTTAAATATATTACCAAAAATAGAACTTAAAACTCCTTTATTCTTTTTTCGAACTGGCTTTTTGCGATAACTGTTATTAGAGCCGCCCTTTCTTCTGTTGTTGGAGTTGCTTCTTGTTCTGTTATTTCTTGGTTTTTTATTGCGATTATTACTTCTGTCCTGATTATTATCGTGATTTACTTCTTTTAAATCATCTTCCTCTGTTTCGTCACTGTCAAAATATTCTTTTTGTAGATCTAGTTGATTTACTTTGCCAGTTATAACTTCCATTTCAATTTCCCTTTTTTCTTCTAGCGATAAAGATTTGCGTTTTTTAACAACAAATCCGCTTTTTGAGACATCGTCAGAAACATGAAAAAAGATATGAATATTGTAATTTTGCTCGGTTGATAAAATATCGCGTTTTTTAAAGTTAGACATATAAGTTATGACATCGCTTTTAGTGTAAATATAAATTACTCCAGTTTGCTTGTCGTTACATGCATAGCGAATTGCGCGCAAAATTGAAACCGCCAAAATTTCAACCGATCTAACATATCCAGTTCCGTTGCAATTACTGCAGGGTTGGGTAATTGTTTCAAATAAACTTGCGCCAAGCCTTTGTCTAGAAAGCTCAAGAAGTCCAAAAGTACTAATTCTACCTAGTTGAATTCTGGCGCGGTCATTTTGCAATTCGTCGCGCAGAGTTCTCTCAACATGGCGACGATGTTTTTGGTCGTACATGTCAATAAAATCAATCACGATTAAGCCAGCTAAGTCACGAAGTCTTAATTGTTTGGCAACCTCTTTTGCGGCCTCTAAGTTTGTTTGATAAGCCGTTTCTTCAACATTAGATTCTTTTGTTGACTTGCCCGAGTTAACATCAATTGCAACTAGTGCCTCGGTATGATCCATGACAATTGAAGCGCCCGACTTAAGCATTATTTCTTTTTCGTAAAGCTTTGCAATTTGTTGTTCAACCTTGTATTTATTGAAAACAGGAGTTCTTTCTTTGTGAAGTTTTATATTATGGTTGCCAGAAGGCATTGTAAGTTTAATAAATTGCGAAACCTTTTCATAGGCTTCCTCACCTTCAATGATAACTTCTGAAATCTCGTCACTGTAAACATCGCGCAAGCATCTTTTAATCACATCATCTTCACCATGTATGAAAGATGGAGCTTCTGACTTCATAGCTACATCATTTATACTGTCGCGCAATCTGTTTAAATATTCGCAATCTCTTTTTATATCTTCTGGTTTTTTACCAACTCCAGCAGTTCTAATGATTATTGATCTATCTTTTTCTACAGCTAAATCTTTTAAAATTGCTTTTAATATTTTTCTATCACGATAATTGTCAACTTTTCTTGAAACCCCACCTTTATTTGGGGTATTTGCCATTAAAACACAATATTTTCCAGCCAAAGAGACGAAAGTTGTCATAGAGGCGCCTTTATTGCCGCGCTCTTCCTTTGTGGCTTGAACTAAAACTAATTGACCGGGTTTTATAACATCTTGAATGTTGAATTTTTTATGAATATTATGAATATTGCCGCCATAACTTCCTTCTGTCTCATCTTCGACTGAATATGAACCTGAGCTAATTGCACCTTCGTCTTGCTTGGTCGCAACTTCTTTAGTAGCGCTATCTTCGCTATTTTCATCGGAATCTGAATCGCAAGCCTCCTCGGGGGCGTAAAGATCTTGCAATTTTTGCTTTTCTTCGTCGCCTAGATTGTAATATTCTGGGTGAATATCACCAAAAGGTAAAAAGCCATGTTTTTCACTCCCGTAATCGACAAAAGCTGCCTGCAGAGAGGGTTCAACCCTTGTAACTTTAGCTAAATAGATATTTCCTTTAATCTTTTTAACCGAAATTGCCTCACGGTCGTAATCTTGTAAGGCGTTGTTTTCTAAGACGACAACGCGCGTTTCTTCTTTATGCGCTGCGTCGATAATTATTGATTTATGTGTCATTTCTTACTCTAATTTAATATTTATATTTTTATTAAGAGAAGAAATATCTGTGTTTAAGGCTGGATCGATAACTATCAATATTGATAATCGATAGATTTTAGAATATGCTTATGTTGATTATATTTTTTGAAATTAATCATATTATTTATCTAATTTTTTATAATTTTGCCTTAAATAATTGCTTTTTTCATCGCAACAAATATCTCTTATCTTTTATAATTTAATTATTTATAAAATCTTGATTTTTTGATATATTTTTAACAGGTCTGTAACTTAATTATTTTGAATAAAATTTCATTAAAAAGTTAATATTGTTAAATAGATCATGTCAATTTGTAAAACATCTAATTTTATAGTGAGATAATTTTAGTGAATTGTCTGTGTAATTTTACAAGTCAATAATGACTAAAATATTCAATTATTATTATTACAATTTTTAGCATATAAAGCAAGAAAAAATATATTTTCGATTAATGGCGTCGAGCAGCCAATATTAAATGCTTTAAAATAATTTAATGCTCTAATACTTAGATAAATTTGCATTATTGTTATTTTAATATATCATAAAAACATTGGCTATATTAGTTTTTAAGAGGGGGTTGTAAAAAAAAGAGTATTGAATAAATATATTTTTCTCTAAATTTAAGTAATATCATCCATGTATTATTAAAGTTAAATAAAGGCAGAATATTTTTAGCAAGAAATTATTAAAAAAATCAAAATCATATTAGAATTTACAACTAGATTTTCATGATTATTTTTTGCTAAAATAGATGAAGTGCCAATATGGCATTTAAATATGGGAAGTTGTATAAAAATATAACTTACTAAATATATTCACCAAATCTTAATTTAAAATGGTGTAAGTAGTTTTGAATAATAAATTAAAATCAAATTGATTAGTCCAAGTTGTAATTTAAGCTTAGATCTTGATATTATTTAGTTTTCTTGAAGATTTAACTAATTTATACTAATGTTATCTTCGAGAAATTTATGATATTCTTGGCTTGAAGATGAAATATCAACGCTAATAATTTGCGGCAAATCATATTCGTGATTTTTCTTTATTATTTTTTCAATTTTTTTAAAATTAAGTTCGTTGGTTTTAATATTAACCAAAAATTCATTATTTTTACAGACTTTCTTGCTCCATTTATAAAGGCTAAGAATTTCAGAAATTTGAACGCACGCAGACAAGCCTTGCTCAATTAAAATTTTAGCAAGCTCTTCACATTTTTGTTTTGAAGAAAAAGTGGTTTTAATAATTATAAATTTATTTTTCATAATAATAAGAGGTTTATGGTTAAAATTTTCGCCCACCGAGGCTATGTTATAAACGATAATAAAGAAAATTCAATAGAATCTTTAGATTTGGCATTTCAAAATAGATTTAACGGAGTTGAGTTTGATATTTGGTTTATTGAAAATCAGCTTATAGTTAGTCATGATAGGCCAGATATATCGCAAATTGAAAAGATGCCAAAATTTAGTCAATATTTAAAATATAAAAATAAACTAGAATATTGGATAGATTTCAAGAATTTTGATGAACTAAGTAAAGAAAATGTTATTTTAGCGCTAAATTTTGTTAAAGAATCTTTGAAAAATAACGAAATAGACTTAGAAAATGTTTATTTCGCGCCTTATGTTACAAATTTAGAAAAGGCGAAATATATTTACGACAAAATATATCAAATAATTGATAAAAATGCACAAATAAACGCGGTGATAGATAATTTAAAATATGACCTAGAAGAATATAAAGCATTTTTTAGGCGATATAACATTTTTGCAATTTCATGCTTATATACTTTAATTGATAAAAAATTCGTCGATTTTTTTGCAGAGCAAGAAATTTTTGCTTGGACCGTAAATGGAATTGAAGAGATAAAAAAGCTTCAAGAAATTGGTGTTAAAAAATTCGCTAGCGATAAAATAACCCGTGAAATTCTAGAAAATGACTAAGTTAGAGCAAGATAAAACCCAAAAACCAGACTATCTTGGGCACAGAAAAAGAGTGCGTCAAAAATTTTTAAAATCAACGGGCGAAGAATTGCAAGATTACGAATTGCTTGAAATTTTGCTTTTTAATGTTTATCCGCGCAAAGACACTAAGGCGATTGCTAAAAATTTATTAAAACATTTTCAAGATTTGCCATCTGTAATAAACGCCGATATTCACAGACTGCGTCAAATAGAAAATATTGGAGAATCGGCAATTGTTGCGTTAAAAATAAATGCGCAAATAATATCAAGAATTTTGAAAATTAGGGCCAGCAAAAAAGAAGTTCTGTCAAATTGGCAATTGGTTTTAGATTACGCAAGATCAAGCCTTGCAAACCTTGATAACGAAGTATTTAGAGTTTTGTTTTTAAATAAAAATTACCAACTAATCGAAGATGAGTTAATAAGTCTTGGTGAATCTGATTTTGTGCAAATAAGCGTGAAAAACATAGCAAAAAAAGCTCTAATTCTTCATGCTTCTTCGGTTATTTTAATGCATAATCACCCAGCTTCTAATTTACAAGCTTCGAAGTCGGATATAAAAACTACTAATGAAATTGTTAACATTTTAGAAAAGTTAGAGATAGATGTTATTGACCATATTATAATTGGCAAACAGGGTTATTTTAGCTTTAAAGAAGAGGGGATTTTATAATTTATGCCTTCTGGTATTTTTCAAACAGACAATAAAATAATTGTTATATCGGGTGCAACCGCTTCTTGCAAATCTTCTTTGGCTCTTGATTTTGCTTGCAAGGCAAATGGCGTAATTATTAACGCAGACGCTTTGCAGATTTTTAAAGAATTGCCAATTTTGTCGGCTCAGCCATGTTGGCAAGATTTAAATCAAGTTAGTCATAAATTATATTCAAAGCTAAGCAATAATCAAAAGATAACGGTTGCGTCTTGGCTTAAAATGATTAAAAATGAACTTGAAGAAGCGCGCAGAAATAATATTTTACCTATTATTGTTGGTGGAAGCGGCATGTATATTTCTCGATTAATTTTTGGCATTAATAAAATTCCTGAAATTCCTGAGGAAGTTTCGCAAAATGCGCAAAATTTATATAATGAATTGTCCAGAGAAGAATTTGTCGAAAAACTTATAATTCTTGAAGGTGGTAATTTTATTAAAAACTGTGATAAGCAAAGACTTATAAGGCGTTATGAAGTTATCAGTCACACCAAAAAAAGCTTAGATTACTGGCTAAATCAACCTAATTATAATTTTATAAATTCTAAAAATATAATTCATATAAACTTAGAGCTAGAGCGCGAAAAGCTTTATCGAAATTGCAATAAGCGCTTTTTGCAAATTTTTGAAAATGGCGCAATTGACGAGGTAAAATTATTGCTGCAACAAAATATTAACAAAAAGTCGCAAGTTACCAAAACCCTTGGATTTGAACAAATTAAAGACTATTTAGATCAGAAAATAACTAAAGATAAGGCTATAGAAATTTCGCAGCAAAAAACTAGAAATTATGCTAAAAGGCAATTAACTTGGTTTAGAAATCAATTTAATCAAGATAATAAAATAACTTTTAGCGATAAAAAAAAGGCCTTAGAGTTTTTATTAAAAAATTATACTAAATAATGGAATTTAGCGACACAGCTTTAGTAATAAATATTAAGCCATATTCTGAATCTGATTCAATTGTAAAAATTTTCAGTGAAAATCATGGAATATGTCGCGGATTTGTCAAAAAAATTAGATCGCGTAGCAATCGTTTATGTTTTCAAATTGGTAATTTAATTTCATTTCAATGGAAAAGTCGAAATGAAGAGGGGCTTGGTTCTTTTTATTATAACGATCTAATAAAGTCTTTTTCTAGTAGAATAGTTTTTGAGAAGTTAAAGCTAAATTGCATGATGTCTTTATTTTCAATAATTGACAGCTGTTTTTTGGAAAGAGACAATCATCATCAGTTATTTAATATAGTTTTAGATTTCTTGCAAAAAATATGTATCCAAGATAACGCAAATAATTTTTTGCAAGATTATATTAGAATTGAGATTTATATTTTATCTCAATTAGGTTATGGCCTTGATATTTCTTCATGCGCCGTAACTAATAAAAGTGAAGATCTTGCCTTTATTTCACCAAAATCAGGCAGGGCAGTTTGTTATGAAGTTGGGTTGCCATACGAAAATAAGCTTTTTAAATTGCCAAAATTTCTAGTGAAAAATAGCAACGAAGAAATAATAGAAAATAACGAATTAGTTCAAGGTTTGAAAATAAGCGGCTATTTTATAAAAAAATTTACTGGTCATAATAAAAATCTGTCGACAAGAAAGAATATTATAGATTATTTATTGCGCCATCAAAAAAGCTGAGAAATAGTGGTTTGTAAATTATTTTTTATTTCTTAAAACTAAATATAAAGCCCCGAAAATTACAACCATAAAATAAGTTATGATATAAAATCCAGACTTTTCGTCAGAAAGAGGAATGCCTTGAATATTCATGCCAAATAAACCGGTAATAAAACCGAGCGGAAGAAATATTGAAGCAATAAGTGATATTTTATAGGCTGATTTATTGGTTTTTTCAGAGTTAATATTAAAAATATCTTGGTTAATAATTTGCGCCCTTTCTTTAATTTCTTCAAATTCTTCAAGCAAAATAGATATTTTATTTTGATATTCTTGAAAATATCTAATTGCCCAATCGTCTATCCAATTATAGTTTCCAGTGGCAAGTCTTGTAATTATTTCTTTTTGCGGCAAGATATATCTTTTGAACTCAGATGATTGTCTTTTAAAGTTGCTGACATTTTTTCGCGCTAATTGCGAAATGTCACCTTCGTTAATTTTTTCCTCGATATATTGTAACTCGCTATCGAAATTAGAGGTAATTTTCCAAGAAGATGATATAATTTCCTCAAGAATAAGTCTTAAAATGGTTCCGGAATTATTAACTTTTTGCCCCATCTCAATTTTGTTAATCAAGTTAACAACGGGAGTAAAGACTCTTTTTTGTACACTAATTACCCTTGTTTCATCAATCCAAATTCTTATTGAAGTTGTTCTATTTTCTTTTGTTGTCTCATCGATATCAATTCCCCTTAAAATAACTAACATACCTTGCTCGAATTCAATTATTCTGGGCCTGGTTTCTTCTGCGAATAACGATTCAGTAATTAAATGATCTTGAGTGTAGGGAATATTATTTTGCACCCAATTAATTCCTTCGCTTGAATTTCCGTCAATATGAACCCAAGTCAGGTTATTATTTGCAATAGATGACTTTAAAGATTTTTGGCTGACATGCTTTGCTTGGCCTATTTTAGAAAATTCATAAGCTGAAATTATAAATGAGTCATTTGTGATTTTATTGAATTTCTGGTTGTTCGTGACTTTCATTGTCTATCCTTTTAATATTATTTATTTTTTGTAAAGAAATAATCATTTTACCTATTTTGTTTTGTCCAATTCTCATATCAGAAATTACAATAGCTGAATTTTTGTCGACCATATATAAGTTTTCAGTAAAATCAATTTGTTCTTTTTGACCGTTGTAATCATAGCTTAATTGATAGGAAATTTCTGAGACATTTCCCGTTTGCCTACCTTTTGCGGGTGCGTTGAAATCGTGACCGATTGCGTTGTAATCTTTTTCGCCCTGCGTCGTAATAAGCCATGTTCTAGAGTCTTTTTTGCCTTTAATAAAATTATAAACAAACTTTACCGTACCTTTGTTATTCTCCCACTCGCCCTGAATTTTAGCGACAAAGCCATCAATAATTCTTCCGTCATTATCTTGTACTATAGCAAAAGCCTTTAGATCGTCTTTTAAAAATTGATTAATTTTATATTCAGGAGCTTTTTCTAAAAAATTTAGCGGCTTTATTTCTTGTGTCTTATTTTTTTTACCAAGGTCACCCATTATATGACAAGAAGAAAGTAATGTCAGCGATGTTAACATTAATATAAATTTATTGAAAATTTTCATATATTTACTTGTGAATTTATTTTAGGGATATTGATTATGACTTTTATATTAAAAATTCTTTCAAAACCATGATGTCACGGCTTTGAAAGAACATCAAGTTTACTATCTAATTTTAAAAAATGATATCTAATATGATGCAAGACGAAGTTAAATTAGCTATTACGCCAAGAAGGAAGATTTTAAAACAAAGTTTCATATCTAAATCTAAATTAATTAATAAAACAGGATTAATTATTTTTTGATAATTAAACAATAAAATCCTAACCTAGATTATGAGATGTGAAATTTTTTTTGCAACAATTTTGTTATATTATTTTAACTATTTGCAAGAATTGTTCGATATTGATTATCGATAGCTATAATCAATACTATAAAGCCGTAACGCTAAAGTAAGAAAGTAAATTAAAATTAGTAAAATTTACCTGATGCCTTTATTTCTCTTGCTAGAAATTATATTTAGCGTCTCTACCGATAAGGCGAAAAACAACGAAAAATATAAATATGTTTTTGAAATATGTATATGAAAGCCATCGGCAAGTAAAATAGTTCCCACCATGAAAATTAAGGCTAGCGCAATAATTTTAAGCGAAGGGTAATCGCGCAAGAATTTACTAATAGATTCCGCTGAAATAAGCATTATTATCATTGAAATTAGAATTGCCGCAATAATAATTGGAATATTATTTGTCATGGCAACCGCAGTAATAACAGAGTCAAAAGAAAATACGAAGTCAATCACGGAAATTTGTATTATTGCTGCTGCCATGCTTTTCTTAACCGTAGACAAGTTTTTTGTTTCCGAGTTTTGTTGGCTTTGCGCGTGCGAAAAAAATACATCATTAATTATTTCGTGACCACTTTTAATCACTAAAAATAATCCACCCGAAACTAGCAATATGTCTTTAAAAGACATTCCTAGCTGACCAATAAAAAATACTGGCTCACTTAAAGACATTACCCAAGAAAGGGTGAATAGCATTGCAATTCTTATTGCAAGAGCTAATGACAAGCCAAAAATTCTGGCTTTTTTGCGCTGTTTTTTGGGTAATTTATAAGTTGCGATTGAAATAAAAACCAAATTGTCTATTCCTAGAACAATTTCTAGTAAAGTTAGCGTGATAAATATTAAAATTAAATCTTGGCCGATAAATTCCATTTTTATTTATTTGATTTCTATTATATTTTTATTGTGTAAAAAATTTAGTATTTCTTGAATGTTCATTCCAAGAATAGAGTAGTAATCTCCTTCAACCTTTGCAAATAAGTGTTTTGCCAAAGACTCGTATTTATAGCTTCCGGCGCTTCCAATTGGTTTATCTTGCGCAACATAAGAATCAATTTCGAAATTTGACAAATTACGCATAGTTAACTTTACTTTCGTCAAGCTTTCAAAAATAATTTCGTTATTTTTTGCTATTGCAACGGCGTTATTTTGAATATGAGTTTTTCCGCTTAGCTTTTTTAGTTGCTGTTTTGCATCTTCAAGATCTTTTGATTTATCTAGTTTTTGATTGTTAATTTCACATATTTGATCAGACCCTATAACAATTGCATCTTGATGACTTTTGCTAACGCTCAATGCTTTTCCTTTTGCAAGCTCAAGTGCAAGTTGGTCAATATTTTTGTCTAAAAACTCAGATTTTGCCTTTTCCTCGTCGTAATCAGGATTTATAACTTCGTAATCTATTTTTGTTTCATCCATAATTTTTTTTCTGACCCAAGATGAAGAAGCTAAAATTATTTTATTGTTCGTTTTTATCATGTAAATTAACTTATCTTTTTATTTGTGATAAATGATAATATTAAATAATTTTTAGGGCAAGTAATAAATCTTTAAAATAAATAAGATTGCATATTAAAGAGGGTAATTTTAATCAAATATCATTAAGAAATCTTTAAAATAGCGATTTAAAGTGTAAAAGTGGCGCGTTTTCGAAAAATTAAAAAGTTAATAAAGAGTTTATAATTATAAAATTTTATTAAAATTAGGTTACATCGCAATCATTTTGAAGAATCTGTCTTCAAGTTTTGAATCTTCTTTAAAAAGGCCAGTAATTTTTTTCGTAACCGTTGTAGTGCCAGTTTTATGAATTCCTCTAGTGGTCATGCATTGATGCTCGCCTTCAATTATAACGGCAACACCAAGTGGTTTTAGGCATTTTTCGATGGAATCGGCAATTTGCGATGTCATAGTTTCTTGAGTTTGCAGTCTTTTCGAGAAAATATCAAGCAATCTGGCAATTTTACTAATTCCTACAACGCGGCTATTTGGAATATATGCGATATGGGCGGTGCCAATAAATGGAACCATATGATGTTCGCAGTGCGACTCAAAGCGCATGGCTTTTAACAATACCATATCATCATATTTTTCAACTTCTTCAAAAGTTTTACTTAAAATATTTTCTGCATTTTGTGCGTAACCAGCAAAAAACTCGTTGTAAGCTTCTACCACTCTCTTTGGGGTGTCTATAAGGCCCTCGCGATCAGGATTGTCTCCAGCCCATGAAATTAGAGTTCTAACAGCCTGCATGGCCTGATCTTTTGATGGTTTTGTTATGTTTTTTGTCATATTTTACTAATTAATCTTCAAATTATTAAATATTTGTTAAACTTATTAAGTATTAATAAAAAAGTTAAGATTGGGTCGAAAGTAATATAACATAAACCGCTAAAAATTACAAGTTGTAAATTAAAAAATTAATGTTACTATTTTTTCATGTTTTAATTTCAAGTTAACGCATAATTATACAAGCAATTTTTCTTAATAAAATTTAAGATAAAGCCATTAAATAAAGACTAAAACAAGTTAAAATTATATCAATTAAAGTTGAAAAATGAAAAATAGCATCAAAAAAACATTTTCTATAATTTTGTGTTTTCTAGCAATAAATTTACAAAGCGCCAATTCTTCTGAAATCATAGCTGTTATTGATGTAGAAAGAATTTCAAAAGAAGCAAAAGTGGTAAAATATATTGGTAAAATGATCAGCCGCAAGCGTGATTCTTATCAAAAAGAAATTAGTTCAAAAGAAGAAGAGTTAACTAAGGAAAGGGATAAAATAAAAGCAAAGCAAAATATTTTGTCGCAAAAAGCGCTAGAAAGCCAGCAAAATAGTTTTCTAGAAAAAATAAAAACATTTAAAAGCTACGCGGATAAAAAAGACTTAATCCTTAAAAAAGCTTATTCTAAATCGCTTAGCAAGGTAAATTCAGAGGTAGAAATTATCGTTTCTGATATCGCTAAAGAAAAAGATTTTTTAGTTGTTATTCCGGCCTCGAGCTTATTTTACTCAAAAGCTAAAATTGACATTACTGGCGAAGTTATAGAAAAGTTAAATAAAAAAATGACTAAATTAAAAGTTGAGTTTGAAGATTAAATGATATATTAAAATTTAATTCCAAAGTTAATTTTACCACTTAAAGAAAAACTTTGATTTAGTTGCAAAAACATTTTGATTTTTAAAAATTACAATATATAATTAATAATCTTGAATTTAGATTTTACATATTTAAAAGGTCAAAATTTAAAAAGTCAAATGGGTCTGTAGCTCAGCTGGTTAGAGTGCGCGCCTGATAAGTGCGAGGTCGGTGGTTCAAGCCCACCCAGACCCACCATTTGCAATCAAACAAACATTCATATTGCTCGTTAACGATATCCGTACAAAATTCTTAGATTATTTCGCTAAAAATGATCATATAATATTGCCATCTTCACCGCTAATTCCTTATAATGACCCAACTTTAATGTTTGTCAATGCTGGAATGAACCAATTTAAAAATTACTTCACTGGCGTTCAAACTCCTGAATATACAAAAGTTGCAACTTCGCAAAAATGTGTACGCGCTGGCGGAAAGCACAACGACCTTGACAATGTTGGTTATACTGCAAGGCACCACACCTTTTTTGAAATGCTCGGAAATTTTTCTTTTGGCGATTATTTTAAAGAAGAAGCAATTTTTTACGCTTGGCAGTTCTTAACAAAAGAACTTCAGATAAATCCAAAAAAGCTTTTGGCAACAATTTATCATAATGATGATGAAGCTTTCATTTTATGGAAAAAAATAGCCAATCTTCCCGATCATAAAATTATTAGAATTTCAACGGTTGATAATTTTTGGTCAATGGGTGAAACTGGGCCTTGTGGACCATGTTCTGAGGTTTTTTATGATCATGGGCAAGAAGTTTTTGGCGGCCCACCGGGTTCAAAAGATGAGAATGGTGACAGATTCACCGAAATTTGGAATTTGGTTTTTATGCAATTTGAGAAAGGTAAAAATGGCGAAGTGAAAAATTTACCAAAACCCTCAATAGACACTGGAATGGGGCTTGAAAGAATTTCTTCAGTAATTCAGGGTGTTCATGACAATTATGAAATTGACAGTTTTAAAAATATAATCGAAGATATAAAAGCCAAAGCTAATATTTGATTCATCATTGTTTTCTAAATCGACAAAATATGCCAATCCTTAAGCAAAATATTGCATAAATAATTTATCAATTATGGCTGCAATCAAAATTTAACTGAGTTAATAATAAATAATGTCAATTTCTATTACTTGGCTGATTTTTATATAAAATATTTCTTAAGGGGTGAATTTTAAGTAAAAAGACTTGGCTGTCATTTATATTAAAAAGATAAGGCATTTATAATAATCAAATATTGAAAGATGTTATAAACGGCATTTTAGATAAAGTGCCTAATAAAAAATATTATTTTTAAGGAAAAAAGATAAGTTTTTATGGTAAATTTCATGCAATAGAAATGAATTATAGAGTTTAGATTTAAAAAGATCATATCCAAAATAATTTAATAACTAAAATTTTTGATAAAACTTAGTTTAAATTATGGTAATTTCTTGCTTTTATTTGGCGTAAAACTATATTTAAAATTGGAATAAAATTAAAAATAATTGCAAATAAATATGAAGAACACTCTAAAATCAATAGGGGTAATGAGCGGAACATCGCTTGACGGCCTTGATATTGCTATGATTGAAAGCGATGGCCAAAATATTATAAAGAATAAAAAATTTTCATATTTTCCTTACACCCCCCCTTTAAAGCAAAAGCTTCACGATGTAATTAATTTACAAAAAACATTACTTGAAATCAAGGTTGCAGAAAAAGAATTTACTTTATTTACGATAAAATGCATTAAATTATTTTTAGCAAAAAATAAAATAGCTAATTCTGAAATTGATGTTATTGCCTTTCATGGTCAAACAATAATTCACAACGCCAAAGAGCAAATAACTTGGCAAATTGGCAATGTAGATTTGATTGAAAAAGAGTTTAGGGTAAGAACCATAAAAAATTTTCGTACTTTTGACATTGCTAATGGTGGACAGGGCGCACCCCTTGTGCCAATATATCATTTTTATATGATTGGCTCTAAAAAAGCACCTTATATTGTTTTAAATATTGGTGGAATAAGCAACATTACTTATGTCAAAAATGATAGTGAGAATGACATTCAGGCTTTTGATTTTTGTTTCGGAAACGCGCCCTCTGACGATATAATAAAAGATAAAACTGGTAAAAATTACGACAAAAATGGCGAATTGGCTAAAAAAGGTAAGGTAAATATTGATTTAGCAGATAAAATTTTGCGTAATAATATTTTTAACGCAAAACCGCCAAAATCTTTTGACCGCGACGACTTTAAGGAAATATTGGCACCCGTAAATAAACTTGACCTAGAAGATGCCTTGGCAACTTTTGCTTATATGCACGCCAAAGCTTTGTTAAAAAATCTTGAATATCTTTCGTGTTCTAAGAAAATCAAGGCTATTTATATTTGCGGGGGCGGTAAAAATAATCTGACCATGATCAACGAAATGAAGAAATGGATTAATTATGTTGATATTTTGCCAGTTGAAGAATTGGGTCTTAACGGCGATGCAATAGAGGCCGAGGCATTTGCATTTTTAGCAATTAGGATGAAAAAGGGTTTGGCAATTAGTTATCAAAAAACGACAGGGATTTCACCGGGTTCTGAGCGCGCTCTGGCTTTTTCTCTTTAACATTCTTCTTTTTTCGGCGCCTTCTTCTGTCTCTTTTTACCTTTCTAACTTTAGAGGCATCAGCGATTAAACAGCTCTTAACATGATTATCTATTATACCTTCAAATTCTTCCATTTGGTCTTTAAAGAAATGATCGCCACCTTCAATTACCTTATATATTACTTCAGCTTCTTCTTTAACGCTAAGCCTGTCGACGATTTGAGAAGTGTCTTCTTCTTTTGAAATTTCATCATCTTCACCTTGAACAATAAGGCCGTTAGCGCTGCATGGTACAATAAAATTAAAGTCGTATTTACTAGCGGGTGGGCCAACTAAAATATAATTTTCGATTTCTGGTCTTCTCATCAAAAGTTGTAGTGCAATCCAAGAGCCAAAAGAAAAGCCAGCTACCCAAAATTCGGTTGATTCCATATTTTGATCATGAAGCCAGTTCATAACGGCCGTCATGTCTAGTAATTCTCCTGCTCCGTTATCAAATTTACCTTGAGACTTACCAACACCTCTAAAATTGATGCGCAACACTGAAAATTCGTTATTTACGAAGTTTTTATATAGGCTGTAAGTTATTTTATTATTCATGGTTCCACCATGAAGAGGGTGTGGGTGTAAAACCAAAGCTACAGGTGCTTTAGGGTTCGAATTTTGATGGTACCTTCCTTCAATTCTTCCTTCGGGGCCATTAATTATGACTTCTGGCATATTTTTATAATTTAATTATTTAAATTTGACTTATGTTGAAAGTGAAATTTTGTAATTTAGCCAAATATTAAATTTTTTTCTAGCCTTATATAATTTTGAGTAATAAAAAATTATATAAGGCCACGAAATTATGAATATATCAAGCTAACTAATTTTAAAGTAAGTCTAGTCAGTTTCAAGTTACAAATTGAGAAAAATATAAGCCAAAACTATGATAAAATTATCTAAATTTTAAGCTATTTCGTCCCATTGAATTGGTCTTTTATTTTCATCAACAACTAAATTTGCTGGTCCACCAGAATATCTAGCGGCAATATATTTGCCATGTCCAGCATTTGTGCCGTGGTATAAAATTGGTTCTATTTCTTTGCCATCAAAAGTTTTTTTCTGGGCTGCTGCTTGTCTGTTTTTAGGGTTGTTTTTAGTTCCCATAATAATGTAATAATTAGATTTAATAATTTAACTATGGCGCTAAAAATAAGCGCAAAAAATAACTTTAATATATGTAATTTAATATTTCAAGTATGAAATAAAAGCTAGAAAAATTAACTTTCAGCAATTATAATTATAAAAACACGAAAAGTCAAGAATTTTTATCGTTTAATTGGCGTTAATCGCCTTGTTTTAAAGCTTTTTCGGAGTTTAAAACGATAAACTGACAAAATTATAGGGTAAAATTATTAAGTTTTAATAATTTAGCAATTAGAGCTTAAAATTAATCAGAAATTTCAAATAAAACATTAAAATGAGTGATTTTAACAGGTTAAAAGACCAAGTTGTAACAAATAAAAATATTTTAGTTCGCGTTGACATAAATGTTCCGATGAAAGATGGTAAAATTGAGGATGACACCAGAATAAAATCAATTATTCCGACAATAAAATATTTAGCTGAAAATAAAGCAAAGGTTATAATTATTTCTCATTTTTCTCGGCCAAAAGGTAAAATTGTGCCAGAAATGTCTTTGAAACCATTGTTAACAAGAATTCAAGAATTGCTCGGTGATAAAATTAATGTTGACTTTGTTGATGATTGCATTGGTGCAAAAGTTGAAGAAAAAGTATTAAATACAAATTATGGCGATGTTATAATGCTTGAAAATTTACGTTTTTATAATCAAGAAACGCAAAATGATGTAGAATTTTCACAGAAGTTGGCGTCTTTAGCTAATTTATATGTTAATGATGCTTTTTCGTGCTGTCACAGAAGTCACGCTTCTATTGTTGGGGTTGCAAAAATTCTAAAACCAGTTGCCGGATTTTTATTAGAAAAAGAGCTTGATAATTTATCGATCCATTTAAAAAATGCAAAAAAACCTATAATGGCCGTTGTGGGTGGCGCCAAGGTTTCTACGAAATTAGAT